>CAUQWV010000013.1:0-60367 GCA_963522285.1 uncultured Campylobacter sp.
CTCCCCCCCGCCCCGCCACACCCAACCCCACCCCCCCCCCCCCCCCCGCCGCGCCCCCACGCTAGAATTACAAGAATTTTCTTCAAAGGATCAAAATGTCTGAACAACCGACCGTTCAACCCCAATCAAACGTGCTTGGGATACTCTCCATAGTCTTCGCGATTTTAGGGATCTTTTTCCTAGGGATTGTTTTCGTTCCACTTGCGTTCTTGTGCGCGATCGCCGCGACCTATCAAGCCGTCAAAAAGCAAGCCTCGCTCGTAATAGCGATATTAGCGTGGACCCTTACGATCGTGGGGCTCATGACCTCGCCCGTGCTGCTAGCCACAATCGGCATCTCCGCTTCGTAGCCGCAAATACCCGCGCCGCTTGGCGGAATTTTAATTATCCAATGGACGGCGCGCAAACCTCCGCCCGTAGAGTTTTAAAGCGTAAATTTACGGGCGGAATTTTGTCTTAAAATTCTACAGATAAAATTTTAAGGCGAAATTTAGCGCAGGAATTTTGTATCAAAAATTTACGGGCGGAATTTCAGCGTGGAATTTTACCGCATCTAAAACAGCGCGTAAATTTTAAATTTAGCCGCTTTTTGATGCGACGTAAAATTCTAAAGCAACGCGCAAGCGTCACGCAAAACTTATCTTTTAGCGGTGCAGTGTGAAATTTCAAAACGGCACGCGCGGCATGGGAATTAAAATTTACGCAGCAGAAATCGCCGCGAAGCTTGCTTTTTAGCGGTACGATCTGAAATTTCAAAGCGCCGCTCGGTGGCGTGAAAAATTACTTTTTATCGGTGCGACGTAAATTTTAAAACAGGCGAGCGGCACCGAAATTTTAAAATTTTGCGCCGAGCGCCGCGAGAGATCAAGAGCGACCGGTAGCGGCAAATTTTAAAGAAATCTAAAAATTTAACGTGCCGTGTGCCCATGCGACGCAACAAGGCAGTGCTGCGGGCACATCCGCGCGAAAGGCTAATATTTATCGAATTTCACTCTGCCCGTAGCCGCACATTCGTACCGCATGCCGACAATCGTAAACCTAAGCGCAAAAAGCTTGGCGAAACGCCGTTTCGCCGCGGTGCGCATGCGACCAATCGCAACGCGGAGATATTTTTATGCGATATGATCAATCCGCAACGCAAAAGACTTGCGCGCGGCATGTGTTTTTGAAAGCCGCACCGAATATCGCGCGCCAAATTAAAAAGCGAGGCAAGATGCCGCGAGCCGTACATCGCTCGCGATAGAAGCGACACTTAAAAGCGCGCGAGCAAGGCGAATGCAAATTAACTTCGTCGCTTTAGCTTAAAATTTAAGTTCGCGCTTCTTAGGCACCGCACCCCAAAGCCTTGCGCGTAAAATTTCAAAATTTATCGCCGCTACCACTGCACATAGGTTCGTGCCTTTTTGATCTCGTCAAGTCGCACGCTCACCTCGCCGTCGTCCGTGCGTAGCCTAAGCACGCCGCCTTCGCAGTCTAGCACCTCGCCGCTTAGCTTCTGCCCGTCCGTGCGGCTTAGGCGCACCAGCTCGCCCACGGAGTTTGTGAAATGCTGCGGTTTGCTTAGCTTGCGCTCAAGCCCGGGCGAGCCGACCTCCAGCGTCCACTCGCCCTCAAGCGGCGGCTCCACGTCGTAAATCGGCGAAAGCAGCCGCGATAGTCGCTCGCAGTCGTCTAGGCCCACGCCGCCTGCTTTCGTGATACTGATGCGATAGATCGTTTTGCCGTTTTCGCTCACCGTCTCCACGTCGTAAAGCTGCACGCCGCACTCGCGCGCCAAAGCCTCTAAATCAACCATTTTTGCGCAGCTCCTCCTCTATTTTGTCAAAAAGATCGTCCATTTTGTTTTGATACTCCAAGCGGTCGTCAAATTTGAAGTGAAACGCGGGGCAGCGGTACCAGCCCTCCGCCTCGGCGCAGAAGTTTTGCAAATATCTTGCCACGCGGCCGAGCTTTTCGAGCACGAATTCCTGCTCGCGCTCGTCGAAAGCGTTTTTATCCAGATACACAAACGCGTCGTAGCGCCCGCGCTTGCACTCCACGTCGGTCACGCACAGCCCGCGCAAAAGCTCGTCCTCAAGGCTCGCGAGCGCTTCGGGGATGAGTTGCTTTAGCACGCTTTGCGTGCGAAGTCTTCTGAGTTCGGTCGGATTCATCTTTACCTCGCTATCTTAAATCGCCGCAGATTGCGCGGCGATGGAATTTTATTTTGCGTCTTGCGATGACGGAATTTTATTGCTTTGTCGCAGCGGAGCGTCCGTCTTGCGGCGATATAGAATTTTATCTCGCGTCTTTCAGCGACGCGAAATTTTATTTCGCTTGGGCATGACGATGCGGAATTCTATTCCACTTCGGCGTTGCGAAATATCCGTCCTGCGGCGACGCGAAATTTTATTACGTTGCCATAAAATTTATCTTACATCCATATCGCGGCGACATAGAATTTTTCTCGCGTCCATCTTATGGCGGCACGGAATTCTATCTCGCTTAGGTGCGCGGCAACGCAGAATTTTATCTCACTTCGAAATGGCAAAATATCCGTCCTGCGTCGGAGCATCCGTTTAAATTCTGAGCGGTTTACTGCGCGCAGGTATTGCGGACAGCGACTGCGCCTTTTAAAATTTCGCTTTCGCTTTTAAATTTTAAAAGGTGCGAGCTTAACTTTGAAATTTTGCTCTTAAATTCAGCCCGGTGCTCCACGCTTAAATTTCAAACGCAGATCGCGCAAGAATTTCATGACTCGCATACAAAAGCTCGTCGCGTAATTGCGCCGCTACCGCAGCAATATTTCCGCGCCAAGACGCGGTGTGCTATTCTATGCCATATTCTGCTCGCCACGGCGCTATATTGCTACCACGCTGCCCATCTTGACACCGTAAGAATACAGCGCACGGCAGCACCCTCTTTGCACTACGCTCGCTTACTGCGTCGCTATTTACGATATCCGTTGCCGTCTTTTGGCAGCGACGCGATGACACCGCACGGCGCTGCGGCTTTATTTTGCGCCGCCTGCACCGCGCTATTCTCCGCGTTGCTGTTTTGTCACGCACTGCGCCGCTGTGGAATTTATCTTAAATTTTAAAAGCGCTTCGATACCGCACGAAATCTAAATTTTGCCGCTTTAAAATTTTAACTTTGTGATTAAATTTAAAATTTAAGTCGCACGGAAAATCTATGACCAATAAGCGGCGTAAATTTAAAATTTGATCGCAAAGCTGCGCCGTAAAAAATCTAAACATTAAAATTTCAAAACTGACGCTACGCAGCAGAGCCTCGCGCAGAAACCGACAAAATTTAAAGCCTTACTCGCGCATTCCGCCGCTAAATTTAAAAGGCGAAATTTCACGCCCAAATTTTACGAGCATAAAATTTCAAAGCGCGATCGAGGCTTAAAATTTAGCCGCAGGCCGTGTAAATGAAGCCAATGCCCGCGCGCAATTCCGCGAGCGCTAGTCGATCGTAGCCTGCTCCTCTTTTTGCTTGTAGCTTTCGATAAAATCGCCCACGCGCATATCGTCGTAGCCCTCGATGCCTACGCCGCACTCGAAGCCTTTGGCGACTTCCTTGGCGTCGTCTTTAAAGCGCTTGAGCGAGCTGACGTTGCCCTCGAAAACGATGACGCCCTCTCTGATGACGCGGATCTTCGCGCCGCGAGCGATGAGCCCGTCGGTAACCATGCAGCCCGCGATCTGCCCGATCTTGGGCACGTTGATGACCTGCCTGATCTCGGCTTGACCCAAGGCCTCCTCGCTGATGATCGGGCTCATAAGGCCGCCCAAAAGCGCCTTGATATCGTCGATTAGATTGTAGATGACGTTGTAGGTCTTAATCTGCGCGCCGCGCTCCTTGGCAAGCTCTTTGATCTCGCCCGTAGGACGGACGTTGAAGCCCAAGATCACACAGTTTTCGCTAGCGCTTGCTAAGGCGATGTCGTTTTGCGTGATACCGCCGATGCCGCTGTGGATGATATCGACCTTTACCTCGTCGTTGCGGAGCTTTTCAAGGCTTGCTTTGATAGCCTCCAACGAGCCCGCGACGTCGGCTTTGACGATCACAGGAAGGCTTTTTAGCGAGCCTTCGGCGATCTTGGCGCTTAGCTCGTCGATAGTGACCTTGGTCGATTTGCTAAGCTCTTTTTGGCGCTGATGCTCGTAAATTTTACTCGCGTACTCGCGCGCTTCCTTATCGCTTAAAACGCCGATCAACGTCTCGCCGGCGCCCGGAACCTCGCTAAGGCCTATGATGACGCCGCATTCGCCCGGTAAAATTTGCTTTAGCGCCCTGCCTTTATCGTCGCTAAGTGCGCGCACCTTACCGTACGCGATGCCCGCTACGACGGTGTCTCCGACGTGCAGGGTGCCGTTTTGCACGATGACAGTAGCAACGGCGCCGCGCCCTTTTTGAAGGGAGCTTTCGATGATGGTTGCTTTAGCCTGCTTGCTAGGATCTGCTTTGAGCTCCAAAAGATCGGCTTGCAAAAGCACGATCTCTAATAAATTTTCAATTCCGTCGCCCGTCTTTGCGGAGATCGGCACGAACTCGTAGCTGCCGCCCCACTCGGTAGGCATGATGTCAAGCTCTGCAAGCCCCGTTTTTACGAGATCGGGATTGGCGTTAGGCTTGTCCATCTTGTTTATCGCGATGATGATAGGCACGTTTGCCGCCTTGGCATGCGCTATAGCCTCCTTGGTCTGAGGCTTGACGCCGTCGTCTGCGGCCACTACGATAATTACGATATCGGTAACCTCGGCTCCGCGCGCTCTCATCGAAGTAAAGGCCTCATGGCCCGGAGTGTCTATGAAGGTTATCTTCCTACCGTTTTTCTCGACCATATACGCGCCTACGTGCTGCGTGATGCCGCCCGCTTCGCCGCTTGCGACGCGAGAGTTTCGGATATAATCAAGCAGACTCGTTTTGCCGTGATCGACGTGTCCCATGATGGTGATGACTGGCGCTCTAGCGATTAAATTTTCTTCGCCTTCGCTGTCCTCGTAGGCCTTGATGTAATCAAACTCCTGCGCCTCATCGATGATATTTACCTCAATGCCAAATTCGCTTGCTAAAATTTCTATCGCGTCCTCGTCCAAAAAGTCGTTTTTCGTCGTCATCATCCCGAGCGCAAATAACTTGCCAATAATCTCGCTAGGCTGCTTTTTGATCTTATCGGCAAACTCGTAAACGCGGATCTCTTTTGGGATATTTACAGAGCTTACGATTTCGCTACCCTGCTCGCGAGGGGCTTTTTTATGCTTTTTGCGACCGCCGCGACTTATGCCGCCCTCACTGCTAAAAATTTGATTCTGCGAGGCGCGATAAATATTGGGTTGGTTTTTACTTTTGGTGCGGTTTTCAGTTTGGATCGGTTTGACGGTGAAATCGGGCATTACCACGACATCCTCGTCCTCGATGACGATATCCGCCATCTCGTGATCAGGAATAATGTCAATTTTAAGGGCGTCCTCTTTTTTAGCCGCGGGAGCTTTTTTCTTTTCGATCTTTTTCTTTTTCAAATTTAGTTCAGCGTTTGAGAAGATCGCCTCCAAGCTTGCACTTATCTTTTCGCGCCTAGGCTCGGTTCTATCTTGTGCCGCCGGGGCCTGAACTTCCTTTTTCTTTTTTACGATGACTAGGCCACGGCGCTTTTGCAGGCTCTCGCTAGCGATACTATCGCCGCTGTTTATCTGCACCGGCGCAGGCTTTGAAGCGGCGTTTTGCTTCTCCTCTTTCTCCTGCGGGGCGGAGGAAATTTCTTCTTTTTGATTTTGGGATTTTTCGGTTTTTACCTCGAGCTCTTGCGTACGCGCTTTTTCGTTGCTAAGCTCTTTGGCGCTCTGCGCAGACTCTTTGGATTCGGAAGCTTTTAAGCTTTCCGCCTTTTTAGGACTCTCTTTTTTGGCGGTTTTTTTAGTTTCGCTCTGTTTTTTAGCGGGCTTATTCTCGTCTTCTTGCGCTTTTTCGGAGCTTTTTTTCGCAGGCTTTGACTTTTTCCCCGGCAAAATTCCCGTCTGAATATAATCATAAATAGCGGCGGCTTCTTCCTCGCTTACTTTATTCGACGCGGTTTTTACCTTTTTAAAGCCCATCTCCTGCGCTTTTTCGATTATCTCTTTGCTTGCGTATCCAAGCTCGTCCGCGATATCTTTAATCAGAACACCCATTTAAAACCCTCTCCTTGATATGTCCCAAATCTGCGCTAGACGCAAATTTAGATAGATATTTTGAAATTTTCTCTTTTTGATTTATGCAACCGTCGCAAATATAAAATTGTCTGTTTGAGCTTATATTTTTAAAATTTTGCAAAAAGGCGTGGAGTTCGCGCTTGGCGAAGCGCCCCTTGCAAATAACGCACATCCTAATCGGTTCGCTCATGCGATTATATCTTTATTTTTCTTAGTCAATATTAAAGCCGCCATTGTCGATCTCTAAAATTTCGACGCGGAAGTTTTTAAAATTTTCGCTAAGGCAGGCTTTAAGCTTCGTGGCGTCAGATCTATAGGCTAAATTTAAAAAGCTTGAGCCGCTTCCCGAGAGCGAGCTCATAAGCGCGCCGTTATCATAGGCGATCTCACGCACTTTAAAAAGCTGCGAAAGCACGCCCATGCGCATCTGCTCGTGCATCTTATCGATACAGGCATAGCGCAAGCTGTCGTAGTCGCGTCGCATAAAGCAAGCGGTCAGAAACGCCGCATGCGAGAGGTTGCTAACGCAATCTTTGATCGAAAAACTCTTAGGCAGCTTGCCGCGAGATTCGTTCGTAGGCATCGGCGTATCGGGGATAACGACGACCGCTTGCAGATCTTGCGAAATTTCGCATTTTTGCGTGCGAACCATCTTACCGTCCACGACGCTGCTGACAAAGCCACCGAGCGTTGCAGGCGCGATATTATCCGGGTGGTTTTCATATTCCAGCGCCGTGTTTAAAATTTTAGCGCGATCGATCTCAAAACCGCAAATTTTATAAGCGCTTGCGATGGCGCCTACGATCACGGCCGAGCTGCTGCCCAGCCCGCGCGAAAACGGGATGTTGTTGTGAAAAGCAAATTTAAAATTTGCCTCTTGCCCGCCGCCTAATTTTCTGTAAATTTCATTGAAAATATTCAAAAAAGCGTTGCCTTTTTTTAGCCACGCTCTATCGCTGCCCTCGCCGCTAAGCGATACGCAAAAAAACTTCTGCTCGGTAATCTCTACTTCGTTAAATAGCCCTAGGCTAAGGCCGAGTGCGTCGAAACCGGGGCCTAAATTTGCGCTCGTCGCAGGAATTCTTATAATCAAGCTCTCTCCTAAACAGCTTCTATGATGTAATTTGGAAGTATATCATCGCTTTTATTTAAAACCGATAAATCCTGCGGCAAAGATAGCGTGGCGGGAGCGCATTTTTTCATTTTGATTTCTCCGTTCTCATAAACGTAGCTGAAGTTTTTATTTGCTCTGATCGGCCCAAAGCCGCTTAGCTCAAAGCCGCTGATGGCGTACAGCGGCGCATCAAGAGCGATACTAAGCGTGCGCAAGATCACATAGCTTACCTTCATACCCATGAAGCTGCCTGGGGTATTTGCGTAGATGAGCTCTTTGATCTTATAAGTTTTTAGAATTTCGCTAAATTTAGCGACCAGAAATTTATCAGCTTTTTCGCCTTCAACGCTTGAAAATTCCGCTATCTTAGCGCCGTTTTCATACACACCGAGTAGGCACGGAGCGCTAAGAGCGGCAATTAAAATTTGAACTTCTTTGATTTTGCAGCCTTAAGCAAAGACTTTTTGATATTCGCGCACAACCTCGGCGGTAAGATCTACTAGCTCGAAATTTTTCGCATCGGCTAAAACCGCCAAAGTGAGCTTATGATTTAGATCGTGGCTTCCCGCAAACGCTGTATAATCGCCCAAAATCGGGGCGCCCACGAGCGCCAAATCGCCGATCGCATCTAAAATTTTATGGCGGACAAACTCATTTTCAAAGCGCAATCCCTCGGGGTTTAAAATTTTATTCTCATCGATTACGACGGCGTTTTCTAAGCTGCCGCCTAGAGCTAGACCCATGGAACGTAGTGCTTGCACATCTTTTAAAAATCCAAACGTGCGCGCGCGCGAAATTTCTTTAAGATAGGCTTTTTTGCTAAATTCAAAAACATGGTGCTGAGTGCCGATGAGCGGATGGCTAAATTTAATCGTATAATCAAATTTCGGGCTCTTGCTAGGACTTAGCCGTACGAGTTTATCGCCCTCGCGAATCTCCACGGCTCGCTTGATAATGAGGGCTTTTTTATTCGCGTCAAGCTCTCTTACTCCCGCTTCGTCCAAAAGCATACAAAAGCTCGCGGAGCTTCCGTCCATCACGGGAATTTCATTAGCATCGACGATAATACGGATATTATCGATACCATAGGCATTAATGGCGCTCATTAGATGCTCTATCGTTGATATATAGCCCTTCTCGCTTCCTACGACGGTTGCCATCTGCGTATTTATGACGTTTTTCGGCTCGGCTTTAAAACTAATGCCAAGATCACTTCTATAAAATACGATTCCACTGCCCGCCTCTAAAGGCTCCAACGTAAGTCTGATAGGCTCACCTTTGTGCAGCCCGATGCCGACGTTATGGACTTTCTTAGCTATCGTTGTCTGTCTCATTTCTATCCTCGTTTTCATTAACCCGCGCATTATAGCGAAAATTTTAAAATTTACTTACCTTTTTCTATTACTTTTTTGGACGATTCTAAGACGTCGGTAATGTTATCTTTCATCCACTTAGGATCCATCCACTCCTCGGGTCTTACGTCCACGCCCTGAACTACGATGCCAAAATGCAGATGATCTCCGAAAGCAAAGCCGCTTGAGCCCGTCTGTGCTAGAATGTCGCCCGGCTTTACATCGCTGCCCACACTTAACTGCGTCGCCGAGCAGTGTCCGTATATGCCGTATAATCCAAAGCCATAGTAAATTCCTAAATTTAATCCGAAAATTCCGTTTTCCTGCGCGAAAACCACCTTACCGTAGTTGCTCTCTTTGATATCGGCGTTTGCTACGCTTGCTAGATCGAGCCCCATATGCCATGACTCACTTACTTGTTCGTCGTTCATAAAAAATATCCGATGATCGGCAAAGCTTGCTACCGCTGCGCCTTTAGCAAGTGGATAAAAAGGCTTTAGCTCAAATCCACTTATTTTATCCTCGTGCACCGCGCTAGTAGCAGCGTGCAGATCATCTCCGTTTTTCTTACGCAGAGTTTCATTTACGAATTTAAATTTTTCCAAATCGCTCATCGAGTTAAAATTCTGCGCATATTGGCTAGCCAGATCACTTACCTTGCCGTTAATAAAACCCGGATTTAGCTTGATAGTAGAGACTTTATATTTTTTGTCCTGATAAAAATATTTGATCTGCGAAATGCTTTCGTTGCCTGCACGATCGGTGGCGACCGCTTCTGCGCGAAATTCCTCTAAATTTGCAGGCCACGCTACGAGAGACGCGTAATAGCCATCTTTTACGAAAGGAATCGCTTTAAAAATTTTGCCATAGTTGGTTTTGACATAGACTTCATTTAGGCGCTCGTCTTTAGCTGAGAATACGACTACAGCGCTACCACCTTTGGTGATTTTATAGGATTGATTGATGATATTTACGACGGGCTTTTTGTCGTCTATTATTATATTTGCCGTTTTTGCGCTCTTATTTCCTTGCGCAAAATTCCACGAGCTAATGTCGTTTGCAAAAACCTCGAGCTTGTAGTTTTTATCTTTATTAAGCATCAAATTTTTAGGAAATTGCACGGCAAGCTCTAGCGTAGTTTGCGGAACATTCAGCTCCTCATTTAGTAGCGGTATCGTGCTAGCTCCGTCGTTTAAGTTTACGCGAACGAGCTTAATGCCGGTATCGTCTGAAATTTTAATCTTTAAAGGCGAGGTTAAATTCCAATAAATTTCATTTTCTAGCGCAATTTGCGGAGGGTTTTTTTCAAATTTCGGCGAGGTAAAAATTCTAAAAATTCCATAAACCAAAGCGCATATTATAATAAGAAATATTAAAATTTTAAGCTTCGTTCCATTGCCATTTCTACGCATAAAAGAGCCTTTGATATGATTTTAGAACGCGATTTTACAAGTTTAACTTAAATTATCGGTAAAGCGAGGCAAAATTTAACGCAAATCTTTAGCGATTTACGAGGCGAATTTCAGATTTTAAATTCTAACAATTTTATAATCTCAAAATTTATGAGCTTTAAAATTTGGTGACGCGCTAAATCCTATGCAGCGAAATTCCGCGCGCGACAGAGCAGCGTTTATCGTCTATATCGTAATCTTTAAAATTTCAATATTAGAATTTCTTTAAAGTATGCAAATGGCTTGTATTGATTTTTTAGAACTCTTGTACTTAAAATTTTGCCATACGAATGAAATTTTAAACTATCTTGATAACTAAAACTTTAAAAAGTCCCAAGTAAGCTATGCGTTTAAATTTTATCCTAAGCCGGGCGAAATTCCAATTAAAATTTAACTCAAACTGCCTAAAATAGTTTGGCTGTCAAATTAGCCCGACAAGAAAAGTCAAAATGGCGAGCGCTATAAATTTTAAGGCGTGCGGTAGAAAATTCTACGCACGCCACAGCGTTCGCAAGTCGTCGCGTTTAATTAAATCTAGCGCCGATACTAAATTCGAAGCTATTTGTGTCGTCGTGCGGCTTTTTATTAAGCGGCTTGACGAAGTATAGCTGCAAAGGCCCCATCGGCGTCATCCACTCGATACCAGCACCCGTGCTGTAGCGCTCCTCCTCATTCCAGTCATGATCACCGATCATTCCGTAGTCAAAAAACGTTACGAAGCGCATTTTAAGCCTATCAACTACCGGAAAGCTTAGCTCAAAAGAGTTATTAAAACTCTGCATACCGCCCGTCTCAATATAGCGGCAATTATTTGAATTTAAGCAGATCTCTTTTTTCGGGATACTGCGACCTTCGTAGCCTCTAATGCTTTTCATTCCGCCCAGGAATAGCTTTTCGTTGATAGGGATTTTTTTATTACCTTCCCACATATAGCCCGTTGCAGCTTTGTATCTAAAGATAATGTCGTGATCGATATAATCTCGCAAGCCAAAGTAGTAGTTAAACGATCCTCGCGCCTTGGTGTAGTCCATATCGCCACCAAGACCCGCGTATTCTAAGCTAGCACTTGCGATCATACCACTTCTTGGTAAGTAATAATCATCGGTGCTGTTGTATGTAATAGACGGGATGATCGAGCTTTTTAAATTCTTGCCATCTAGATAGCCTGCTTTGGCGTAATATTCGTTTAAGCCCTTAATCTCGCTCTTTTCGAGATAATATGTAAGGCTTACATCGGTATTGCGTCCGATTTTGCGACCGCCCGTGATTGAAAATCCGTAAGATTTCTCATCGTAATCGTCCCAGTCGTAGTCGTTGGCAAAGATCGATCCGCCCAAGCTATACTCAGAATCAAACACTCTAGGATTGGTTAAGCTCAAGCGTCCGCTTAGCTGATCGTCGCTCTTTTCGACAGAGAACGCGCCGTGAAGGCCGGTGCCGAATACGTTTCTATCGCTGATACCGCCGCTAAGTAAAATTCCATCCTCACTGCCATATCCGATACCGCCAGTAATAGAGCCTGTAGGAGCTTCTTTGACTGCGACTTCAAGATCGATCTGATCATTGGAAACGCGGTTTTCTTTAATCTCCACCTCATCGAAATACCCCGTGCGTTTTAAAGAATTTAACGAATCGTTGTAGTCGGTTTTGCTATATAAATTTCCCTCGGTCAGATACATCTCGCGGCGGATAACCTTATCCTCGGTCTTATCGTTACCAGAAATCGTTACGTTTCTAATATAGACTTTATCCTCCGGGATAACCTGATACGTGATAGCGACTGTACGAGCTTCTTTGTCCTGCTTAGTCTTAGGCACGATGCGCACATAGGCATATCCCTGATCCGCGACTAAAGTCTCTAGCGTATTCATATCGCGACGCAAACGCTCAGAATTCATCGTATCGCCCTTTTGAAGCTTGAAATCGTCCAAAACTTTTTCTTTATCAAGCTTGATTATATCTGCAGGATACTCGATATCTACGGAGCTTACGGTGTATTGCTCGCCCTCTTTTATATAATAAGTCAAATCGGCAGTGTAATTATCCATATCGGCATTAAGTAGTGGCGCCGAAACCTGTGCGTCTAAGTAGCCTTTTTTATAATATTCTTCTTGAATTCTATTTGCGTCGTTAGGAAGCTCGGCGCTTTTTACCTTGCCATCGTTAAAGCCCCACATCCAGCCCAGCGTCTCGCGTTCTTTATTGGCGACGGATGGCTCTATATCGTCATAGTCGAGCTTGTCTGCGCCTACTAAATTTACCTTATCGATGATGATATTTTCGCCGCGATTTACCTCGATCGTTAGCAAGATGACCGATTTATCGTCGTTTATCGGCTTTGGATAAAATTCTACCACGGTGTCGAAAAAGCCCTTGACTTCGTAGTATTGTTTGATACGGGTCTCCGCTTTTTTAGCAGCCACCTCGTCGTAAACCTGACCCGGACGCAAGCCGATGAGCTCATTGATCTTGTCGCGGTCGTTGGTAACTACGTTTTTGATCTCGACCTTAGCGATGGTCGGCTTTTCGGTTACATTGATAGTGACCGCGCCACCTTGTTCGCTGATATAAACATCACTGAAATAGCCCTGCTCAAATAGCTTTGAAATCGCAGCATTGGTGTTTTCGCCGTTAAGCTCATCGCCTACCTTAAGTCCTGAAATTTGCTGTGCAACCTGCGGAGAGAGATGCCTTAGCCCTTCAAATTTAATGGATTTGATCTGTGCGGCGCATGCCACGGAAATCCCGCCTACTAAGAGTAAAAAAACGCTTTTTTTCATAAAATTTTACCTAAAAACGAAAATAATTTGCGTATAATACCACATTAAAATTAAAACTTGCATATATCAAAAAGGAATTTTATGAAGATAGGAATTATCGGCTTGGGTCTCATCGGCGGCTCTCTTGGGTTATGTCTAAAAAGCACCAAAATAATTAGCGCCGTCTATGGCTGCGACATCAGCCGCGAAAACGAAAAAGAAGCTCTGCGACTCGGGCTCGTGCATGAAATTTTAAGCCTGGAGCAGATGAAGCAAAGCTGCGACGCGATCTTTCTCGCGATCCCCGTGGAGGCAATTATTGAGACGTTGCAAAAACTAAGCGACTGCAGAAGTGAAACGACGATCATTGATCTGGGAAGCACGAAATTTAAAATTTTGCAAAACTGCCCGCCGCAGATCAGACGAAATTTCATCGCAGCTCACCCGATGGCGGGCACTGAAAATTCCGGTCCGCAAGCGGCGTTTAAAGAGCTTTTAAACGGCGCAGTAGTCGTCATCTGCGACGATCACGGCGCGGACGAAGTGCATATCAAACGAGCGGTCGAAATTTTTTCGTTCGCGGGGATGAAGATCGTATTTATGGACGCAAAAAGCCACGATCACCACGTGGCGCTCATCTCGCACCTGCCGCATGCGATCAGCTACTCGCTCGTAAACAGCGTACTAAAAGAGGAAAATCGCCGCAACATCATAAATTTAGCCGGCGGCAGCTTTTCGGGCATGAGCCGTATCGCCAAAAGCTCGCCGCAGATGTGGGTCGATATTTTTAAGCAAAACCGCACGAACCTACTGGGCGCTATCGATGCTTTTAAAAACGAGCTTGAAATTTGCGTGCAGATGATTCGTGACGAGCGCTGGGATGAGCTTGAGGCGTGGATGTATGAAGCGCGCAAACTAAGGGATATTATTTAAAATTTCACGCGGCTTGGCTGCGCGACGAGAGCTGCAAGAACGCGCCTTTAAATTCTAAAATTTCGTCTTCAGACAGCCTGCGCAATTTAAATTTTAATACGTGCGAGCCCGGATACAAACTCAAAAATCTATGCATTCTTGCGTAAAAATTTTCTTTGAGGGAAACTCCAGTGCGCAAAGCCTCGCCTTCTCGCCCCAGTGCTTTTTATAAACACAGCCCAGATCGATATTTGCGCTAAATTCCGTAATGACGGGCTTTTTTACCGGCGTGTGCCCGTAGACGTTAAAAATTCCATCATTTGCGCTATCGTCTCCGCGCCCGCTTAACACGTGAGCTGCGAAGCTTTTCGCACGCTCTGCATCGTGTCTGATCCCCCACGCGCGACCCACTGCGGAGTGCGATACGACGCGCGCGACCGCTTTCATCACGCAAATCATACTCTAGGTAAATCGGCAGCCGCGAGACAAACCGCAGATGCTCCTTGCATTGCTTCACGCCTCCGTGACGATAATAAGACGCTAGCGTCGCCTCACCGCCATTATTAAACAGCCAGCTTTCATCCAGGCTAAAAAATGCATAGGGGTCGTTTGAACTTGTAAATTTGCCCGTCTTTGCACACCTCAGAGCGGTTTTTGCGTTGCTCACAAAGCGCTTTTCGTGATTGCCCATCACTGCGTCATATCCGCGAGCACGCACAAATTCAACTACATCCGCGCTCGCAGGGCCTCGGTCGATCAGATCGCCCACGAAGCAAATTTTACTATCAAATTTACGCGGCAGCTGTTCTATTAACGCCAAAAGCGATCTGTAGCAGCCATGCACGTCGCCGATAATGTAGATATTTTCCATAATTTTTCCTTAAATTTTAATGCCATCGCCTTTTAACGCGCGAGCTGTGATATAAGTGATAGATAAAAGCTCTGCGCTAAATTTTAAAATTTCGCGCGCTAGGACTTGGACGGATAAATCCGCTTTAGGACCTCAGCTACGACAATCATAAAAAGAACGATAGATATTAATGCGCTAAGCAATGCGGAATAGAAGTCAACAAGGTTTGTATCCGAAATGCAAACAGCCGCAATTATTATCCCTAAATATGGCGATAGTATCCAAATCGCCACGATCGGCAGAAACAGATTGACGAAAAAATTCACAAGCCTATCAAAATCCTTTAGCTTTTTGGCAAGCACCGCGCAAACCCCGCAAAAAGATATCCACAAAAATATGAAATATACGCACTTCTGCTGTAGCCATTCTATGGGATCGTCATCCCAGACGCTATACGTGTCAAAAATCCGCCATACCACAAAATCGCCCAAGCTCGAAATATTCATCAAGCAAAAACTCATCGAAAATGCACAGGCTATAATTTTTAAAATAATCATCAGAGTTCCTAAAATTCTAAATTTAGCTAAAAAATTCCTCGATTAGCCGCGCCATCTCGCTCTCGGCGGCGACGTGGTTGATCTGCTCGCGAAAGCTTGCGGCATTTTCGCGCCCCTTGGAGTATTCGTGCAGATGCTTGCGAAATATCGCTACGCCGCGCACACCGTAATGGCCGAGCATTTGGGAGAAATGATAGAGCACGACCTCCCTTTTTAGCGCGTCGCTTGCCTGCTTGCCCGTTTTGATCTCGCGAAAGATCCACGGCCTGCCAATTACCGCGCGACCGATCATCAGCGCGTCTGCGCCGCTAAGGTCTCGCACCGCTAGCGCATTGGCGGAGTTTATGTCGCCGTTTGCGATCAAGGGGATTTGTAGCGCGCATTTGGCTCTTGCGATCGCGCCGTAATCCACCGCCGCGCTATATCCGCCCGCTCTAGTGCGCCCGTGAATCGCGATAAAATCGGCTCCTGCGCTTTGTACGGCGCGAGCGATATTTTCGATATCCACCGCACCGAAGCCCAGTCTCACCTTCGCGCTCGTAAATTTTTTGTTCGAATACTTTTTGATCGTCTCAACCAGGCGCGATAGACGGGGCAGATCGAGCAGCAGCGCCGAGCCGGCGCCCTGCTTTACGACCTTGGGGACGGGGCAGCCGCAGTTTAGATCGATGCCGTCGATGCCGTCAAATTTATTGATGAGCAAAACCGCCTTTTTGATAATTTCCGCATCGCTGCCTGCGATCTGCACGAAAAATGGGGTTTCGGCGGCGTTTTTTTCGAGCATCTTTAGCGTCTTTTCGCCCTCGAAAACAAGGGCGTTTGCGCTTATCATCTCGCTTACGGTCGCGTCGCAGCCGAATTTTTTCACTACGCCCCGCAGCGGCGGATCCGAAAAGCCCGCTAAAGGCGCCAAAAATAGAGGGTTCCTTTTAAAAAAATCTTCCGTCATTTTAAATTTCTCATTTTGATTTCGTCTGAATTTAAACCTTTAAATTTAACGCCGCAACGCTTGCAGCAGGTTTTGCCACGAGCTTTAAAATTTTAAATTTCATAGGCTACGTATTCGCATTTAGGCGCGAATTTTATTTTTAAGCTTGGCTAATTTGCATGGCGGCAAAACGGCAGCAAGGATGATCGCCACCAATTTTATTTGCGCAGCGATACGAAGCAAGCAGCTTGCAAAACGCCGCACGGATTTTAAAATTTCAGCACTTTATTCGGCTAGTAAGTCTTGCGCTTTATGTTTAAATTTTAAATTTCGTAGCATAAATACAAAATCCGTTTACGCGCGCACTACACAAGCAAATCTTTTAAATTTTACCGCTTGCGCGCATTGATCTTTTGATAAATTTTGAAATTTCAAATTTGCGCGAGTTAAAATTTTATCCGCACTTTAAAATTTATCGCGCAGGCTGTGTTTAATAGTCATAAAGAGCTTAAAAGCAGTTTCTATTACCCGCATAAAACTAACTCGTAAAATTACTGAGCTAAAATAGCAGCGAGGCGGAGACATTTTTGCCGTTGTCTCGCAAACATAGCAGAATCTTAAACTTCTCAAACTCGTCGCCGTCGGCAAGACTTAGCTGCTCTCTAAACTCGTCGATCATGCCAAGCTCATATAGCGCGTACAAATATGCCTCAGTCGCTTCTTGATTCTCGTTTTTGAGCCGCTCGAAAAAGGCTTTGTATTGCTCTGGAGCGAGATGATTTTTTAGCTTTTTAGCAAAGCCGATAAAATCCTGCTCGCTAAATTTTTCATTATTTACGAGATCGAAAAGTTCCTCGCTGCTGATCTCAAAGCTCGCGTCATTTACCGCGCGATCCACTAAAATATTTACCTCGGCTATATCTTGAGGAATTTTATAGGCCTTGATCTTATCGTAGCTTCCCTTGGCAAGCGCTACGGCATAGGCTTTTTTAGTGATATTTTCGCTATAAACTCCCTTAGTTTTTAAAATTTCATACGCATACGCAGGCTCGGCGTCGAGGCGATTGAGCTCGTTTTGCAAAAATAGCCCGTTATCTTTAGGAAGTTTATATTTTCGCAGATCCGCCACTTCGCCGTTTTTAACCTTCTCGATAACGCCTATGACCTCTTTTAGATCCTCATTTTTGACATCTATTCCAGTGCTATCGTACCACGGAGATAAAATTTTAGTAAGCTCGCTCGGGTCTTTAAAATACTCGGTTTTAAAGTCTTTATTGGTATCAAGACCCAGCAAAACCTCTTTACTCATCGCATCGTATGCGCTTAGATCCTTTGCGATCGCCCTTTTTGTGCGATAAAACGCGAAGCTATGAAAAACGATATGAAAAATCGCTAAAATCATATATAAAATTAGCGGCAGTACGATCCACACTGCCACAGGAAGCGTAAGCGTAAAACCGAAAAGCCCCAGCGTATAGCTACTGCTTTGCTGCGTAAAAACTAAAATCGCGATTATTGCGATATAGACGATCGAATATAAAAAGAATTGCTTGGTTTTCATAGCTAACTCCTATTTTGCTTTTCCGCCTGTTCCTTGCACGAAATGCACAATCTCGCCTCCGGATTTACTCTAAGGCGCTCTAAGCTTATCTGCTCACCGCAGCTCTCGCAAAGCCCATAAGTGCCGTTTTCGATGCGCTTAAGCGCGCTTTCTATCTCCAAAAACGCCTTTTGTTGATTAACATTGAGCGAGTATTCGATGCTTAAATCCGTATTCATACTCGCTACGTCAAAATCATCCGCAGCTTTATTTTCACGCAATTCCGAAATTTCATTTACAGAGCTATTAATATTGGCGATGAGTTGCTCTCTTTTTTCTTCTAAAATTTTCTTGTAAAATTTCAACTCGTTTTTCTTCATTACTTCCCTTTATTTGTGATATGGATGGTTTGCGTTAATGCACAGAGCGCGAAAAATTTGCTCAAAAAGCAAAAGTTTAGCGATTTTGTGCGCTAACGTAAGCCTGCTAAGACTGATTATTTTATCGGCTTTTGCCTTAAAATTTTCACTAAGCCCATAAGCGCCGCCGATGAAAAACGACACGGCGCTTTTATCCTTTAGCATACTCGCAAATTCCACACTATCTAGCTCCTGTCCGCGCTCATCCAAAGCTACAACGTATCCGCTAAGGCGCGGTAGATAAGCTTCATCGTACGCCTTAAGCGCTAGCTCAGCAGATGTGCTTTGTGCGCGAGCGATATTAGCGTTAAAAAATATATCATCTCGCACCGCGGCAAATTTAGCCGCCATTTTTTTATAATCGCTTATTGCGCCTGCGAACTCGTCCGTGCCTTTTTGGATGGAATTTACCGTTATCTGCACTACTCTTCGCTTCCCTCTTCGTGCAGCGACTTATCGCTCGTATCATCAATCTGCACGGCGTTTTTGCTAAGCACATTTATTATATCGCTTAGATACTGCCTCATCTCAGCTCTAGGCACGATCGCATCAATTAATCCATGCTCGAGCAGAAATTCTGATCTTTGAAAGCCTTCCGGCAGATCCGCGCCTATGGTTTGCTTGATAACGCGCTGTCCGGCAAAGCCGATGAGAGCACCGGGCTCTGCGATGATAATGTCTCCCAGCCACGCAAAGGACGCGCTTACGCCGCCCATCGTAGGATCGGTAAGAACGGAGATGAAAGGAATTTTATGCTCGGATAAAATTTTAAGCGCGGCAGAGGTTTTACTCATCTGCATCAGCGAAAAGGTGCTTTCTTGCATCCTTGCGCCACCGCTTGCGCTTACGATGATTAGCGGCTCCTTTTTATCCAGACTACGCTTTACGGCACGCACGATCTTTTCGCCCTCTACAGAACCCAGGCTTCCGCCCATGAAGTTAAAATCAAACACCACGAGCTGAATTTTTTGGCGACTTATAGCGCCCTCGCCCGCGATCACCGCGCTAAACCTGCCCGTTTTTTCCTTGCTCTCGGAGATGCGCTTTTTGTAGGATTTTTTATCGACGAATTTTAGAGGATCGACGGGCTGCAAATTTTGATCGTACTCCACGAAAGAGCCTTCGTCGCAGATCAGATCGATGCGAGCCTGCGCGTCAAAACGAAGGTGATAGTTACACTTGGGGCAAACGCTATGATTTTGCTCGACCTCTTTGCTATACATCAGCGCGCCACATCCTGGGCACTTTATCCAGTGCGTAGGAGCTTCGCTCGGCGCAGGTTGCGTCCTACGTATTTTTGAAAATAGATCTCCAAAATTCATATGATTTCCTTTAAATTCTATGAAATGAAACTTTTGATTATAACCTAAAATTCTTTATTTAAATTTATATGTGAATTTCGCTAAAATAGGAAAATGCAAGGATTTATATTAAAAACGACCAAAGTTAGGGATGAGGACTGCATCGTAGATGTGCTAAGCGAAAGTGCGCTCGTGCGTGCGTATCGCTTCTACGGCGCGCGCCACTCAAACATCATCCAGGGCTATAAAATCGATTTCGAGCTCTCGCAAAATCAAAACTTCCTGCCGCGCCTTAGCGGCGTGATGCATCTAGGATACGCGTGGCTCGGTAACCGCGAGAAGCTGCTATTTTGGCAGCAGTTTATGCGGCTTTTGCACGCGCATCTAAAAGACGCTGAGCATCTGGATAAATTTTACTATGAGCTGCTTGCGGAAGCCGCTGCGCGCTTCGGCAAACAAAATCCGCGCCGCATAATCGTGGAGAGCTACACTAAAATTTTAGAATTTGAGGGGCGGTTACACGACGAGCCGTATTGTTTTTTATGCGATGAGGAAATTTTAGGAAATATCGCGCTATGCCGCGGCTTTTTGCCCGCGCACGAGCATTGCGCGCAAAGAGTGGGCTTTGCGCAGGATGAAATTTTAGAATTTTTACGAAGCAAAAAGACACTAAATTTAAACGACGAAACGGCAGAGAGGCTCTACAACATAACGCTTGAGGGGCTTTGATCTGCAGCGCGTTTGATATGGGCGTAAAATTTCAAAGCTTGGGCGCTAAATTTAAAATTTCGTAGAATTTCAAAATTTCATAAACGGGCGGTTTTGTACTTTATCTGCCTTTTCTCGCGCAAAGCCAAACAATCGCATTGCGCGGGGTTTGCATTAAATTTTAACTAAACTAGCTAAAAAGCTTTTTCATCGCTTTAAAAAACATTGCAGTAAGCGGATTTGATTTGCCTGAGACCTTTGCGATCCAGCTCTCGTAGGTCTCGCCTTTGCTTTTTAAAAAGTCCACGAGAGCCTTTTGGCTGGCCTGCATACCGCCGTTTCTTTCAGCGTCAAGCAATGCCCTATAAATTGGCTCTATAGTTTCGATCGCAGATCTTGGCGGAGCCTTGCGAAATGCCGTGTATTCGGTGATCTGCCCCGTCACGGGATCTTTTTTAGAAGTAAATTCCGTAATGACCCAATAAAAGCGCCCATCTTTGGCTAAATTTTTAACCACGGCGGTAAAATCCTTGCCTTGTTGTATCGTATCCCACATAAGCTTAAACGCTATTCGCGGCATATCCGGATGTCGTATGATGTTATGCGGCTGCCCCAAAAGCTCAAGCTCACTATAGCCGCAAATCATACAAAAATACGGATTTGCAAACGTGATAATGCCCTTCGGATCGGTTTTAGAAACGATATAGCGCTTCTCATCGAGTTTAATTTCCTGATTAATCGGAGTCGGTCTTTGCATTTTTAATCCTTTGCTTAAAAATTTATTGCAGAGTATATAAAATTTTTCTTTTCAGAAATATTAAATTTTCGTTAAATTTTTATAAATGTTAAATCTTTAAGTGAATTTTTAAAATTTAATGTATAATCTCAAATCAAAATTTCAAAAGGCAGTGCGTTGAAAAATCCCTTCCTATCGCTTAAATACTCAAATTTTAGAATTTATTGGATCGGGATGAACCTCTCACTGATCGGTTCTTGGATGCAAAGCGTCGCGCTGCCATGGCTAGTGCTAAGCATCACCGCAGACGCTTTTAAGGTCAGCCTCGTAGCTGCGGCGAGGTTCTTGCCCGCGCTACTTTTCACGCCGTTTTCCGGTGTACTGCTCGATAAGTTTAATCGCAAAAAGATCCTTCTGCTCGCTCAAATAGGCATGGCGGTGACTGCCTCAATTTTCGCAATTATGAGCTTTTGTGAGCTATATTCTTTCGGCAAAATTTTATTTTGCGCTTTTGCAAGTGGCATCTTTACCAGCATGGACGCCCCGAGCCGTCAGTCGATGGTAAAAGACCTCATCGACTCGCCCCGCGATCTAGCCAACGCCATAGCGTTAAATTCTATGTCCTTCAATGTCGCTCGTATCGCAGGACCCGCACTTGCGGGGATCGTGATGGCGCTGTGGGGCGTGGGCTTTTGCTTTTTATTCAATGCACTTAGCTTTTTAGGCATCATCGTTTCGCTGTTTTTCATAAAAATTCCGCCATCCGCTACTACGCTATCTAGCAGAAGCGGAGGCGTTTTTGCCTCGATCGGTGCTGGAATTTCGTATGTCTTGCACAAAAAAACTCTAAGCGAGCTAATGATAATAGTGCTTATCGTGGCGACGCTGGTGCCAAATTACAACGTAACAATCTCGGCACTTGTTAAGCTTAGCCTGGGTGCGGATGAGCGAAGCTTTGGATATTTGATGTCGGCTCTGGGCGTGGGGGCCTTTTGCGGCGCGCTTTTCGTAGCAGTCTTTGATAAACTCGGCATCCGTAAAATCAGATCGTGCGCGATCGCTATGGGGGTGAGCTTAGCTCTTACTGGGGCTGCGAATTCCTTCGCATGGGCTGCGGCAGGGCTTGCCGTAACTGGGTTTCTTTTCGTAATCACAAACTCTAGCATCAACTCCACCGTGCAGATGCACGTAAGCAACGAATTCCGCGGGCGCGTGCTTAGCTTATACGCGCTATTTTTAATAGGTAGTACGCCATTTGGAGCGCTCATATCGGGCTTTTTTACCGAGCTACTGGGCGCTCGCGCAGCCCTTGCGATCTGCGGTGCAATTAGCATTTTGCTACTGCTGGCGCTATTTTACGGCTTTAAAATACGGCGCAGGACGCATTTTATCTTTCGAGATAAAGTCTAAGCCAAAAGCTGCATTATCAAAATTAACCTTATTTTTACGATGAAGCCTTAGAATTCCTACCGAAATTTAAAAGGTAAGGAGTTTTTATGAATAGACGAAATTTCTTAAAAAGCACCGCCGCAATCGGCACGCTAGCGACGCTAAATCTAAATTTAAACGCTGGCGCGGTCACCGGCGGGACGGAAAAGAAAGTCGCCAGCGTCTGCGAGATGTGCTCCTCGCGCTGTCCTATCGAAGTGACCGTCAAAAACGGTCGCGGCGCTCTCATCGAGGGCAACCATCGCTTTTCAAACAAAACCTCGGTCTGCGCTCGCGGAGGCGCGGGCATAAATCAGCTCTACGACGATCAAAGGCTCATTAAGCCGCTCATTCGCGTGGGCGAGCGCGGCGAGGGTAAATTTAAAGAGGCGAGCTGGGATGAGGCGCTTAAAATTTGCGCGCAGAAGCTCGGTGAGATTTCGCAAAAATACGGCTCGCAAAGCGTAGTTTTTACCTCTAAAACGGGCGAGCACCACACGCAGATGATGAATTTCGCCTGTGCCTACGGCAGTCCGAACATCTACTCGCACTGGTCCTGTTGCCCGATCACCTATAATATCGCCGTGCCGCACACTTTCGGCGCCAATATGCAAAGAGACTACGGCGACGCAAAATATATCGTAAATTTCGGCCACAATCTCTTTGAGGGCATCGATATCTCAAAAACAAAAAAGCTCGCAAAAGCCGCGAGCAGAGAGGACGTAAAGCTTTTGGTCCTCGATCCGCGCTTTAGCGTCGTAGCTTCCAAAGCCGACGAGTGGCTACCGATAAAGCCGGGAACCGACGCGGCGTTTTTGATGGCGCTGATTCACGTCTGGCTGCGCGATAACAAATACGACAAAAAATTTATCGAACAATACGCCGTAGGGCTAGAGGAGCTAAGGCAGTCCGTGAAGGATACGACGCCGCTTTGGCAAGAGGCCATTACTGGGATCAAAGCCGACAAGGTCGAGCGCATCGCAAATGAAATTTACGCCGCGGCTCCAGCCGTCGTAATCGATTGGGGTCATAAAACCACGACAGCCAAAGCCGAATACGTCCGCACGCGCGCCATCGCGATCGCAAACGCACTGATGGGAAACGTCGAGAAAAAGGGCGGGATTTACTTCTCTAAAGATTCTAAAACCTTCAACACGCTTTGCAAAGAGGATCTGTTCCCTACCATTTCGAACCCGGATAAAAATTTTAAAATTCCAAAGACCGCGCGCATCGACGGCTGCGGCGAAGAAGGTAGCGAAAATTTCTTCGTGCCACGCAAACACGGCGTTTTGATGCAGATCGCGCCTACGATTTTAAGCGAAAAGCCTTACCCCGTAAAAGGCTGGGTCAGCACGCGCTTTAACCACCTCATCAACGTTGCGGGCGTGGATAAGAGCGTAGAAGCGATCAAAAAGCTAGACTTCGTGCTCGCAATCGACGTGTATATGAGCGACTTTGCGTGCCTAGCCGACGTGATCTTGCCCGAATCCACCTATTTGGAGCGCGACGAGTCGATTCAAAACAAAGGCGGCACCGCGCCGGGATTTGTGATGCGAAACAAAGCCGTCGAGCCAGTGGGCGATACGAAGTGCGGCTATGAAATTTTTAGAGAGCTTGCGAGGGTGATGAAGATCGATAAAGATTATACCTGGAACAATATCGACGAATACCGCATGCAGCAAGCCAAAGGCAACGCCGAGCTAATCGCAAATTTAATCAAAAACGGCTACGTAAGCTACAAAGTGCCGAAGCTATACTACCGAGAGCCGAAGCTCGTGGCTAAATTTATCGATAAATATCCTGCCGCGGCGGAGTTTGTGGACGAAAACGGCGAGATGAGCTCGCAGATGAAATTTAAAACCCCGAGCGGCAAGATCGAGCTTTTCGCGCCGAAGGTAGAGGAGCTTTTTGCAGGATACGGCTGCTTAAATACCGAGGGTATGGACGTATTCGGCGGACACAAATACTGCCTGATGACCGGCAAGACCGCGCTTCACACAAACGGCCACACTCAAAATGTCAAAATTTTAAACGATATGATGAGCGAATCGCCGGTTTGGATCAGCCCGGCTTCTGCAAAAGCGGAGGGGCTAAAGACGGGCGATATCGTGAAGCTTAAAAATAAATTCGGCGAGCAAAAAGCTAAAATTTTCGTCACGCAAGGCATCAGGGATGATTGCCTGTTTTTATACCACGGCTTTGGGCACGTAAGCCCGGGGCTAAAGCGCACGAACGGCATAGGCACGAACCAAAGCGTCCTTCTCGATCCGGCTGCGGGTCCTGTGGTAAGCACGATGGTAACCAACGTCGGCGTCGATATAGTTAAAATTTAAGGGAGCGGTTATGAAAAAACTCATAATGATTCACGATGAAAATTTATGCATAGGCTGCCAAGCCTGTTCGGTTGCGTGCAGGAACGAAAACGGCGTACCGAGCGGCGTTTATAGGTTGCAGGTGCACGGCAAAACAAGCGGCGTTTTTCCGAATTTAAAACTTGATTACTCGCGCGCTAGCTGCGTTATGTGCGAGGATAGCCCATGCGTGGATGTCTGCCCTACGGGAGCGAGCTTTAAAACCAAAGACGGCGTGACGCTCATAGACGAGAGACTTTGCGTCAGCTGCAAATACTGCATCCTAGCCTGTCCTTACGACGCGAGGTTTGTAGATCCTATCACGCACGCTATCGGCAAATGCACCTTTTGCTACACTAACCGCACTAGCAAAGGCTTACAGCCCGCCTGCGTAAGCGTGTGCCCAACGGATGCTTTAACTTTCGGCGACGTAAATGACGTAAATTCCGAGGTAAGCAAGCTGCTAGCCAAAACAAGCGTAGAATATCCCAAAGCGTATCTAAACACCAAACCGCGCCTAGCGAATATCAAAAACAAAAAAGGAGGACGCTATGAATAATATGTGGGGCGATATGAGCCAATACTCTGAAATTTACTGGCCTTGGCCGATTGCAATTTATCTATTTTTGGCGGGTCTTAGCGCGGGAGCGACTATGGTGGCGCTTTTAGTTAAATGGAACCGCCACGAAAGCGAGCAAAATTCCATCTGGGACGCGATGATTAGAGCGGGAGCGATCACGGCGCCGCTTACGATCTGCGCGGGGCTTTTGCTTTTGATCTTTGATCTGGGCAAGCCTCTTACCTTCTATCTTTTGCTTATCAAATTTAACTTCGGCTCGGTGATGAGCCTCGGCGTTTTGGCGCTTTTGATCTACGTGCCGTTTAGCTTTGTATTTGCGCTATGCGTATTCGGCGAGGAAATTTGCAAATTTAAACTGCTCGCTTTTCTGCGCCCTATCGTAAATTTACTAAACTCGTTCGCCAAAGCCTCTAAAGCTTTCGAGCGAGCTTTGTTTATCCTTGCTCTTTGCGTGGGCGCATATACGGGCTTTTTACTAAGCGCGGTGATGAAAATTCCGCTTTGGAATACTCCGGTGCTGCCGATTTTATTTCTGCTATCCGGCTTTTCCAGCGGCATCGCGGCTAGCATTTTAGTGGGGCTTCTATTTTTTAAAGGCTCGTTAAACAAAGATAGCATAAAATACCTTTTGGTGCTTGATCTGCGCGCGATACTCTTTGAGATCCCGCTTTTATTCATTCTATTTGTCGGGATGTATTTCGAGGGCGGCACTAGCGCGCTTGCGGCACAGCAGGCTTTGACGCACGAGGTTTACGGTAAAATTTTCTGGATCGGCGTTTTAGGCACGGGGCTCATCGCTCCGATCATCATCGCCTTTACGGCGCTGAAAAACCACGCCTACAAGCCTGCGTTTATAGTTTTAAATTCTTTCGTCGTGCTTTGCGGCGTCATTCTGCTTCGTTACTTCGTTGTATATGCGGGGCAAATTTGCACGGGAGCGTAGTCTCGCTCCCGATTTAGGGAACGGGTTTGAAAATTTTACTTTTAGAAGACGATTTTGAATACAGAAGCAGCGTAAGCGAATATCTTACGGAGCTCGGCTACGAAGTGGACGAATGCTCTAGCGGCGACGCAGCCTGCGATAAGATCGCCGCGAATGCATACCACTTGCTGATTTTAGACATCAAGGTGCCGGAGGTTTCGGGCGAAGAGGTGCTGAGATATGCGCGAAGCCTCGGTCTTAGCACTCCCGTAATGATGATGACCTCGCTCGGCGACATCGACGATTTGAGCCAGTGCTACGAGCTAGGCTGCAACGAATATCTAAAAAAGCCCTTCCACCTAGCCGAACTTAAATTTAGAGTAAGCGAGCTGATGCGAAAGTATTTCGGCGACGAAAAGGGTGCCGTCAAGATCGCGGATAAATTTCACTACTTTGCAAATTTAAAAATTTTAAAACGCGCGGACGAAGAGATATCGCTAAGCGCCAAAGAGATCAAAATCATAGAATTTCTACTCGCCAATATCAAAAGATTCGTTAGCGTCGATGAGCTCATCGCCGACGTATGGGACGGCGAAGCGGGCAGCGTCGATGTGCGCGTGCATATCAGTAACCTCCGCTCCAAAACGAGCAACGATTTCATACTCTCCAGCCGCGGACTCGGATATAAGATCAATGCTTAAAGGGTTTAAATTTACGCTTTTTAGCGCGATCTTCATCATCGGCGCCTTTATAAGCGAGAGCCTTTATATTATCTATTTAAACTCTAAAATCGAGGAGAGCACCGACGTCGCCGAGCTGATACAAAAAAGTGGCGAAGCTCTAGCCGGCGCATATCCCGATCTAAAAGACGAGCTCATCTACGACTACGCGATCCTAAATGCAAACGGCGAAATTTTAAGATCAAACCTAAGCGTGCAGCCGCCCGATTTTGCGTTTATCACGCTGAAATTCGGCGGGCGGGTATTTTTTAAGCGCCATTTTCTACATGAGGGCAAGCTGCATTTTTTCGTCATCTCAAAAAAGATAAGCTACGCCAAGATAGAATTTATCGCGATCTCTACGATCTTTATTACGATTTTCGTAGCGCTCATCATCGCGCTGTTTAACTACAAAATCATTAAAAATTTCTACGCGCAGCAAAGCAACCTCATCAAGGCGTTTTTCAACGACGCGATGCATGAGCTAAAGACCCCTCTGGGCGTCGCGCTCATCAACACCGAGATGCTTGGGCTGCGCGACAAACACACCGCGCGCATAAAATCCGCGCTTAAGCAGATGGTCATTACTTACGAGGACGTGGAGTATTTCATCAAAAGCGGCAAGATGAGCCTAAAAAGCCGCCGCATCGATATGAGCGAGTTTTTGGGCGCGAGAATAAATTTTATCTACCTGGTCGCAAAAAGCAAAAACATAAGCCTGCAATCGCGAATAGCGCCCGATGTGAGCGTTTTTATGGACGAAACCTCTCTGATGCGCCTCATCGACAACACGCTAAGCAACGCCATAAAATACTCGCGCCCAGGCGGCAAGATCATCATCGCACTAGAAATGGGGGTGAGCATAGCGGTCTTTAGCGTGCAGGACTTCGGCATCGGCATAAAGGATACGAGCGCGATCTGGGGAGAGATACTCGCGCGAAAACGCGGCTCTTGGCGGATTCGGCCTCGGGCTAAACATAATCGATAAAATTTGCAAGCGCTACGGTATCGCAAAAAGCGTCAGCTCAAAACCGAACGAAGGCAGCACCTTTTGCTACAAAATCCCGCTGTTTAAGCAGAAGCTTTTAGACTAAAACGGCGCGCGAAATTTAGGCGTAAATTTTAAAATTTAGAAGTAGAATTCGCGCGGCTAGGACTTTTAAAATTTTGTTTTAGCGTGGTCTTTCAACCGCCTTTAAGCTCCCTGCCTTCCAGGTATTCTTTTTCTACATCGTATTTTACGTCGCCGCAATTATCGAAATAATATTTGGGCGAATTGCTAGATTTTTCATAGTATGTTCTTAAATTATATTCAGTTGGAATTTTATCAAATAGCAAAATAGATTTGGATTGCAAAAAGTTGTCTCCAATTATAAAATTTTTATCCAACATAAGAAACACACTATCTTCAAAACACAAAATCAAAGGCTTCGTAAAACCGACTATTTTATCAACAGAATCAACTTTCAGATATTGTTTCGGATCCGTTACGGTCGCCTTTAGTTCTGTAATATAGAAATCCTCAATAGTTTTTACTTTATTGCTGCTGTTTTTTAAAATTTTAAGATAATTCTCAAAGTTCAAGTCTTGCATTTCATAATAATCAGTGGAATACTTATGTTTTATATCATCGTTCTCTCTATAACTCGTTATCTTTTTTAATACGATAATTTCTTTATCTAAAAATTCTCCGACGGCGCGTTTATACAGCTCCTCCTTTGATAAAATTCTATCCTCTTTTAGGCAGTATCCTTGCTTGTATTTGTCGTAGTCGGGAAGGGAAACTATCGCGAAGCCTCGTGAAGTGGAATAGTCGGGGATTATACGGATAAATACGGCGCAGAGTATCGCCGCCAGAAGCAGTGCACTAGCTAGCGCTTTAAATTTAACGGATTTATAAAATTTCATACCGACGCTCCTTTTAAAATTTAAAATTTCAGCGTAAATTTCCGCGATCTTGCGATTAAATTTAAAACGCTCGCTCGCCGCGCTGCCGCCGCCGCGACGAAACAAACAAGCGATAGGCGCCTAAATTTAACCTCGCCGCTAGCCTTCGCGGTGCAGAATTATATAGCCCAGCTTCGTGCCGTTTTCGTCCGAAAATGCCCGCACGTAAAAATAATGCCCGTCCTTTTTGATAAAGCTCTGCGCCCCAAAATCAAGCGTCGCCAAAATCGACAAAACGTCGTAATCCGGCGCGCTGTTTACGACAATAAAGTCCTTGATAACGCCTATTTTATCGTAGAAGCAGTCGGTCTCAAACCTCTTATCTACGAGGATAAAAATATCGTTTCCCATGCGGTTGATCTGCGCGATGACGTGCTCGAAATCGAGCATTATCTCGGCGCTTCCGATAAATTTGCCCTTGCTAAAAACCGGCGAAATTCCGCGCATAAAAACCCCGCACCGCCCCATCTCGACGAGCGCTTTTGGAAGCAGACTATGGCGGATCTGTAAAAGCGAATGGCGAAACGAGCTCAGATCGTCGTCGTAGAATTCGTCGCTCCAGCTCCTAGCCAGACTTCTGGTGTTTTGAGTATGAAAATGTATTTTCACGCCCGTGTAGAAGGGCACCGCGCTTAAGATGTCTTTGTATTTTTTCGTCACGTCCATGCACTCGCCGTGTTTGCCGCTCTCGAAACAGCGCACCACGTCGCTGTTCTGCGACAAAATCAGCGAGATCGCGAAGGCGTTTAGCTTCTCTTCATCGACGATCTTTTCAAAAAGACTCGCGCTAAAATCAAACTGCTGCTTGATTTTTATCTCGTTTTCCTCGCTTTTAAAGCGCAGGTAAAACGCGAAGGTGGCGACGCAGCAAGCAAGCGCGAAAAGGCTTAGGTATTTTTTTGAGCGCGTGCCTATCATCTAAATTCCATCTTTAAATTTGCCGCCAAAATCTCTGCGAATTGGCTAAATTCCGGCAGATTGAGTTTGCCGTTTCGCATCTTTTTTCCCCAGACGGACTCCGGGAAAAAGCTGTCGTTTTTGAAGCGCGCCTGGACGTGAAAATGCACGCGCGACACATAGTTTGCGAAGCTTGCGATGTTGATCTTATCGGGCGCGTAAAACTCCCGCAGGCTCTTTTCGCACTGAAGCACGGCACGCCACAGATGCGCCAGCGTCGCCTCGTCGCAGTCGCTAAGCTCTTTAAATTTCGCCTTCGTAAAGACCTTTACCCACGGCACTTCGTGCTCCTCGCGCTCCACGTAAATCATCTCGTCTTCGTAAATCATCGCTTCTCCTTGAAAATGGAATTTTAATGCAAAGCCCATTAAAGCTCGGTAAATTCCTCTTACATAAATAATATACTAAAACACATTAATTAAATATATCTATAAAATCTCGATATATTCGTGATTTTTATGCTATAATTCCATTCTTTAAAAGGAATATATATGAAATCAGTTTGGACAATGATCCTATGTGCCGCGGCGATTTTGATGATTACGATGGGCATTCGTATGTCATTAGGTCTTTTCGTGCAACCTATAATGCAAGTAAATTCCCTATCCATCGCACAAGTAAGCTTTGCGATGGCAACTACGCAGCTGGTATGGGGTTTTTCGCAACCGCTTAGTGGGATACTTGCAGACAAGCTCGGTGCCTACCTCGTGCTGTTTTGGGGCAGCGTGCTTTTGGCGATTAGTTGCACTCTTGTGCCGTTATTTAGTAGTGAAAGCGCGCTTGTATTAACGATGGGTTTTGGGCTTGCACTGGGGCTTGGCGCGGGTAGTTTTCCGATTCTAATGAGCCTAATGGCAAAGCGCCTGCCATTTTCTATCCGCTCGGTTGCCAGCGGAGTGCTAAATGCAGGCGGCTCGTTCGGGCAGTTTTTATTTGCGCCTATGATTGGGTTTTGCATCGCAACGCCTACTTTGGGATACGGCGGCGCATTTTTTACGCTTGCAGGGCTTAGCTTGCTAATTCTGCCGCTTGCGAGGCTTTTAGCAGGCGGTAAAATTCTATTCGGCGAGCAAACCAGCCTGCATGAAGAAGATAAGCGCAGCTTAGGCGAAGTTCTGCGTTTGGCACTGCGCGATAAAAGCTATATTTTGATAAATTTAAGCTTTGCTACGTGCGGTTTTCACGTAGCGTTTTTAGTGACGCACCTGCCTAGCGAAGTAGCGCTAAGCGGGCATGGCGCGCAGGTAGCGTCCTTTTCGCTCGCACTGATTGGTATCGCTAACATCGTAGGCAGCTTATTCGTAGGTTGGTGTGTTTCCAAAGTGCGATGTAAAGTCATTTTATTTTGCATATATGCCCTGCGTATAGCTCTTATTGGTGCTTATGTGCTCTCGCCCAAAGATAGCCTTACGTTTTATATCTTCAGCGTGGGATTAGGATTTACCTGGCTAGCGACCGTACCGCCTACTGCGGCTGCCGTAGGTAAGCTATTAGGGACGCGATATTTAGCAAGCCTATTTGGATTTACGATGCTTTCGCATCAAATCGGTGGATTTTTTGGTGCATATATCGGAGGTCTCGCGGTACGGGCATACGGCGCGTATGATTATATGTGGTATTTGGATATGACGCTAGCGGCTATTGCAGCTCTGCTAAGCCTGCCTGTGCGTGAAGCTAAGATGAAGCATGTGAAATTTTAAAAATTTTATGGGATTTTGAAATTCTTAAAATTTTAAAATTTATCGGATTTTATGTTTCGCACGATGAAATTTCACTTTAGCTTTAAAATTCCGCTGCGATAAAATGCAAAATCCGCTTATGCTTTCAAATTTAGCCTGGGTGAGCTTTTAAATTTTATAGAATTTTGAAATTTTAAAATTTCGGCTCGCGCAGCATTTTAAGAGCTGGCGCGAGAGCGTCTGCAAAACCCATAAATTTTTCAAATTCCTCCGCGCTAAGCTCTGCGCTAAACTCCGCTCCCGCAGCACCAAAGCTCGCCTCATAAACAAAACCCGATTTTTTTAAAAAATGTTCAAATTTAGCCACCGCCGCAAACGGCACGAAAAATATGCACTTCTTACGCAGCACGAATTCCACTAGCTCTGCGGCATCCGCAGCGGCGTCTATCGCGGCATTTGCGCTACTAGCGTATGCGCGCACCAGCCCGCCGGTACCTAGCTTGATGCCGCCGAAGTAGCGCACCACGAGCACCGCGGCGTTAATTAACTCGGCGCCGCGAAGCGCGTTTAGACATGGCGCGCCCGCAGTCGATTTGGGCTCGCCGTCGTCGCTCGAGTTTTCTACGATCTGCCCGGGCTCGTTCAGCGCGCGATACGCCCAGACGATATGGCGCGCTTTAGGATGCTGCTGCCACAACTGCGCACGTAGCGTCTCAAAGCTCGCTAGCGGCGCTAGATAGGCGATGAAGCTTGATTTTTTGATCTCCTGCGCGGCGCTGATCTCTTTTTCAATCGTTTTCAAGGCTTTCCTTTGCGGAATTTTATCTTTTTTGCATTATAATAAAAGTTCAAAAAAAGATCAAAGGAGCTTCATGATCCAGACTTGTTTATTTCCCGCGGCGGGCTACGGCACACGCTTTTTGCCCGCGACCAAATCGCTACCAAAAGAGATGCTTCCGATCCTTACCAAGCCGCTCATTCACTACGGCGTGGACGAGGCGCTGGAGGCGGGCATGGACAATATGGCGTTCGTCACGGGTCGCGGCAAGCGCGCTCTGGAGGATTATTTCGACCGCAGCTACGAGCTGGAGGATCAAATTTCAGGCAGCAGCAAAGAATATCTGCTCGACGAGATCAGGGCGCTTATGAAGCGCTGCACCTTCTCTTTCACGCGCCAAGAGCAGATGAAGGGGCTCGGCAACGCGATTTATACGGGTAAAATTTTAATCCGCGACGAGCCTTTCGGCGTGGTGCTAGCAGATGATCTGTGCGTCAACGAAAACGGCGAGGGCGTGCTTGCGCAGATGGTTAAAATTTACGAAAAATACCGCTGCAGCGTCATTGCAGTGATGGAGGTGCCGCCGCAGGACGTAAACAAATACGGCATCATCGCCGGCAAAAGCATCAGCGACGATCTAATAATGGTCTCGGATATGATAGAAAAGCCCGAAGCTAGCGAGGCTCCATCGAGCTTAGCCATCATCGGGCGCTATATCCTAACGCCTAATATTTTCGATCTCATTGAGCAGACGGCGCCTGGTAAGAACGGCGAGGTGCAGATCACCGACGCGCTTTTGAAGCAGGCTCAAAACGGCGTAGTGATCGCGTATAAATTTAAAGGCACTCGCTTCGACTGCGGCTCGGTAAAGGGCTATGTAGACGCGATCAAATATTTCTACGAGCGAGAATTCGGCGATGGTAAAAAATGAGCTATTTTTCCCTCCGGCAAAAGAGGGCGCGCTAGAAGAGGTAGCGGCAAAGATCCGCGCCGAATACGAAAGCGGCGAGGTAGGCTACTACCGCCTGCCGCAGCAAGGCGCGGGTGTAATAGCGCGGGCGCAGGAATTTTTTAGCGCGCGAAACTACGATGCAATCGTGCTTTTGGGCATCGGCGGCTCCAGCGTGGGCGTGCGGGCGCTTTATGAGATGCTGCGTCCGCGCGTAAGAAAGAATTTACGCTTTGAAATTTTGGATAATCTCGACGGGCGCAGCGTAAATCGCGCGCTTGAAGGGTTAAATTTTGCTCGCACTATCTTCATAGTATCCTCCAAATCGGGCGGCACGATTGAAACGATCTCGCTTTTTAAGGTCGTTTTGCAGCGTTTCGGAATTTCAGATTTAAAGACGCTAGCAAAAAATTTCATCTTTATCACCGATGCAGGCTCGCCGCTGGATGTCTTCGCGCGCGAGCACGGCGCCTGCGTGATAAATATACCCGCTAACGTAGGCGGCCGTTTTAGCGTGTTAAGTGCGGTAGGGCTAGTGCCCGCAGTTGGGCTAGGCCTTGATGCAAGCGCGATGCTACGCGGAGCTGCCGCCGCAAAAGAGCGGTATCTGGATGAAATTTTAGCATGCGATCCCGCTAAAATCGCGGAGAATAAAATTCTACGAAAAGCCCATCACTACGCCACACACAAAAGTGCGAAAATCAACGTCCTTTTTAGCTATGGCGACGCGTTGCGCGCATTGGGCGAGTGGTACGTACAGCTATGGGCGGAAAGCCTAGGTAAAAAGATCGGCTTTAGCCGCGAGGGACTTACTCCTGTAGGGCTTGTAGGCTCGCGCGATCAGCACAGCTTCCTTCAGCTCATCATGGACGGCGTAAAGGATAAGACCGTGACTTTCTTAAAGCTCACGGACAACGGCACTACGGACGCGGTGCCTGGTATCAGTCTGCAAGGCCTTGAGGGCTGTGACTTCGTAAACGGCATGCGACTGGATGAAGTGCTAAATCTTCAGTGCGATGCTACGCTGCAAGCCGTGCTAAATGAGGGTATCAGCGTCGATCTCATCGAGGTTTCGCGGCTTTGTGAACAGAGCGTGGGCGAGCTATTTTACTACTTCGAGCTGCTAACTAGCGCCACCGGAGCAATACTGGGCGTCAGCACTTACGATCAGCCGGGCGTCGAGGTAGGCAAGAGAATTTTAAAATCGCTAGTTTTGAAATCGCGAAATTAGAATTTGCGGCGCTAGCTAGACGGAATTTCGCTGGGTCAAATTTTACTAAAGCCAGGCTCTACTCGCACCCTATTTTGCTTAGACAAAATTTTAGAATTTTAAAATTGTCGCTGTGAAATTCTGCGCGTAAAATTTACGTCGCGGAATTCTGATTTCTCGCTACGAGCATTTGAAATTTTGTCGCAAAATTTCACGGTAAAATTCCAAAATCGTACCGCGAGGCGTAAAAATTTTATGACTTGCGAGCGCACAAGGAGGCAAAATGAAAATCGCAAAGATCGATCACTTCGTCCTAGTTACGGACGATTTGCAAAAATGCGTGTAATTTTACGAAGGGGTTTTGGGCTTAGAGCATGTTTGCGAGGGCGGCAAACACAGTCTGCGTTTCGGCTCTTCAAAGATCAATATCCACACCCGCGCGGGCGAGTTTGCGCCGTTTGCGGCGCGTCCCGGCTCGGGCTCGGCGGATTTTTGCCTCATCTGCGAAGATCAAAGCGCACAGCAGCTCAAAACGGAGCTGGAAAGCAAAGGGGCACAAATAGAGCTTAGCTCGCGCCTCGAATGGGCGCGCGCGGCGCTATGCAAAGTATCTATCTGCGCGATCCTGACGGCAATCTCGTAGAGCTCGGCGTATATGAAAACAGCGATGATTAGTGCGTAAATTTAAAGGCAAAATTTCAGGCGGAGCGCTAGAATTTAAATTTTCTAAATTATATCTTTCATTAAAGATCAATATTCTGCGAATTAAATTGCCTATCCCTCGGTACGCTAATTATATATCGTTTATATATTTTTGAAACCTTATCTTTTGTTTTTAGAATTTCATAAATTTGTTCATTTTATTCACTATTATTTTTGCGATATCATAAGGCGGTTTCCAAAATAAATATCCCTCTGCAATATCTATATTTAGCGTATCCAAGAAATATTTTTGCAGCTCGCTAAGCTCCTTTTTATTATTGATCGTAAATAGTTCGGAATCGAAACCATTGCATATCAGTAATTTATCACAAAGTAAAAACCTAGCGGTTTTCTCAAACAGAATATAGTAGAGAAATTTAATAATAGGCATAAGCAACAAGCCCATAATTATAAAAATAAACATATAAAATTTAAAGTTGTATAATGCCACGACGATCATTATAAATAAAACCAAAACACAAAATTTAATTTTCACATCAAATGGCGCAAAATTGGGAATCATATAAGCATATCTGTAAACGGAGATATTTTTTAACGCCATCTCTTTTTCGCATTTTGTTTTATTTTTAAATTCTATTTTGTCCTTCATAAAGGTTATCGTTTTTTTGCTATTTATAAAGCTCGCTGCGTATATAAAGAAAAATGCGGTGCCATAACCTAGCAATATTTTCATATAAAACCTAAATTTATGTTCGTCGCTAAAATGATAGGTCAAAGAACAAATTAACAAAATTCCAAGAGCTATCAGCCAAAACAGATCATCTAGCTTTTTTATAATTATCGGATCTTTGTCGTAATCCCTGGCTTTAGAATTCTGCGGTAAGGCGCCGCCGTCATCCGAGATAAAATTTTGCGGCTCTGCGCTGTTTTCGCAGGCAGAATTCTGATCCGCTTCGGCTTCTAATTTGGCTTTTAAATTTAAAGCGCCAGGATCGGAATTTAGGGTTTCAGAATTTGAAGCTTCGGAATTTGAGACTTCATAATTCTGGATTTCAGAATTTGAGACTTTAAAATTTTCGCCGTTAAAATTTCGTTCCAAGCCCTGCTTCGGCTCTTGATGCCGCTTTTGTAGTAGCTTTCTTAATTCATCTAGCCTGCCTTGATCCATTTGCCGCCTTTAAATTTGATGGATGCGCCATTTTATAGCGCCGCCACTTAAAGCTCATTAAATTTTACCGCTCGCCCGCCGCGCACCGTTTGATCAAAATTTAGCCCTCATATCTTTGCAGCGATTTTTTATATGTTTTCGCCGCAGCGCAGCCCGCGCTCAGATATTCTTCAAACTCCTCGCTGGTAAGCCTGCGCGGCTCATTCGCAAGCTTCGCCGCGCCCGCTGCGCCGTTTGGCGTATTTGCGTCCAGATTCGCTTCATTTACGATCTCGCCCCGTCGGATTCGGTTGCTAAAGCCCGCTGCATGCGCTATTTGCGGCATACGCTTTAAAGAGAAGTTTAAATTTTGCGTTTGCAGATTTAAAATTTTACCCATGCATTTGCGCGGACCCGCGATAAAATCGCCGTTTTGTATGAGCGGGGCGGCAGAGCCGAGCAGGCCGCTGTCCGCCAAGCCGTGCAAGCCGCCTGCCGAGCCGGGTAAGCAGCCCGTTGAATCCGGTAAGCCGCCCGCCAAAAGCTCTGCGCCGCTTAGGACGCGCAGGCTTCGCACCAAAATCCCGCCGCCGCTTTGCGGGATGCTGCGAAACGAAATGTCAAAGCCGAAATTGTGAAAAAATATCTCGCCCGCCCGCGACGTGCGCTTGTAGGTGTTACGATCCGCGCCCGTGAAATACGCCTCGATCTCCGCGAAGGCGAATTCCGCACCGCTTACGCAAAGCACATAGTTTTGCAGCAGATCGCGCATGAAATTTTGGATCTTTGTCTGCGCTCGCTCGGCGTCAAACTGTGCCTGCGACGGCTCGGCATCAAACGCAAGCGCTTGTCTGACGCACGGCTCCAGCTGTGATGGACGGACGTTAAATTTTAAGTGTGCTTGCTCTGTATCAAGACGCACTTTCTCGGCATCAAACGGCGGCTCGGTATTAAATTTTAAAATTTCAGCTTGCTGCGAGCCGCTAGAATATGCTTGTCCACTGCGAAATTCCACGTCGCCTTGTGATTTTAAGGGCTTGTCCTTGTTACCGTCTCTTGCGCTTCCTGCAAGTTTGGGATTTTTTGAAGCAAGCTTTGAGCCCGCAGAAATCCCAAACTCCGCCGCGTCGATTTTTGAGAAAAATTTTTCTAAATTTTCATCGCCCAGCATTTTGCTCTTCCGTAGAATTTTCTTCGCGCTTTATCGAGCTCGCATCGCTGTTTGCAGTGTCAGATTTGCCGTTGTTTGCCTCGGCGCGCGTTAAATTTCCCTCGCCGCTCGTTGCGTTTGTATCGCCTCACGCTAAATTACCGCCGCTACTTGTCGTATTTGCTTCGTTATCTTTAAAATTTAAAGCTTCGCAACGACCTACGCCTAAACGTTCAAAATAATATCTCTCTCGCTCGCCTAAGTTTTCTACTCCCCTTTCGCATACGCGCTTGATATACGCCTTGCTAGGGTATCTAAGCCGATTGAGCGCCAATTCACTACCCGCGTCTGCGCGCTTTATCAGCTTAGCGATGCAGGCATCATCCTCTTCACTATTTGCGATATAATCCCATATGCCACAGTATCTATCACCGCCCAGCGTCGTAATCAAAAAATAAACCCAAAGCAGGATTATGGCAATCGATATGCTTCCTTTTATTTTTAAAGATCTCTTTTTTACCATGTTTTTCCTTGAGTAATAAATTTTAACTCATTTTTTCATAGATTTGACCAACGGCATAAAATTTACGATATCGTCCTCAAGGCTAATCTTATCGCTCAGCATTTTGCTATTCCGTAGAATTTCCTTCGCGCTTTATCGAGCTCGCATCGCTGTTCGCAGTGTCAGATTTGCCGTTGTTTGCCTCGGCGCGTGTTAAATTTCCGCCGTCCGTTGCGTTCGTATCGCCTCGTGCTAAATTACCGCCGCTACTTGTCGTATTTGCTTCGCCGCCCTTTAATTTTGGCGTTTTAAAGCCCCAAATCTCGCAGCGATCCCCGCTAAAGCCTTGGAAATAATATCTCTCACGCTCGCTTAAGTTTTCTACCCCTTTTTCGCATGTGCGCTTGATATATGCCTGGCTCGGATACATTAGTCGATTTAGCGCGTGATCGTCGCCAGTATCTGCTTGCTTTACTAACTTAGCGATGCAGGCATCGTCTTCTTCGCCATAGCCCAAAAATACCTCTCTCACATTGCAACACGAGCCGCTAATTTTTATATATAGAGTGCACAGAATAACAGTCCCTACGATTAACAAAAAAAATTTGACTTTTACTAGCTTTCAAGCTCATCTTATTGTTCGGCATTTAATCCTCCCGTAGAATTTACATCGCCTTTGATCGCGCCTGTTTCATTGCGGATCGTATCCGTACCTTCGCGCGTTAAATTACCGCCGCCGCTCGTCGTATTTACTTCGCCGCGCTTTGATTTGGGCGTTTTAAAGCTCCAAGCGCTACAACGATCTTTACTATAACGCTCGAAATAAAATCTTTCTCGCTCGCCCAAGCTCTCCACTTCCTTTTTGCATGTGCGCTTGATATACGCCTCGTGCGGATATCTTAGCCGATTTGCCGCATATATATTACCCGCGTCCGCTCGCTTTATCAGCTTGGCGATGCAAGCATCATCCTCTTCGTCGTGCCTGCCTGAAAAAAATTCTCTCGCGCTACAATACCCGCCGCTACCGCTTACAAACGCGGCATAAATAATAATAAGCGCCAAAATTAGCACAAAAACATGGCTTTTACCGATTTTCAAGCTCGCTTCCTTCACGATTAAATTTTGATTTTTTTCGCAGATTTACGATTTGCGGGCAGATCGTAAACTCGCTTACATTGGACTTCGTGCGCAGAATTTGCAACGTAAAATTTGCGATCTCCCCCGCATCCACAAAGCTCGCCTCATCATCTGCGGGCTCAAAGCTCAAATCCTCGTAAAAGGGCGTTTTGGTGATGCCCGGGTTGATGCAGCTTACCCTGATCTGCTTGCGCGCCTCTTCAAAAAGACAGAGCAGAAACGCCCGCAGCCCTGCCTTGCTCGCGCTATAAACCGCGCTAAAGCGGCTCGTCCGCAGCGCCTCGATCGAGCTGATGCCGATGATATGGGCGCGGTTGTGCTTTAAATTCGGCAAAAGCGCGCGCGCGATGATGATGTTTGCGGCAAGATTTACGTTTAAAATTTTTAAAATTTCGCTCTCGCTCATCGCTTCAAGCGGCGCAAATTTCGTCGTACCCGCGCATAAAATCAGCGCGTCGATACCCTGCGCCGCAGCCAGAGCGCGGCACTCTTTTGCCAGCGCGTCCAGATCCTCGAAGCGCGAGGCCAGCGTTAAAATTTCATAGCCGTTTTGTCGCAAAAGCTCTGCAACCGCGCTGCCGATACCGCCGCTTGCGCCCGTGATCAATGCTTTCATCTTTTCTCCTTTAAATTTTAATGCCGCTTCGGCGCGTTAAGCTTAGCGCGTCATGTAAATTTCGCTGCGCTAAATTTTCTTTGTTCATTGTGCCCGACGCTAAATTTGCGCGGTTTAAACAATCTGCGCCGCAACCCCGCCGGGTAAAATTTTAAATTTAGCCCGCGGACATTTTGCCGCGCCGCCGCTTTGTAAAATTTCATCGCCGCTCGCTGTGCCCGTCCCGCACGATTTATAAAATTTAATTTTATAAAACTCGGCGCGCCGCTAAATTTTAACCGCTGACTCGCCATAAATTTCGCGCTGTGTCCTTGACACCGCATGCGAGCCGGCACAGACCTCGACGTCTGCGGTAAACAGCGTGTCTAGCGCTGCCCTATCTTTGCAAAATACGCCGCTTTCATCGCCCCCTCAAATGCGTCGTTGCTTTCGTACTCGTGCCCCAAAACCTCGCGCCACAGGCTCGCATCCTCCATGCAGAGGTAGAAAAACACCCGCTCGCGCCACGGCGAAAGCGCGTCTGCGGCAAATTTAAAAAGCTCGCGCTTGATCTGCAGCGGGTAGGACAGCTTGCCGTTCGCGTCCGCAAGGGGCATCTGCAGAATTTTGCTCCGCAGCCCGCGCGAGCGCAGCTTTTTTACGACGGGCTTAATGAAAGTAAGCGTGCCGAGCGAGACCATCGCGACGCCGCTTGGATCAAAGCGGCGCAGCAGCCGCTCAAAAAGCGCGCCGTAATCGTTTCGCCATCCCTCATACCAAACCATCGGGTGGAGGTGAAAGCCCACCAAAATGCCGCGCGCCGCGAGCGCTTCGGCTGCCGCCAGCCGCGCATCCAGACTCGCGCTTAGATGCTCCTCGTTCGCTATGATCGCGGGCGTATTTAGCGAAAATGTAACGATGAGGTTGCGCGGGATCTCGCGCCGCAGGAAAAACTTAATATTGTTCGACTTGCTTTTAAGCTCCAAAATCACGTTTTGATGCCGCGCCGCGAAGTCCGTTAGCGCGCTTAAAATGCCGAAGCGATCGCCCCACATGAGCGAGTCGGAGCTCTGCCCCGTGCCGATGTGGTAGCTGCGCGCGGGATCGAGTCGCAGGCGCGCTAAATTTGCCGCGAAATTTTCGTCAAAGCCGATTTTCCCGTGCTTGTAAAAGGAGCCGATCGCGCAATAGGAGCAGTCAAAGCCGCACGAATTGACCGCATCGAGCGTCAGCAGATTGCAGCAGCGCGTGTTTTCGCTCGCCACCGGACAGCGCCCCAAAGCGATACGATCCGCGCGAAAGGATGAAATTTCAAATTTTTTCGGCGCGTAATCGCTTTTGAAGCTCGCGTACGAGTGCGGGCGCGACTTAAGCTCAAGCCAAGTCTCGCGCACGAAATTAAAAATCTGCTCGCCGCTCGGGACTTTCCCCGTTTTATTAAATTTGGCTTTATTAAAATTTAGCCCGCACTGCTCGCTTGCAAGCAGCTCATAAACGGGCGCCTCGTCCCACGCCTCAAAATCGCTCGCAAACTCGGCTAGCTGCTTTTTTTGCTGAAATGAAAAGTGAAATTTCTCAAATAGCGCGCCCAAAAACGCGCTCGATCGCTCGCCTAGATTCACGCCAAACTGCGCATCTGTCTCTTTTTTCGCCTCCGTCATCTTGCTCCGCTTCATTTAAATTTTGCAAATTATACTTAAATTTCGCGCGCCGTCACTGAAAATCGTTGAAATTTCAGATCGCGCAGCAGAATAGTCGCTCGAAATAGAAGGCGTAAGCTAGCGTAATAGCGACGTTTAGGATCAAAATTCCGCCGAGTATGAGCTTTTGCGGGATTTTTTTGACGCCCGTTCGGTAGTAATACGGCAGGGCGCAGAAAAACGCGGGCAGCACGAGCAGAATGATGCCTAGCGGTATGCCGGTGCCACCGGTGCCTATCTCAGCACTGCGCACAAACTGCGTCATGGCGGGGAATTTAAGGGCGGCGAAAATGACCGCTGCAAAGAGCAGCTGCACGCAGATGCAGTAAAATAGGTAGCGCACGCCTATTAGGGCATCTTTTAGCCATAGCCCGATACAGAAAAATACTAGCAAAAGAGCTAAAAAGACCAACAAGGGCGGATCCGCGAGCAAATCCGCCACGGCATACGCGCAAGCCGCGACGCATGCGCACGTCAAGAGGGCAAAACACAGATAAGAGCCTTTTATTTTCATCGTTTCTCCTACGCCTCCGCAATGCCTTAAAATTCCGCGGCGTATTTGGCGTATGAAGCCAAAATTTCATCTCTCGGCTCGGTTTTTTGCATACGCTCTCGTAGTTAAATTTTGCTCTTTATCGCGGCGCAGATTTGCGGCAGGCGCGCCTTTACGAGCTCATAGACGAAACTTTTACTAAGTCGTTCGCCGCGCAGATGATCGCTTACGATCTTCATCATCGCCCACGGCACGCATGCACGCTCGCAAACGCTCGCGAAAATCGCGCTCTCCATATCGTAAAGCCTGATACCGCGATTTGCACGCTCGCAAGTAGCGTCTTTTGCCGCGTACGGCGTATTTTGTGTTGCGCGCGCTGCGGTATTAGTCGCGACGCTGTGCCCACCTACCGCGATTTGTGAGGGTTTTACGCTCGCCAAATTTTGCGCCTCGACCTGCGTCGCGCTTTGTGCCGCAGTCTGAGACGCGCCTTGCGTGAAATTTTTTGTATTTTCTGCGCCGTTCATCCCTTGCGTTGGGGCTTGTGCGTTTGTCTCGCCGCATACATCGATCGCTGCGATATTTGCCTCATTAGTTCGCTCCGCTTCGTTTAAAATTTTAGGCTCGCTCACGCAGATTAAATTTGCCTGCAGCTTGCCGTCTAAACTTGCGCCGCAAAATTCCCGCTCGCAAATATTTTGAAATTTCGGAGTCTGCGCGCTGTGTTCCCCAACCTGCGAGCTGTAAAGCTCCGATCCGTCCTCGCCGCAAAATTCCTGCGCCGCCGTGCCGTCAAAGTAAAACGCCTCGCCGATTTGCACGCCTTTATCCGCGCAGCCGCAGACGCCTATGTTTAGCGCAAAGTCCACGCGCCGCGAAAGTAAAATTTCACCGAAGCGCTCTGAATTTTGCGCGGAGTCAAGATCTAAAATTTTAAAATTTTCAGTCGTATTTTGCGCGGAGTCAGCTTCTGCGTCGCCGCCGCAGAGCGCGCCCACATCCGAAGAATGCTTAAATTTTACGTCCGCACCGCACCGATCCTTGCGAAGCTCGCGCCCGAATTCTGCGTCTGCATCGGCACTGCGAATAAATTCCGCGCCCGCTTTAAATTTAGCCCCAAACCTCACGCCGCAGATGTATAGAAGCATCTGCTCACCTGCGAACAGATCGCCGCTGCGAGTAAGTTTAAAACTCTCGATTATCGCTTGGGCTTCGCAGCGCAAAGCCGTGCAGATTAGTATCATCGCCGCCCCTTCCAAAAGCGCAATTTTAACAATTTGAGCTATAATGTAAGATTAATTTGGCACAAAAGGGCGAAAATGAACGATCTCATCACCATCACGGGCGCGCGCGAGCACAATCTGAAAAATATAAATTTGCAAATTCCAAAGGACAAACTCGTCGTTTTTACCGGTCTTAGCGGCAGCGGCAAGAGCACGCTGGCGTTTGATACGCTATATGCCGAGGGGCAGCGCAGATACGTCGAGAGCCTAAGCAGCTACGCGAGGCAGTTTTTAGACCGAGTAGGCAAGCCCGACATCGATAAGATCGACGGTCTGACGCCTGCGATCGCGATCGATCAAAAAACGACGTCGAAAAACCCGCGCTCGACGGTCGGCACGATAACCGAAATTTACGACTATCTGCGCCTCTTATATGCGCGCGTGGGGGTGCAGCACTGCCACAAATGCGGCAAGCCGATCTCAAAGATGAGCTCCAGCGACATCATCGCCGAGATTATGAAGCTGCCGCGCGGTGCAAAGGTGATCTTGGGTGCGCCATTGGTGCGCGAGAAAAAGGGCAGCTTTGCCGATATGCTACAGAGCCTACGCGAGCAGGGCTACGTGCGCGCTCAGATCGACGGCGTACTGGTGCGGCTGGATGAGGAGATCGAGCTGAGCAAGACGAAAAAACACTCGATCAAGGTCATCATCGACCGTACGATCATCGACGAGGAAAATTCCATCCGTATCGCAAGCGACGTCGAAAAGGCGCTCAAGCTCAGCTTCGGCGAGCTTGAGGTGGAGATCGCAAACGCCGCCGAGCTTGGGCTCGCGCAGAGCCTGATCCACTACAGCGAGCATATGGCGTGCTTTGATTGTAAAATTTCATTCAAGCCGCTCGAGCCGCTCGCGTTTAGCTTCAACTCCCCAAAGGGCGCGTGCGAGAGCTGCGACGGGCTGGGGATAAAATTTAGCCTCGATCTGGGCAAGATCATCAACGAAAACGCCTCGATCGAGGGCGGCGCGATCAAGGTGATGTCGGGCTTCAACAAGAGCTATTATTATAAATTTCTGCTCGGATTTTGCGAGGCAAACGGCATAAATGTCAAAATTCCGTATGCAAACTTAAGCGAGGAGCAAAAAAAGCTGATCCTCTACGGCAGCGTCAAAGAGATCGATTTTTACTGGAAAAAACACAAGCTCGTGCGTAAATTTGAGGGCGCGATCAAATACGCCTACGATCTGCTCAAAAACGAAAGTGACCTGGACGAGTATATGAGCGAAAAAATTTGCCCCGACTGCGGTGGGCTGCGCCTGCGCCCCGAAAGCCTCGCCGTAAAGGTCGCAGATAAGGGCATCGGCGACGTGATAAATATGAGTATTGCAGACTGCGTGGAATTTTTCAGCGACGAAAAGCGGTTTTCAAATTTAAGCGAAAAGGACGCACAGATCGCGGCGCCAATCCTAAAAGAGATCAACGAGAGGCTGTTTTTCTTAAAGGACGTGGGGCTTGGATACCTCACGCTGGGGCGCGATGCGCGCACCATCAGCGGCGGCGAGGCGCAGCGTATCCGTATCGCAAGCCAGATCGGTTCGGGTCTTAGCGGCGTGATGTATGTGCTCGACGAGCCTAGCATCGGGCTTCACGAGCGCGATACGCAAAAGCTCATCAAGACGCTACGAAATTTACAGGAAAAGGGAAATTCCGTAATCGTCGTCGAGCACGATAAAAAAACGATCGAGGCGGCGGACTTCGTCGTAGATATCGGCCCGGGGGCAGGCAATCTAGGCGGCGAGGTCGTATTCGCAGGAGACGTCGCGCATCTGCTTAAAAGTAATACGCAAACCGCGCTGTATCTGAATAACCAAAAGGAGATAAACTACCAAAAGCACCGCAAGCAGGAGCTTTGGCTAAGTATCAAAAACGTAAATATCAATAATATCCACGGCCTTTGCGCAAAATTTCCGCTGCGAAATCTAGTCGGCATCACGGGCGTTAGCGGCAGCGGCAAGAGCTCCTTGGTGCTGCAAACCATCCTGCCGACGGCACTTGAGGAGCTAAATCGCGCTAAAAAAGTGCACGCGGTAAAGGGAGCTAAAATTTCCGGGCTTGAGAGCCTAGATAAAGTGATCTATCTGGATCAAACTCCGATCGGACGCACCCCGCGCAGCAATCCCGCGACCTACACGGGGGTGATGGACGAGATCCGCGCGCTTTTTGCCGCGACGAAGGAAGCGCAGCTGCGCGGATATAAGATCGGCCGCTTCAGCTTCAACGTCAAGGGCGGGCGCTGTGAAAAATGCGCGGGCGAGGGCGAGATCACGATCGAGATGCACTTCTTGCCCGATATCAGCGTCGTTTGCGACGTCTGCCACGGCACGAGATACAACGCGCAGACGCTTGAAATTTTATACAAAAACAAAAGCATAGCCGACGTTTTGGCGATGAGCATCGACGAGGCGCTCGAGTTTTTCAAAGCCGTGCCTAAAATTTATCAAAAGCTAAAGACGCTCGCGGACGTCGGGCTTGGCTACGTTTCGCTAGGCCAACCCGCCACGACGCTTAGCGGCGGCGAGGCGCAGCGCGTCAAGCTCGCCAAGGAGCTAAGCCGCACCGATACGGGCAATACGCTATATATCCTGGACGAGCCCACGACGGGGCTTCATTTTGCAGACGTAGATCGCCTGGTAGCGGTGCTGCATCATTTGGTCGATCTGGGAAATTCCGTCTTTGTGATCGAGCACAATCTGGACGTCATCAAAAACTGCGACTACATCATCGACATGGGGCCCGAAGGCGGCGAGGGCGGCGGACAGATCGTCGCTTGCGGCACCCCCGAAAAGCTCGCAAAAGATTTCAAAAAGACCGGTAGCTACACGGGGGAATTTTTGGCGCAGGAGCTAGCGGCGATGAAGAGCACGAGCAAAAATAAGCGAGTTTGAAAGCGCCTTATCGGGGGCAAGAATGGATCAAAGCAGGCTTGAGGAATTAAAAAGGCTACTGCAAAAGCGGCATCAAGAGCCGAAGCGGGGCTTGGAACAAAATTCTAACAGCGAAAATTTTAAAGCCCCAAATTCTGAAACTCAGAATTCTGAAGTCTTAAATTTTGAAGTTTCGAATTCTAAATTCCTGAATTTTGAATCCCAGAATTCCGAAGTCTCAAATTCTAAATTCTTGAATTATAAATCTTCAAATTTAGAATCTCTGAATTCCAAAACTCCGAATTCCGCTAATGACGCTTTAAATTTAGAAGCCAAAGTAGCACAGAATTGCACCTGTGAAAACAGCGCAGAGCCGCAAAATTTTATCTCGGATGGTAGCGGCGCCTTGCAGGAAAATTCCAAAACTAGAGACTACGACAAAGAGCCGATAATCATCAAAGATCATACTTATTACGAATTTATGATTTATCAATTTCCGGCGCTACTGATAGGCTTCATTATATTTTTGACTTTTGCCACCATAGTAAATCCCGTTAGTATTAAGACTTTTCGAATGCTTCCGTCTATATTGGTTTCATTGTTGACCGTAATTAGGGATAAAGACGGCATGTATTTTGAGTTTAAAAACGATAAAATTCTGTATTATTACAAAAACAAGATCCGTAAAATTTTCGAATTAAATAGTATAGGTGCGATGATAATTAGCTTTGATTGCAGGCACAGTATGCAGCAAAGGATAAATTGGTTTATAAAAATAGCGCTACTTCTTTGGATTTTATTAATTTTTGCCGCCGATGCATACGATATGACAATCGGCGAAAGCATAACTGATATATTGTGTATTTTTGTTTTAGCCGCATCAGGAATTTTCGGAGCAAAGGCTATTATGCATCTACGCAACGGTAGCCTCGGCTTTTTCGGTCTTCACGATCAGCTCGTGCTTTATAAAGAAAACGCCGAGGTTGAGATACTAAATATTTTGATGGCAAATAAAGAGGAATATCTGCAGCTGAGAGATTATTTTATGCAGACGATGCAAAAAGATATAAACAATCTTCAGCGCACGATGTCAATCTTTAACGAAAAGATAGAATTTAGAAAATTTAAATTTTAAAAGAGAATGTTATAGAGCAAATTGAGGAGGCAAGGAAGATTTTAGCTATTGCGGCTAGATAACAGAATTTCATGCATCAAATTCCATCCCGCGATACGGAGGAATGGAATTTGAAAGCAGCTCATTCGTAGCGAGTAAATTAAAACAGAATTTTAAAATTTAAATCCCAAAAACGCTAGCCGTTGTAGCCTAAGCGGCGCATATTTGCGCACGCGTCCTTGTAGCCGTAATAGCACGAGATGCGGTATAGATCAATGGCATTGAATTTATTTTGCTCCACGCCTTCACCTTTTTCAAACATCGCTGCGAGCTTCTGGCAAGCGGGGAAGTTTTGAGAGAGCGTGCATGCGGCGTTGTAGGCATTGGCGGCAGAAGCATAGTCGTGCTTGGAATACATAGAATCGGCGAAATTTAAACACATCGCGCCGTTGCCGTTTTTGCACGCATCGCTTTGCACGACGCTGCCTTGTAGGTTCATCGCACGGATACCGTCTTGAACGTCGGCGAAAGAATATTTGCCGCTCTTTGGCGCATCGACTGCGCTTTTCGGTGCGTTGCTAACGCAGCCTGCTAAAAATACCCCGGCGGCGATCAAAGCTAGAATTTTTTTCATATTTTGCTCCTTAATTTTTTGAAATTTGGCGACCCAAAACGTAATAGGTCTCTTTGCCCGCGACCTTTTGCAGCTTGAGCTTAAATTTTTCCGACCAAGCGCCGATGATCTGCTCCACAGCGGTCTTGCGCTCCTCATTTGTAGCGTCATTTTTGATCTTAAAATACGGGTTTGAATTAGACATCGCCACGTGCGCACCGTAAATTTTAAGCTTATCGTTCAGCCCCACGATGCGATCGAGCTCATTATCCTCAAAATCGCACTTCGATAAAATTCCTCTCAGCTGCGCGACCGTCGCGTCGTTTACGCTATATCCTAGCGCTAGCAAAATTCCATCTTCACTCATTTTCATCCTTTCGAAAAAAATTTATCTGTTCGCTTGTGAAATTAAAACGCCTTCGATTATGCTTTTTATATCGCCGTCTAAAATCGCATCGGTTTGGCTATACGCCTCGCCGCTGCGATTATCCTTAACCTGCTGATACGGGAAAAGCACGTAGGAGCGGATCTGATGCCCCCAGCCGATCTCGCTTTTAGGCGTGTTCTCGTCCTTCTCGCGCTGTTTCATCAGCTCCAGCTCGTAAAGGCGCGACTTTAACACCTTCATCGCCGTTTCTTTGTTTTTGTGCTGGCTTCTGTCGTTTTGGCAGTTTACTACGATGCCCGTTGGGATGTGCGTGATGCGCACGGCGCTTTCGGTTTTATTGATATGCTGCCCGCCTGCGCCGCTTGCGCGAAACACATCGACGCGGATATCCTTCTCTTCGATAATTATCTCGATATCATCATTTAGCTCGGGGCTTACCATCACGCTTGAAAAGCTCGTATGTCTGCGCCCTGCACTATCAAACGGGCTTACGCGCACCAGGCGGTGGATACCGTTTTCGGCTTTCAGATATCCGTAGGCGTTCTCGCCGCGCACGATGAAGCTAACGTCTTTAAGGCCGGCTTCCTCGCCCTCTTGAAAGTCCAGAACCTCGATCTTAAAGCCCTCTCGCTCGCAAAAGCGCAGATACATGCGGTATAGCATACTGGCCCAGTCGTTGCTCTCCGTACCGCCCGCGCCCGGATGAATGCTGACGATAGCGTTTTTATCGTCGTTTTCGCCGCTAAGCATCATAGAAATTTCTAAATTTATGATCTTATCCTCTAGCGCGTCCGCTTCGGCGAAAAGCGAGTTTATCGTCTCCTCGTCGTTTTCCGAGTTTGCCAGCTCATATAGAGCCTTTGCGTCATCTACGGCGTTTTTAGCGTTTAGAAATTTATTTAAGATATTTGAAATTTTAGTTTTTTCTTTGCCGATGGCGCCTGCTTTTGCGATGTCCTGCCATAGATTTTGATCGTTTTCAAGCTCCTCGATCTCTTTTAGGCGCGCTTTAATGTTCTCCGGTTTTACGACGCCAGAGATATTTTCGACTTTAGTATTTAGGGTTTTTAAAAGTTCCGTGTATTCGTAATTATCCAAAATTTAAGACCTTTTTATGCTTTTGGCGTGATTATAACATATTTTGGATTAAGGTTGTTTATAAAATTTTATTTAAGGCGGGCATTATTAAGCATTTGTCTATTAGAGATATCAAAACCTGCTTAATATTGCCGTGATTAATCAGTTTAAGCTCCGTCGAGAGATCGGGCAAAGGGTCGTTCAGTAGCAGTTTTAGCTTCGCTTCTTCTAGCTTCAACTTTTTGCAATCGGTTTTTTTGTCTTCAAGCATAGACGCCACTAGTCTTAGCTTTTCTTTTGTCATTTCGCTTTGCACGAAAGCACCTTATATACGATAATAGAACACAGAAAAGCTGCAATGGAGCATGCAAAATACGCCCAAATTTCCCCGATAGTTTTTTCAAGAAGCGCGTACAGTCCTAGCAAAAAGAAAACCAAGCCTATAATGCAAATCACGCCCGTAATTATATTTAGTAAAACCGAATTGGCGCTCTTTAAAAAAGAGCGCCTGATATCGCTAGCTTGAGCGTCTACGAGCTCTACTACCGAAACTATAAATTCAGATATGCCGGCCATTATTTTTTCAGCAACCAAGCGAGCAAAAATCCGACACCCGCAGCGATAGCGACGCTTTTTATCGGGTCTTGTTTTATCGTGTCATTCACGCTTTCTATGCCGTCTTTGCCTTTGAGCCTTAGATCATCTATATATTTTTTGATCTCATTGCTGTTTAGCTGATCTAGAATTTTATCTTTGGCAGACTCCGCACGCTCTGCGCCTATATTTTTGATGGACTTCATAATCTCTTTAAAATCCGCTTTCAAAGAGTCGATATCCTTTTTCAAAGAATCTAAATTTGTCTCTTGAGTAGCCATTTTTGCTCCTTTTGAAGTTTGTTTTAGAGCTAAAGCTCGTGGTAGATTTTAGTACTCATTGATTAACGCTCGCTAAATAGACCGCCCTTTCGCGCTTAATTTATACCTTTAATATTTTTTGATATAATTGCCAGCCTTAATATTTTATATTGAAAAGAGAGAACAATGCAAATTATCAGAAGCATAGAGGAGCTAAAAAGTTTCAGAGCATCAGCAAGCGATAGCGTGGGCTTCGTGCCTACGATGGGAGCTTTGCACGCGGGGCATGCTAGCCTCATAAAAAGAGCGCGGAACGAAAACGACATCGTAATCGTCTCGGCCTTCCTCAATCCGGCGCAGTTTTTGCCCGGTGAGGATCTAAACAGCTACCCAAAAAATGAAGCGGGCGATATTAAAATTTGCGAGAGCCTCGATGTGAACGCGCTTTTTATCCCGAGCGCGGATGAAATTTACGGCACGGAGGAGCCAGCGATCATAGCACCTAAGCCGATAAGTGAAATTTTAGAAGGCAAAACGCGCCCCGGGCACTTCGACGGCGTACTTAAAGTGCTAAATAAGCTTTTTAATCTAACTCGTCCTAGCAACGTTTATATGGGTAAAAAGGACACCCAGCAGCTTTTCATCGTGCAGAAGATGGTAAAGAGCTTTTTTATGCCTATAAGTATCATCCCTTGTGAGATCGTGCGCGAGAGCGATGGGCTCGCGCTTAGCTCGCGCAACGCCTATTTGGATGAGGAGGGAAAGCTTATGGCGCTTAAGCTTTCGCGCTCCTTGCTAAATGCCAGCTCGCTTATTAAAAAAGGCGAGATCAGCCTAAATATAATCCGCGAAAAGATGCTTAGTGTGCTTGAGCCGCTGGCGGTCGATTATATAGCGTTCGTGGATTATAAATTTAATGAAATTTCGCAGATCAAGCAAGGCGATACGATAATCCTGCTTGCCGCCAAAGTCGGCACGACCCGCCTGATCGATAATATCTGGCTGTAAAATGGCAAAACTCCATCTCGTTTCTCTAGGCTGCAATAAGAATTTAGTTGATTCCGAGATCATGCTCGGGCGTCTGCAAAACTACGAGCTCACGGATGAGCCTGCGAGTGCGGATGTGATGATCGTAAATACCTGCGGCTTCATCGCAAGCGCCAAGCAGGAGAGTATCCGCACGATTTTGAAGCTTAGCGAGCAGAAAAAAAGCGGCGCGCTGCTTGTCGTCACGGGCTGTCTGATGCAGCGCTACAAGGATGAGCTTATGCACGAGCTGCCCGAGGTCGATATTTTTAGCGGCGTCGGCGACTACGATAAAATCGATGAGATGATTTTAAAAAAGCAGAATTTATTCAGCCCACAAACCTATCTGCAAAGTCCAGCGCTTACCTCTTCACGCGTGATAACGGGCTCAAACTACCACGCTTACGTTAAAATTTCGGAAGGCTGTAATCAAAAATGCTCTTTCTGCGCCATTCCGAGCTTCAAAGGCCGCCTAAAAAGCCGTAGTATCGAGGATATCGAAGCGGAGGTGCGCGGCTTGGTGGCGCGCGGATTTTACGATTTTAGCTTTATCGCGCAGGATTCCAGTAGCTACGGTCGCGATCTAAGACGCGGCAAAAAAGGCGGATCAAATTTTAAAGACTACCGCGATGAGTTAAATTCCGCAGTCTTTCGCGACGGGCAGAATTCCGATGGCTCATGCTATGGGCAAAGCCCCGACGGCTCAAGCGGCGGCGCGAGAGATAAGATTTCCGCTCAAAGTAGGCTCTCCTGCGGTAAGGGCTCTAGCGACGAGAGTGCGGGCGACGAAAAAGCCCACGAGCAGGACATAGATCTAGTCGCGCTGATAAAACGCATCGAAAAAATAAAGGGCGTCAAGGTCGCGCGCGTACTGTATCTCTACCCCACCAGCACCGACGAGCGACTCATCCGCACGATCGTGGGCTCACCCATTTTCGCAAACTACTTCGACATGCCGATTCAGCACATAAACGACAAAATGCTAAGCCTGATGAAGCGCGGCGCGAGCGCGGCGCGGATCAAAGAGCTTTTAAATTTAATGCGAAGTGCGCCGGGCGCATTTTTACGAACGGGCGTCATCGTCGGACACCCAGGCGAAACAGACGTAGAATTTGACGAGCTTTGCGACTTTTTGCAGGAGTTTAAATTTGATAGAATTTCAGCTTTTGCTTACAGCAAGGAGGAGGATACGGCGAGCTTTACGATGCCGCAGATCCCTGCGCGGACAATTAGCCACCGCTTAAATAAGATCGAGAAAATCACGCGCGAGACGATAGATAATAGCATGCGCGCGCTCGTAGGCAAAAAGATGCCCCTAATAATCGAAGGAGCCAGCAGTGAGGGTGAGTTTTTTTACGGCGCTAAGCCTCTTGCATGGGACAAGGACATCGACGGCGAGATTTTAATCAACGAAAGCTACGTGCAAAATCTAAAAGCAGGCGGTCTATACGAGTGTGAAATTACGGAATTTGCGGGCGATAGACTGCTTGCGCGAGTGCTAAAAAGCTCGCAAGGACAATGAAAAACTCGCCCGAAATTCCAAGCAAGATTCTAGCCTTGCTACGAGCCGGCAAAAATCTGCTTGCTTTTTCGCACGGCATCGATAGTACGGCGCTTTTTTACCTTCTGGACGAGGCGGGCGTGAAATTTGACCTTGCGATCGTGGATTATAACATCCGCGCGCAGAGCAAAGACGAAGTCACCTCGGCGCGGAACTTGGCGGCCAAATTTAACAAACAAATCTACGCAAAAAGCGTGCGTCTGGGCGCGTCAAATTTCGAGCACGAGGCGCGCGCGGCCAGATATGATTTTTTCGCCGAAATTTGCCGCGAGCGGGGATATGAAAATTTAATCTTAGCGCATCAGTTTGACGATAAATTCGAGTGGTTTTTGATGCAGCTTGGGCGCGGCGCAGGGCTTAGCGAGCTGCTAGGCATGCAGGAGATCGAAGTCCGCGAGGACTACGTGATCGCTCGTCCGCTTTTAAGCGTGCGAAAGTGCGAACTGGAGCGGTTTTTGCGTGAGCGAAACCTAAAATACTTCACCGACGAGACAAATTTAACGGAGCAATTTAAGCGTGGCTTTATTCGCGCTAAATTTAGCGAGCCGTTTTTAAACGAGTACTTTAGCGGCGTAAAAAAGAGCTTTGAGTTTTTGGCGACCGACGCGTTAAGCTTAACTCCCGAATTTTCTAATCCGGCGCCTAAAATTTATCTCGTAAAACGCGGTGCAAACGAGCTTCGCGGCGTGGATCAGGCGTGCAAGCGGCTAGGACTCGTGCTAAGCTCGGCTCAGCGAAACGAATGCGCTCGCTGCCTAGAAAACGGCGCCGACTGCGTGCTGGGCGGCAAGATAGCCGTCGGAGCTGGCGAAAAATTTATCTTTGTGACGCCTTGCGTTAAACCAGCGATGGAAAAGAAATTTAAAGAAGCGTGCAGGCGGCTTGCTATCCCGCCGATAAACCGCGGATTTTTATTTGCCGCGGGCACGGATCTTGCGCTATTTGAGGAGCTTTTATGAGCGTTTATTTTACCTCCGATCTGCACTTCGGCCACGAGCTGGTGCTGAAAAAATACCCTAATTTTAGAAAAGGTGCGAACGTGGCCGAGATGGATGAAAATCTCATTGCCGCTTGGAATGCGCTCGTTACGCCAGAAGATCTCGTCTATAATCTCGGCGACGTCTCCTTTCACAAGGATGTTGTGCATACTTGCGAGTTACTTCGCAGACTAAACGGACGACATTTTTTGGTGCTCGGTAACCACGATGGACGGATCGCCGCAATGAAAAACGAACTGCTAAGCGGACGCAAGGCGGACGGCAATTTTATGTTTGAACAGATCGTGGGCTACGCCTTTGTGCGCCTATCGCATAAGAGAGCGGCTCTGTCTCACTACCCGATGATCGAGTGGGCAAACTGCCATTATGGCGCGCTGATGCTCTACGGTCACCTGCACGCAGATATGGCTGAAGTTTCGGGCAGGGCGCTAAACGTAGGTTTTGATCTACACGGCAAAATTTTAAGCGAAGACGAGGTGTGGTCGTATCTGAAAGATATCCCGCCCAAGGCCCATCACGCAAGCGAGCTAGAGGGCATTAGCGAGAACGACGATGTGGAGCAAAGGCGAGCTTTGATAGAAAATTTTTTACGCAAAATTAATAAAGATTCGTGAAAAAGATAAAATTTACGGCGCAAGACGGACCCTTTGCGGCAAATAGTTTAAATTTAAAAGCGAGTCGTTTAAAATACGGATGATTTTATCTAGTCAAAATTCCATTATGTAACGCGAGATAAATTTAACAAAACGTAGCCGCGAACGAGCAACCAAATCGTATCGAGCAAGTGCAATACTGCAAAGATAAAATTTTAAAATTCTGCCTAGGTACGGAGCAAAATATTTGATCTAGCGGGCTTCCAGTATCGCGATTTTGTTGATGTAATCGGCAAAATTTAGATTTATCAAATTTGTTTTGATGAAGATGCGCGTGAAAATCACATAACCGATCTCGTTGCTAAGCGTGCCGTCTGAGTAGATGAAAACGTTGGTGAGAAACTCGCTATTTTCGGATTTGTAGAAGGTTTCGATCTGAAAATTCAAAAGCTCATAAAATAGCTCGTCAGTATCGCTCATCGCCGCCTGCATCTCCTCATCGATGCGCATTATGTCAGCATAGAGCACGCGCTCTTGGTTGGCGACGACAAAACACGCGCGGTTATTAAATTTCAGTGCGAACATCGCCATGTTTTCAAAATCGCTTTGATTTTTTAGCAAGAAGTATAAAATTTTAAATAAACTAGCGTGCAAGCTAAATTCTATTCCAAAAGTCTCATCCGCAGCCTGTGCACTTGCGCGAGGAAATTCCACGATGAAGCTATCATCGACTTTTTGATAAATGCTATTTTCTTTAATCATATAATCTTCGTTAAAATGCACTCTTTGATTTTCGTCGTCTATCAGCACGCAAGAGATTAAATTTTTATCACCAAGATCCGCAAAGCCCGCCAGCGAGGTAGCCAGATCATTTTCTTGCGCGATGGGAAAACGATCGGATTTCTCATCCAAAATTCTTTTACCAAAGCCCAATTTTCTATAAAAAAACTCACATGCGTCGGCACTTTTAGCGACGCCGAGGAATGATTTTGCTTTAAATAGTGCCATTTTTTCTCCTAAAATTGCAATTATACCGAAACACTATTATTTCAAACTAAAATTTAGCGTCCTGCTCGGCGCTTGCAAAAAGCAGTTGCCTGATCGCCTCTTTGCCCGCATCGAGGCTAAGCCCCGCCAAATTTAGCGGCGCGCTGAGGCTGTAATTTATGCGCGAAAACGGCTTTGGCAATACCATCTCGTCCCAACTACGAAATTTCCAAAAACTGCTCGCTTCATAATTTAGCGCGTAGATATCTAAGTTTAGCCGCTGCGCAAGGATCACGGCACCGTCGGCGACGCTGTGAAGCGGGCCGCGCGGACCGTCTGGAGTGATGATGACGTCGGTGCCGCTTTTTATCTCTTTGATCGCACCCATAAGTGCGCGCGCGCCGCCCTTGAAGCTACTGCCGCGGATCGCACCGATGCCAAAATGCGAGATCACGCGCGTAATTATCTCGCCGTCTTTGTGATCCGAGATGATGACCTTGGCGCACCTCTTGCTGCCGAAATCCCGCAGCCACCAGCGCCTATATGCAAAGCTCATCATCGCTAATCTTCCATGCCAAAATACGACGACGCAGGGCTTTTCGGGCAGCTTCGTAGGGGTAAATTTAACCCTGCACGTTAAAAAAATACACCAAATCAGAATAAAAATGAGATATTCGGCTACGCGGAAAAACAACCGCTTTTTAAGCGATAACTTTTCCATAAAGCGCCATTCTGGCGGTCTTTTCGATACGTACTCTGCGCGTTTTGCCTAGCAGCTCCTCGCTTCCTTGCGCGCAGATTAAAAAATTTGAAAAGCTTCTACCGCACGCGGTGCCGCCCTCGCGCAGCTCCTCGAAATATACGTCGAAAATTTTATCTTTTTGCGCTCTTGCGATCTCGTCTAAAATTTTAGCGTGAGCGCTTTGCAGCCTGCTTAATCTTTCGCTTGAAATTTCATCATCTAGCGGCTTTAAATTTGCTGCGGGCGTGAGCGGTCGCGGGCTAAATTTAAAGGAAAAAACCTGCTCGAATCTCACCGCCTCTAACACCTCCATCGTCTCGGCAAAATCCTCCTCGCTCTCGCTCGGATAGCCTACGATGATGTCGGTGCTAATCGCCACGCCCGGGCAACTTTGGCGCAGCCTAAGCGCACGGTCTAGATACCACTGCTTGGTGTATCCGCGCTTCATATCGCGCAAAACCTTGCTCGAGCCGCTTTGCAGCGGCATATGCATCGATTTGCAAATTTTAGGATTATTGCAAAAAACGTCCAAAAATTTATCGTCCATATGCAGCGGATGCGGACTAGTAAAGCGGATGCGCTCGATGCCCTCTATCTTGCTAAGCCGCACGAGCAGGTCGCTGAAGTCGATTTTTTCGTGCGGGCTAGAAAAGCGCTTGCCGTAATTATTGACGTTTTGGCCGAGCAAAAATATCTCTTTAGCACCGCGAGCTGCGGATCTTTCGGCCTCGCGCAAGATGATTTGAGCGGGGATCGAAATTTCATCGCCTCTAGTCTGCGGCACGATGCAGTAGGAGCACTTTTTGTCGCAGCCGATCATTATGTTTATGAAGGATTTATATGGCGAGCTCGCAAAATCGCCGAAGGCAAACTCGCTCTCGTCGTAGTTTATGTCAGTGCTGATAAATTTTGGAGTACGTACGGCTTGCGAAATTTTAGATACGTTCCGTGCCCCAAGAACGAAATCCACAAAGGGCGCGCGTTTAAAAATTTCTCCGCCCAGATGGCTTGCAGTGCAGCCGCAAACGCCGATTTTAGAGCCTCTTTTTCTAGCTTTATCGAATGCGCCGATCTCACTGAAGAGCTTATGCACTGGTTTTTCACGCACGGAGCAGGTGTTTATTAAGATCAGATCCGCAATATTTACGTCATCGGTAATCTCGTAATCTTGCTCTTTCAGCTGCGCGATAATATGCTCGCTATCGCGCACGTTCATCGCGCAACCTAGGGTCTGGATGAAGAGGAGTTTGCTCAAAGGATATGCACCTCGTACATATACTCGTTTTCGTTCAGCCCGTATCGCACTATGCGCTGATACACGCTAAAACCCTTAGTGTCGAAAAAATCCACCAAAGCGGCTAAATCTTTTTGAGAATTTTCTCTATCCAGATAAAATATTTTTTGTCCGCTCTTTTCTACTTGGGCTTGCAAATCCTCGATCTTAACGCTTTTTGGCTTAGAGGCAAGCTCCGTTCTGGCAAGTTTTAGCTGCATGATCTATCCTTTCATTTATGTTTTAAACCCGCGAGTTTAGCGAAATTTAGATAATAATTCGTTTAAATAAAAATAAAGTCAAAATTCCATATAATACCGCACTTCAAAATTTAAAATCCAAATTTAGTAGCACGAAATCAAATCTTAAGGAAAATTTATGGAAAAAATCACCGACATCATCGAGTCGATTGCAAATGAAAAGGGGCTTGAGCCCGCAGACGTCAAAGAACGCGTCAAAACGGCGTTCATCCAGACCGCAAAAAGGCTTTTCGGCGAGGAGTATCTCTACGATAGCGAAGTCGATCCGCAGACCAAACGCGTCAAGCTCTACCAAAAGGTCCACGTCGTCGCAGATGATGACGAGCGACTCGGTGATCACAACTTCATCGCGCTTAACGAAGCCAAAAAAATAGGCGAAAACGCAGAGATCGGCGATGAGCTAAGCTACGAAATAAATATCGAAAACCTCGGTCGCACGGCTTCCGGCGTGCTGGCTAGAGAGCTAAATTTTCATATCCAGCGACTGCTCGAAGAGAAAATTTTTGAAAACTATAAAAGCAAGGTAGGCACTCTCACCCACGGCACGGTAACTAAGATCGATCACGACGGCACGACCTACGTAGAAATCGAGGATACGAAAGCCTTTATGCCGCTTAAAAACCGCATCAAGGGCGAAAATTTCAAAGTGGGCGACGTGCTGCAAGCCGTCATCAAAAACGTAGCGATCGACAAATCCCACGGTATCAGACTGGAGCTTTCGCGCACCAGTCCGAAATTCCTAGAAGCCCTGCTAGCCGCCGAAGTCCCTGAGATCAAAGACGGCAGCGTCATTATCCAAGCCTGCGCCAGAATCCCCGGCAGGCGAGCCAAGATCGCGCTTAGCGCCGTCTCGCCAAACGTCGATCCGGTAGGCGCCACCGTCGGCAAAGGAGGCGCTCGCATCGACGCGGTGAGTAGATTTTTAAGCAAAAATTTGCAAGACGGAAGCGGCGGTGAGAGCATTGACGCGTTCGAATACTCCGCAAGCCCCGAAATTTTGATCACGCGCGCGATGGCGCCCGCGATCGTAAACTCGGTCAAAATAACGCAAGACGGCAAGGCGATCGTCTACGTAAACCCCGATCAAAAAAGCAAAGCGATCGGCAAAAACGGCCTAAATATCCGCCTCGCCTCGATGCTATGCGGCTGCGAGATCGAGCTTATCGAAACCGGCTCAGCGAGCGAGAAAAAGGTCTCTACGCAAGAAGGTCTTAAAAATCTCGAAGCGCTTTTCGGCGAGCTGTAAAGATGAGGCGCGCTTTACTTTTTAAAATTTTGTAAATTACGCGCTCTATAAAATTCCACGCCTACCAAATTTTGCAAATTTAGTAATTAATGGAATTTTACGTCGTTTCGGAATTTTAAAATTTAACGTAAAGGCGAAATTTAACCGAAATTTTACGGCGCAGAATTCTAAGCTTAAATTTTATTCATGCGCGGATTTGAATTGATGCGATATTTGAATTTACACAGCGCGCAAAATTCCGCCCCAAGTTAAGTCGCGCCTACCGCTCATATAAAATTTCGACGCCGCCGTAGTGCCAAAATGCCTTCGACGCGAGGTATTCGCCGCCCAGGACGGCTAAGCTTAGCTTAAAATACTGCGGCGAGAATTCCGTGATTTTAGAGATTTCTTGCTCGAGCAGCGTCGTGCAGTAGAGGTTCGCTTCGCCGCGAGGTCTTAGCGTAAAACCCTCGCCGACGCGTCCAAGTAAAGAAGCGGCGAGGTGCGCCTTTTGCTCCTCACTTAAAAAATTTATCCGCACGGCGCCGAAGTCTCGCGCATGCGCCAAAAACTCCTGCGTCGAAACGGCCGCAACGCCGTCTCGCTCGCCCTCGCCCGTCACGGCGTGTACCACCAAAAGCGGGCGCTCGCGCACGATCATGTCTACGTGCGAGTATTTAAAATTTGTTGCGGTTGCGATTATGCGGCTATCGGTGACGTCGCCCATGCGAAAGACGAGATCGCCCGTGCGTAGATTTGATAAAATTTCATCCGGCACCCGCAGCGGCTCTTTTGCCGTAGGCGCGCGCGTGAGCATCCAAAGCTCGCCGAACTCGCCTAGAGCGAAAATCAGACAAACAAGAAGCTTTTTGGCTAAAGCGCAACCTTCCATTTGCCGTCTTTTTTGACGAGTTTAACGCTCTCGGTGCGGTTCGTGCCGTTTTTAAAAGACACAGCGACTTTCACGAGCGCCGATTTCTCGTCGCTATTTTGCAGCTCGCCCGAGACGCCTTTTAGCCCGTCGCGCTTGGAAGCCTCCTCTTTGCCGGCACCTGCCATTTGCATTAGTTTGCCGTTTATCATCTGCATAGAGCCATCGTCCGATCTGTCCTTATCGGGTATATCTATAGCATCCACCAAAGTCTTAGAATCGCCCTCGTATAGGGCTCTGATGAAGTCCTCGGCTACGCCTTTCGGGTCGCTGCCGCAGCCCGCTAAAACGAATATCGCAATGAGCGCGAGTAGAAATTTTTTCATAAGCTCTCCTCGTAGAAATTTTGAGATTCTATATACAAACGATAAATATTTTTTAGATTCAGATCTTTCTGCTCGGAGGAATTTATATCGCGTTTGGATTTACGAAAGGCGTATTCGGTAACGCTTTTATTGAATTAAAATAGAATTTTGCATTCGAAGGAAAGCTCGTCTTGCCTCGATAAAATTTTATCTTACTGAAGCGAAATTTTATCGCACTATCCGTGCGCCGTATCTTACGGCACACCACTCAAACGACGCCCAAACTCATTCAGTAGCGCGTGAGGCAGGCTTTGCTTGTCAGAACTGAAATTTAGCCGTATTTTGCGGCTAAAATTTTAAAATTTAAATGCCGCCTTCGTAGGATTGCTCGCTTACGATTTAGCTTTTTGCTGCGACGCTCGCGAAATTATAAGGAAATTTTATCCGAATAGAGCTATAATCTAGTAATTTTTCTAAAGGAAGATCATGGAGACATGGGCGGTTTGGGCACTTGCATCAGCACTCTTTGCGGCGCTGACCGCGATATTTGCAAAAATCGGGCTTG
>CAUQWV010000014.1:0-58235 GCA_963522285.1 uncultured Campylobacter sp.
CGCGAAGCCTAGATTAGAATTTTACGCAAAGCCACCCCGCGTTGTCTAAAATTTTTTACAAAATTCCGTGCCGCAAAATGCACTTAAATTTTTAAATTTGCTATTGTGCGGAATTTCTTAGCGTAAATTCTAAGCCTTGAAATTTTGCTCTTGTTTGACAGCATAAAATTTTATTTGCAAAGCCTGCTTGCTAAATTTTAAAATTTTGAGCCTAAGTCCGCAAAATTCTGCATTCCGCATTTTAGAAATTCTATTTCGCAAAATTTTATCTCGCAGATTTCTCGCTTTATAAATTTTACGCTCGATGAAATTTTACTCCGCATAGTTTGCGCTTTATAGAATTCTAGCTCGCAAAATTTTGCTTAAAATTTCGTGCTTAGCCCTTATTTTCGAATAGCTCCGCGTGTTTGCTACGCAAAAACTCGACAACGGCGATCACCTCGTCCGCGCCGCTAGCGTCCGAGTTCGCAAGCACCGTGTCGATATTTTCGATGTATAGCTGCGCCGCATCGGCGAGCCGCTCGCGCTTGATGCCCGCATAAAGCAGCATCGCGTCAAGCAGGATATTGATCTCGTAGATGAGGTCCTGCTCGGCGATTTTTTCGTCATTAGTTTTCATCTTCTTCCTTTGAAATTTGAGTTTTTTTCTCGATTAGACCCACGATCTGCGCCTTTACGGCTTCGTAAGAGCTCGCGTCCTTAAAGCCCGCAAACATCCCGCCGCTCGCGTTTACGTGTCCGCCACCGCCGAGGAGCAGCTTTGCCATTTCGCTAACGTCGATCTTGCCGTCTGCGCGGAAGCTGAGCGTTTTTTTGCTCGTTACGTCGATGAAAAAATCGACATCGGGGTTCTGCGTCAAAAAGTCGTTGCCGATGACGCTTACGTTGCCGATATTGTAGGTCAAAATGCCCTTTTTATCGAGGTAGCTGATCTCAAAGCGCTGCTTTTGCGCGCTTAGGCGATCGACTACGAAATGCGAGACGAGATTGCTTAGCGTATCGTCGCGCTCGATTTTAAAAAATTCTTTCTTTATGCCATGTAGCGCGCTATCTAGCGCGATGTGCGCGCTCGGCTCGTCTTGAAATTTAAAAATTTTTTCTAGCAAGAAAAAGATATAATCCCTGCTCTCCCGCTCAAACATGATCTTATTGATCTCTTTCGCGCCCGAGACCATGCCGAGGCAGACCTTGCCGAGCTCAAACTCGCTCTCGTCTTTCAGCCAGATATCCACGGCGTTTACGACGCGCACGAGCTTATATAGCCGCGGCGAGCCGCCGAACATCGCGCTGAAAAAATCATAGGTGATCTTCGTGGCGCAGCGCGAAGAGTCCAAAAAATACCACGGGAATTTCTTCGCGCACTCAAGTCCGCTTTGATGATGATCCAAAAGGATCATGCGAGCGTTGCGACGGGCTATCTCGCCGCTAAATTTCTCGCATTGCGCGGGCAGTAAATTTAGATCGGTGATTAAAACCAGGCTTTTCTCGTCCGCATCTGCAGCGAGCCGCTTGTCGATACGCTCGAGGATGAGATCAAATTTTTCGTTTATCTCCTTGCCGTAGTTGGCGTTAAAAAATTCCACGTCCGTCAAATAGTGCGCCGCGACGAATTGCGCGCCGTAGCCGTCCAGATCGGTGTGGCTTAGGTGATATATTTTCATTTGCGCTCTTTGCCGATGATATCTGCTAGCGTGATCGTATCCATATACTCATCGACTTTCTCTTGAAGTTCGCCGAACATTAGATTGACACGGCATAGCGTGCGACCGTTCGGGCAGGCGTCGATCCCCTCGGCGGTGCAGTCAAATACCGTCGCCTTGCGTCTTTCGGCGCTTTTGATGATCTCGCTTAGCGTGATCTCATCTGCATTGCGCGCGAGCACGAAGCCGCCTTTTGCGCCTTTGAAGGAATTTAAAAGTCCCGCGCGAGCTAAATTTTGTAAAATTTTAGCCAAAAAGCTGCGTGAAATTCCAAGCTCGCTAGAGATCGAATCGACATCCATCGATTCCTCCTTGCCCGCGATGCAGATCATTGAAAGCAGGGCGTATTCGCTTGCTTTTGTAAAAAGCATTTATTCTCTCCTTTGGTGTCAAAGCGTGCATTTTACACAAAGAAAGCAAAAATTTAGGTTAATTAAGTATAATCGCTTCCTATTTTACCGATCAGGAGGTCATAATGGCTTTAGACACGGCTCAAAAAGCACAGATAGTTGCGAAATTCGCTAGAAGAGAGAAGGATACGGGCTCTGCGGAGGTGCAAATCGCGCTTCTTACAGAAAGGATCACGCTTCTTACCGCCCACATACAGGCAAATCCGAAAGATTTTTCATCCCGTTTAGGACTACTAAAGCTGGTAGGTCAGCGCAAAAGAATGATGAAATATCTCAAAAATAAAGACTACGCAGTTTATTCCAAGCTCGTTAGCGAGTTAAATTTAAGAGATAAATAAGCTCCTTTGCTCGCGGTGGCGTTTATTTCGCCCCGCGATTTATACACGGCGTCCGTCAAACGGCGGACGCTTTTTTTATGCCCGGAATTTCAGTGGTTGCGATTTTGAAATTTTAAAATGTAGTGTCGCCAAATTTTTAGCGTTTTAAAATTCATCCGTCCGCCATTCGCTTGTCCGCAACGCCTTGTCTTGACGCAACATTTCTCGTTTCGGCGCAACGCCTTTGTCTCGATGCAATGCTTTTGTTCTTTCTTGCTTCCTGCTAGAGGCTTGCAAAATTTTGACATTTTAAATTACGCCTATCGTTTTATTTTCGCCATTTAAATTATCTGAATTCTTATCGCTTGAATTACCGCTGTTATTGCCGTTCGGATCTAAATTTTTCGCTCGGGTTGTCTAGCTCGCTTTTAAAATTTGAGCGAAAAATGCCGCCGCGTCGATTTAAAATTCTGCTTTATAAAAATTTCAGCAAATTTTAATGGGGGGGCGTATTATTCACAAATTTTATTTTTAATTAAAGGATTATTAATGGATTATTTTCACGGCATCGCAATCAATGCTAAAAAAGAAGTTCTAACAGACATGAGTAGTGTAACTAATACTACTGTAAAGACTGTAAATAGTGGCGATGTAAGTAGCGGAGGCTTGGGTGCCACTATTTTGCCTATCAATCCGTTCGCTGTTCGCGGCAGTTTTAGCAGCAATACGACGACAAATACGACCACTAAAACAAGTACTACGCATACTCATATATGGACATTCCAGCTTAAGGGGCAAGGTAAAGATTTGTTTAGAGCGGTTTTAGATAAAAATTTTTTGATTTTGGATGGTGATGAGATAGCTGGTTATGTCGAAAAAAATGGCGGTTATATCGATTGTGGTCTAACTAAAAACATAACTAGAAAAGTAAGCAATGAGGATCAATTCTGGGCTAATGCCGAAAGCTATAAACCCAGATTTGATTATGATATCGTTGGCTGCGGTACATTTATAGGTGGAATACTGGTATTTATATGTATATGTTATTTTCAAATACTTTATTTCGAGCTCTTGCCATTTTTTGCATGTATTGGAAGTAGTTTCATTTTGACGTTCATAGTTTGCCGATCGATTTATAGAAATAGATGGCGTAAATATAAAAATATCCTAGCCGATACGAAACGTTTTTTCGACGATTTTGAAAATCGTATCGCTAGCGAAAAAATCGATGAAGAAACGGGGCTAATCACAAAAGTAAGCTCGCAAGTACAAATCACTGAAACAAACCAAGAAGCGCAGTAAATAGAAATGAAGTAAAATTTAGTTTAATTGGAATTTGTATCAATTATTTCTAGATTGTTAAAATTTTACGTAAAATAAAAAGCTTTTGGGTGCTCACATTCCAAAAGTTGCGTGTACGAGAGGATATTTTAGGTTTTACGTCTTTGAAATACGGGCGCGCTTTTGCGTACAGAATAAAATTTAAAATTTGCACTCCGCATTTTGCTTCAAATTTTATAATGCAAGAGTTTTGGAAAGTAAAAAATTCGGAAATCATTGAAATTTTTAAATTTATAGAATTCCAAAATTTATACTTCTTGTAAATTTAAATTATCGCTATTTAAACGCCGCGAAGCTCATAAAATTTGCCCACTTAAAGATACTCTCGACGCGCTTAAAGCCTGCGTTTAGCGCCAAGGCACGGTTTTCCGCTTCGGTGTAGGGTACGAGCACGTTTTCAAGTGCCTCGCGTTTTTGCGCGATCTCGTAGCGCGAGTAGCCCTGCGCGCGCTTGTAATCCTCGTAAATTTCGATCATCTGACGCGCGAGTACCCGGTCTTCATAGATGATCTTTTCGCTAAAGATCAAAACTCCGCCCTCACGCAATCCGTCGTAAATTTTACTCACGAGCGCGCCCCTACGCGGCGGCCTGATGAACTGTAGAGTGTAGTTTAAAATCACGGCGTCGCAGTCTGCTAGGCTCGCATCCAGCACGTCCGATACGCTAAGCTCGAGCTCGGCGCCGAACGCTGCCGCCTTGGCACGGGCGTTTTGTATCATCGCCTCCGAGCTGTCGATGCCGCACAGCCGCAGATCGGGCCGCAGCGCAAACAGCGCCAGCAGCGCGGTCGCAGTTGAGCAGCCAAGATCGATCACGCGCGCCTTTTGCGGCAGCATCCGCGCCAAAAGCTCGCTGCTAAGCCGCGTGCTAGCCTCGTAAAACGGCACGCTGCGCCCGATCATATCATCAAAAACCGACGCGACGCTGGCGTCGAACTCAAACTGCTTTTTGATAGGCTCTTTAAAAATTTCGTCTTTCATCTGTTTCCTTTTTAGTTTCGCTATTCGCGCAGCACTCGATTTATACTTCCTACGCATGCTAAGCGCAGAATTCTCACGCCGTGCTTTCTGCACTTACGCGACACTCTATTTGCGACCGCTACGTATGGAATTTTTGCGCTTAGTTTGCCCCACGCGAAGCATACCTAAATTTTAAAGCTTTGCAGCGCAACTAAGATTTTTTATCGCCCTCAATTCTCGGTGCAGCTCACACTTACCTCGCCTTACATAAGCCCAAGCCCAAGGTGCGTTAAAGCCATGTAGGCAGTGTACCAAGTAATGGGCGCACGACTTTTATACGGGACGACGCAGACGGCTCATATAATGCGCCGTAGATGCAAAACGCGGGCAGACACATCAAATTTCAAGCACACAGCCCGCAAATTTCATCTTTAAGCTTACAAGCCGTAGATTAAAATTTGCGGCTTCGTAGTACCGCCTCAGCCTCTGAAGCGTCTTTTAAAATCTGCTCCTTAAGCTGCGCTAGATCGCTAAATTTGCGATTTTCACGTAGGAACTTTATAAATTTCACGCAAGCAAATTTCGCGCCGCTGTTTTTGTCTGCAGCCTCTAAAATTTTATTTTCGGCGTCCAAGCTCTCGCTCGCCGCAAAATTTTGTGTAGAAATTTCGGTCGAATTACGCGCCGAAATTTCATCTGAATTTCGCGCAGAATGTGCGGCTTGCCCCCCGCAGCACGGCGCGTGATCTTGCGCGGAATTTAAACCCGCCTCAAAGCCCGCAAAGTCCCCTAAAATGTGCGTTTCAAGCGCAAAAGCCCCGTCGGTACTGATCCTGTGCCCCAAGAAGCTCACGCTTGCAAATTCCTTGCTTTCGGCGCGCGCCAGGGTCGCATACACGCCGCTTTTTGGCATAAAATAGCCGCTCGCATCAAGATTTAGCGTCGCTACGAACTCTCGCGCCCCGCGCCCCTGACCGTGCACGATCCGCCCACAGATCTCGTAATCTCGCCCTAAAAGCTCCGCCGCCTCTTCGCACCTTCCGCGCGATAAAAGCTCCTTGATCCTGCTTGAATGCACGCCGCTGCCGCTTAAGCAAAACTCGCCTACGACGCAGGTTTGCCCGCTAAATTCGCGCTGCAAAAACTCCGCGCCCCACGCTCTGTCGCGCCCGAACCGAAAATCCTCACCGACGACAATTTTTTGTAAATTTATGAAATTATGCCTTAAAAGTGCGATAAATTCGCCTCCGCTAAGGCTTTTGATAGCGCGTAGATCGCAATAAAAAATCTTTTTGTTCGTAAACGCCTGCCGCGACGCAAAAGGGGTTAGCTTCGTGCCACCACCTGCTAGGATTACGATTATCGCGCCGTGCTTGCCTAAATTTTCAAATAATTTTTGATGTCCAAGGTGCATGCCGTCGAAATTGCCGATCGCTACAGCGTGCACATTATCGCGGTTTGCGCCTTGTAGCGTTGCGAAAATCTCGCCACGTGCGAACTGCTCGCTTAGGCGCGCGCGTAGTACTTCCGCACAAGCAGGAAGCATGCCCTGGGCTTGCGCGTCTACGCCATTGCCGCAAGTGCCGCCATAAGCCGTTTCGTTACTGCAAGCGGTGTCGGTACCTGTTTCATCTGCGCGGTGCGCATCGCCGGTTTTATTTTCACTGAGCTCTTGCCTTGGACTTTTGATATTTTGAGATGAATTTTCCCCATTGCTTGTGAAATTCTGTTCCGTAAAATAATTCTGCGCTACGAAATTTTGCTCTTTAAAATTCCGTAGCGAAGCCTCTGTATGGTCTTTGCCTGATTTTTGATTAGCCATTATTGCTGCTTCGTCCAGACGATTTTTTTGGTGTCGTAGCCACTGTGCTTTGCCTTTTTTAGATAAAGGATGCGGATCGGCTCAGGCAGGGTTTTGGTGCGAGAGAGGATGTAAAGCTCGCTCGTATCGGCGCCGAAGATCAGGGCGTAGCGATAGTCGCCGTCCACCTGCGCCACGCGGTAGAGGGAGTCGGAAATCAGACCTTTTTGATAGAGCAGGCCTATGTTTTTATCGCCCGCAAACTCCAACACGTGCTGCTCGTTTTCGATTTTGCCAGAGCTTGTTTTAGCGGTCTTTAGAAGATTGATCGTGGAGTTTTTATCGATAAAGCACTCGTACGCGGTGTTTTGCAGCTCGCCGCCGCCCTTCATGCGGGCGATCTCATACCAGCCGCCGCTAAATTTAGCGATGTCGAAATTTTTTACCAGCGGCGCTTTCGGGCTTAGGCTTTTGGCACATGAGCCCAAAAATAGCGCGCAAAACGCCAAGATAATTAAGTTTTTAAATTTCATCGTTCATCCTTTTTAGAAGATAGAAAAATTCCCTATTTCCCTCTTTACCCGTGATTTTACAGGCGCTAGCGTGCAGCACAGCAAGCCCCAGCTCGGCGCATAGCCGCTCAAATTTCGCCCGCGCGGCGCCCGCCGCCTTTTCATCCTTAAGCACGCCTTTTTTATTTCGCTTGATCTCAGCGCCGACTTCAAACTGCGGCTTAAATAGCACGATGAGAGCGTTTTTGGCGAGGCTAGCGAGACTTTTTAAGATCAAATTTAGCGAGATAAAGCTCACGTCGCAGGTGATGAGATCAAATTTTTTCTTGCTTATAAACTCCCTAATGTCGGTGTTTTCGCGCACGATCACGCGAGGATCGCGCCGCAAAATTTCGCTTAGCTGCGAGCTGCCGACGTCAAGCGCGGTCACGCTCTTTGCGCCGCGCTGCAATAAAATCTGCACAAATCCGCCAGTGCTGCTGCCCACGTCCAAAACATCGGCTCCCGCTAAATTTAAAATATCTTTTTGCAAGGGCTTTATTTGTACCGGCTCCGCGCCGCCTTCGTTGCGGCACGCGCCCGCATTGCCGCCCGATTTGGAGGCTTTCGCCGCATTTAAAATCTCTGCCGTTTCGGCGCCTGCGTCCGTTTGCAAAAGTTCCGCCGTATCGGCGTCCGCGCTCGTCTGTAAAAATTCCACCATTTGCTTGCCTGCACCGGTTTGTAAAAGCTCCGCCGTATCGGCGTTAGTTTTTGCGGTACGCATCGCCTCGGTAGTCGCTTTCGCGCTCTTTGTCGTCGCGACAGCCGCGCTTGGAATTTTATCAGCCTCGTTCGCGTCTAAAATTTTATCCGTAGCCGCAAAATCGGCATTTAAAATTTGCGTCGTTACTGTGCCCGCCTTTTGTGTCGCTGTCGCTTTGCTATCCGCTCTTTTTGCGGCACTGCACGGCTTTGAAATTTCTGCCGCCGAGCTAGGCGAATTTTCGCCGCAGTTTGCCAAAAGCCCGTTTTCGGCTAGCTCGTCCAAAAAGCCCGCAAGCTTGAGCGCGCCCCTGCTTACGTAAATTTGATCAATCGCGCTGATTTCGCCGCTCTGCTCGGGCGCGATCTGCACAGAGGGCCTGTTTTGCACGGCGCCACGCAGCAAAATTTTTTCCTGCTTTATCAGCGCGGCAGCCTGATTTCTGCTGATTTTAAGCGTATTTGCGACGAGCAGATCAAATCTCATTTTGTCTTTTCTCCGCACGGCGGTGAAATTTTAAAGCTCACGCAGTTTTTGCGCAGCCTTGAGCTTAAAATTTTATCGCGCATAGCAAAGGCGCGTGCAGCAGTACCGCAAGGCTCAAACTTTATGCTACGCACCGCAAATTTAAGCAGACCTCGCGCTGCAAATTTGATCTCGTTGCACACTGCAAATTTCGGTTCGCCGTGCGTTGCAAATTTTATCTTGCCGCTAGCGAAAATTTTAAAATTTTTCATATCGGCGCAGTGTTTGAGTGGCGCAAAATTTGAGATATTCTTACTTGCAGCCGCACCTATCGGTATCGCGCTATCCGCCTTAGCGCCGCGGCAAGTATAGCCCGCATGCCTCGCAGAAACCGTCTCTCGGTTTGCCGTTTTTGCACGCGCCTCGAAGACCTGTGATCTAGCGCCGACCGCTCGATTTGTCGCTTTTGCCACTTGCTCGTGCGCTACAAAATTTTTAAAATTCTCGCGCCTTGTAAAAGATATAAGCGCCGAAGGACCGAGGTTTCTTTTAAAATTTAATCCTGCACCGTTTGCGTGTGGGTTCGGCACCAAACAAAAAACCTTCACTCGCCGCCCTCCGCAAGCACTTCAGGCTCGCTCTTGCCGGGTGAGTTTGTGTCGGTCGTCGCCAGGCTCGCAAGCGCTTCAAACCCACTCTCGTCGATCACCCGCACGCCAAGCGAGCGAGCTTTTTGCAGTTTGGAGCCCGCTTCTGCGCCTGCAAGCACGAAGTCGGTCTTGGCAGATACCGAGCCCTGCACCTTCGCGCCCATCGCCAAAAGCCTGGCCTTAAACTCGTCGCGCGGACGGCTGAGCGTGCCGGTGATGACGACGCTGCGGCCCGTGAAAGCGCTTTTAGTGGTCTGCATCTGGGGCGCGCGAGGCGTGATGATTTCGCTTAGATTTAGAATTTTTTCGCGATTTATCTTGCAAAACTCCGCTAGGCTCCTTGCCATCGCCTCTCCAAAGCCCTCCAGTCGCAGAATTTCATCCTCGCTCGCATCCAGCCAATCCTGCCCGAACGCCGCGGCGATCTTGCGCGCGGCCACCTCGCCGATGTGCTCGATCCCCAAAGAGGCGATGAAGCGCTCAAGCGGCGCGTTTTTGCTCGCATTTATCGCACCCAAAAGATTTGAAATTTTTTTATCCGCAAAGCCATCAAGATCCGCCAAATCCTGCGCGCTGAGGGCGTAAATGTCGCCGATCTTTGAAATTTTGCCGCTTTCAAAAAGCTGCGTGATCGTCGCATCGCTTAGCCCTTCGATATTCATGCATTTTTTGGAGCAGAAATAGATCAGCGAGCCTATCACGCGCGCCTTACAATCGAGGTTTTGACACTTTATGAGCGCGCCTTCGTCAAGTAATTTCTCGCCGCAAACCGGGCAGCGATCCGGGCGCGAAATTTCACTCTGCGTTCCGTCTCTGCGCTGTTTGTAAACGCTCGTGATCTTCGGGATCACGTCGCCGCTGCGGATGATGCCCACGAAGTCGTTTTTCATCAGCCCTAGCCGCGCGATCTCGTCAAAATTATGAAGCGTCGCGTTTGAAACGTTCGCGCCGTCGATATTTACGCTATCTACGACGGCTACGGGAGTGACCGCGCCGGTGCGGCCGACCTGCAGATTGATCTCGCGCAGCCGCGTTACCTTTTCGACCGCGGGGAATTTATACGCGACCATAAAGCGCGGAAATTTCACTGTATAGCCCATCTGGGCGCACTTTGAAAGCTCGTTTACGCGGATTACCATACCGTCTAGCATTAGGTCTTTGCTCGCGCGCATACTATGCAGCGCCTCGTACGCAGCCCTGATCTCGCTCGCGCTCTTGCAGATGCGGCAAAACTCGTCGCGTAAGAAACCTAGACTACGCACAAACTCCATTATCTGCGAGTGCAGTGCAAAACTTAAGGAATGCTCGCCCACCCCCCACGGGATAAATTTTAACTTTCGCTTCGCTACGATCGCGCTATCCAGCTGCCTCAAGCTGCCTGCGGCGGCGTTGCGTGGGTTTGAAAACAGGCTCTCACCGTTTGCGGCGCGCTCGTCGTTTAGCGCGTCAAAATCGCTCTTTGCGATCAGCGTCTCGCCGCGGATCTCGATCCTTCCCGCGTAGGGTATCTGAAGCGGCACCGATTTGATCGCTCTTGCGTTTTGCGTCACGTCCTCGCCTATAAGCCCGTCGCCGCGCGTCGCCGCGCTTATCAGCACGCCGCCTTCGTAGGTCAAATTTAAGCTCGCGCCGTCAAATTTCGGCTCGACGTAAAACTGCGCGCCGCTCTTCTCGCCGCGAGCTAGCCACGCCAAAAGATCTGCGTCGTCGAAAATATCCTCCATCGACCACATCTGCGCGCCGTGAGCAAGCTTGGAAAAGCCCTCGCTGATCGCGCCTCCGATGCGCCTTGTGGGCGAGTAGGGCAGCGCGAGCTCGGGGTTTTGCTCCTCGAATTTCTCCACGCGCGAATAAAGCTCGTCGTACTCCTCGTCGCTTGCGATCGGTTTATCGTCGGTGTAATATGCCCGCGCCCACGCATTTAGCGTATCTACCGCGGATCTGTATTCATCGTAATTCATTTTGCGCTCGCATCTTTAAATTTTAAAATTCCACGCTCCGTTAAAATTTTACGTCGCATTAGAATTTTACGCTCCGCAGCGAGTCCCTCCGCTCCAAACACTGCGCCGCGCGGCTCGTTAGTTTTAAATTTAACGCCGTGCGCAGAGTTAAATTCCGCGCCGCACAGCCTATTATCGTTAAATTTTGTGGGTCCGTTCGCTTTAAATTTCGTGTTTAAAAAGGCGCGATCAATTTCCATTGCCGAACTCCTTTAGCGCGCGCTCGTAATCAGCCGGCGTGTCGATGCCGATGCTCGCGGTTTTTATTTCAAGCATCGCGATCTTCTCGCCGGCGCTTATGGCGCGAAGCTGCTCGAGTTTTTCGGTATCTTCCAGTACCGAGGCGGGTAGGGCGCAAAACCGCTTTAAATTTCGCACGCTGTATGCGTAGATGCCGATGTGTCCGAGGTAGCACTCGCATGCCGCGCGCGGATAAGGGATGAGCGAGCGCGAAAAATAGATCGCAAAGCCCGCATTATCAAGCACTAGCTTGACTAAATTCGGATCCTCCGCCGCCTGAGGGCTTATATATTTGTAGCAGCTCGCCATAAATGCGCCCTTTTGCGCGATCATGGCGTTGGCAAAATCTTTAAATTTAATCAAATTTTCGCTCTCAAAAAAGGGCTCGTCGGCTTGGATATTGATGATGATCTCGTTCTCCGCAAGCGCTGCGTTTGCGACCGCTTCATTGATCCGATCGGTGCCGCTTTGATGCTCGCGCGCGGTGAGAACGGCGTCAAAGCCGTAATCTTGCGCGATCTTTAAAATTTGCGGCTCATCCACGGCGATTAGCACGCGGTCTGCCTTGGCGGCATTTTGAGCCGTTTTGATAAACATCGGCACGCCGTCAAATTCACATAAAATTTTATTTTTAAAGCGCGTCGAAGCAAGGCGCGCAGGGATTACTATCATTTTTTGATCCACTCCATTATGGCGTTTTTGATCTCGCTTTGTTCCACGACGCTAGAGTGCACCTGCGGCGCGCTAAAAAGGCGCGAGATCTGCGGCGGAATGTCGCTGCGAAATTCCTTCGAAAGCGCGATCATATCGGCTCGCTCGTCCTCGCAAGCCCTACCTTTGATCGCGCCGATCATCGACGGCGTAAATTTGATCCACTTCGCGGTCGAGATGACTAGATTTAGGCGACTTTCGTCAAGCAGCTTGAAGCAGGTCGCCGTGTGCGGATCGATCAGCACGCCGCGGCTGCTTTCTTGCTTGATAAATTTAGCGCACTGCGCATCGTCGCAAAAATCCGCCTCGAAAACCTCGCGCAGCTTCGCAAGCTCGCTTGCGCTAAGCTTATAAAATTTATCTCGCGCCAGACTTTGCATCAGCTCGTTCGTGCGCGCATCGCCGAACATATCGCTAAGCAGCCGCTCGACGTTGGAGCTAATTAAAATATCCATCGCAGGGCTGATCGTGCGGATGAGCTCGCGATTTCGTAGATCGTAGATGCCGCGCGTAAAAAGCTCGGTCAGGATATTGTTCGCGTTTGAAGCGATCTTGATTTTGCCGATCTTTGCGCCCATTTTTTTGGCGAAATACGCTCCCAGCGCGTTGCCGAAATTTCCGCTAGGCACTATGACGTCGAAGGTTTTAAATTTAACGCTCGGTTTTGCGCTCTGCGCGCTGTTTGCACCCGCTGAGGCGCCAAAATTTTTGCCGCACGCCTGGCACTGATCGCTTTGGTTTAAATTTTGCTCGGGGCTCAATACGCCGTGCTTTGAAAAATAGATACTAGCATAGATGTAGTAGATGATCTGAAATAAAATCCTGCCGAAATTTACCGAGTTTGCGGCGCTTAAATTTAAATTCGCCCGCGCGAGTTCGTTTTTGAAATCATCATCAGCCAGCAGCGATTTTAGCGCGCGCTGCGTATCGTCGAAGTTACCACGCACGCCTAAAATTTTAAGATTTGCCGCGCTTTGCTTTACCATCTGCTGGCGCTGTATCTCGCTCGTGCCGCCCTGCGGGTAGAGGCAGACCGCTTTGATGTTTTCGTCGTCCGCAAAAGCCTCCAGCGTCGCAGGCCCCGTGTCGCCGCTCGTAGCGCACATTATTAAAAATTTTTCACCTCTGGATTTTGCGATTCTTTTTAAAAGCGCGCCGAAGGGCTGCAGCGCCATATCCTTAAACGCGAGCGTCGGGCCGTGGTAAAGCTCCAGAATATAGGCGTTCTCGCTTAGTTTTTTGATCTGGACGGGGCAGGCGGGATTTTCAAATTTATCGTAGCGCTTTAGCGCGTCTTCAAAGACCTCGCTGCTTACGTCAAAATCGAAGCTTTCGATGATTTTAAGCGCGATCTGTTTGTAGCTCAGATCCTCGCACTGCTTAAAAAAATCCTCGCTCAAAAGCGGCAGTCGCTCGGGGCTGAAAAGCCCGCCGCCGCTCGCGCTCGGATTTAGCAGCGCGTAGCTAAGATCGGCTTTTTGCGAAAAATCTCTCGTAGAAACCAGTTTCATCTTTTTCCTTTTTAAAATTTTAAAATTTACGCCCGCCTAGGCGCTTTAAATTTGATCGCTTACACTTCTTGCGCGTGCTCGCGGCATTGCGGTTTTAAGCCCGCCGCATCCGCGCTCGCGCCTAAATTTCTTCCTTTATCAAACTTCCTATGCCGCCGTCGGTGAAAAGCTCAAGCAGGATCGAGTGCGGAATTTTGCCGTTGATGATATGCGCGGCATTTGCGCCGTTTCGCACGCATTGTAGGCACGCATCGACCTTTGGGATCATGCCACCTGCGATCGTGCCGTCCTTTTTGAGTTTCGAAATGAGCGCGGCATCGAGCTTACTGATTAAATTTCCCTCTTTATCGAGCACCCCGTCAATGTCGCTTAAAAATATCGCCTTACTCGCTTTTAGCGCGGCTGCAATCCTGCTGGCGCAGAGATCGGCGTTGATATTAAAGCTTACGTTTTCGTCCGTCTCGCCGCCCGCAAGCGGGGCGATCACCGGCAGATAGTCCTTTTGTAGTAGGTCGTTTATCAGCTTGGTGTTTACCTCAGTGATCTCGCCTACGAAGCCGTATTTTTTCTCATCTAGGAATTTTGCCCTCAAAAGCCCGCCGTCCTTACCGCTAATGCCGATCGCGGGCGCGCCGTTTTGGTTCAAAAGCGCCGTGATCTCTTTATTTACCGCGCCGCTTAGCACCATTTCGGTAATTTCGATCGCGTCTTTACTCGTTACGCGAAGTCCATCGCAAAATTCGCTCTGCACGCCGATCTTATCCAGGGTCTGATTGATCTTTTTGCCGCCGCCGTGCACGACGATGATCTTGATGCCGACCATATGCAAAAGCACGATATCGCGGGCAAAATCAAGCTTGAGCGCATCGTCGGTTTGCGCCGCACCGCCGTATTTGACGACAAAAATTTTATCTCTAAATTTACGGATATAGGGCAGCGCGGAGATGATGACTTCGGCGGTTTTGCTCTTTTTTATCATAAAATTCCTTTTAAAACCTTATTTTATCATAGCTTGGTTTATGTAGTTTTGAATTTTGCGGATAAAGTTTTCGCTTAGCTTCAAATTTAACAAAATCACCGAAATTTCCGCGCTCAAATCCCTTAATTTCACGTAATCTTTCGCCGTGCATAGGATATGCTCCGCGTCCTCGCGCCTTAGCAGCTCTAAAATCTGCTCTTTTTTGAAATCGTAATGATCCGGAAAGAAAGCGTGGGCTTTTGCGAGCGGTAAAAACTCTTGCAAGCGCCAAGGCTTGGCGATAGCGCTGATTAAGATTGTGCGGGATCTCTCAAAGCTCGCCTCTTTGGAATTTAAAATTTTATTCGCGACGGTAGAGTTTAAATTTGAAATTTCATTTACGGCAGTTTTTAAATTTAAATCCAAAATTTTATCCACAGCGGAATTTAAAATTTCATCTGCGTCGGAATTTGAAATTTCATCCGTGCCGTTTAGCGCGCCTTGCAGATCCGCCGCCGAAACGATCTTAAAGCTCTGCGAAATATCGCTGGGCGCGGGTATGAAATCTGCAAATTTATAAAAAAACGGCGGGTAGCGATACGCGGCGAACGGCAGGCAAAAGGGCAGCTTCGGCGCGCTTTGCGGGCGCAGCAAGATATCAAATTTAGAGATATTAAATTTAGAAAATCCGTCGTCTAAGATCACCAGCTCAAAGCCGAGAGTTTGCGCGCGTAAAATCCCTGCGGCGCGATCTTCGCTGACGATCACGCTTGCGCCGCGTAAAAACAGCGCGTATTCCATCGCCTCATCGCCGCTTTGCCGCACGTCGCAAAGTATCCGTCCGCCGAGCGCTACTTCGAGCAAGCCTCTGCTTTTGCGCCCGTATCCGCGAAGAATGATGCAGGTTTTGAGTCTGGGATTAAATTCTTTAAAAAGCGCTCGTACCAGCGGGGTTTTGCCGCTTCCGCCGAGGGTTAAATTTCCGACGCTGATTATTGGAATTTTAAATTTTTGCGGCTTAGCAAAGAGCCTTTTTAGGCAGACGATAAGCGTATAAAGCAGCGATAACGGCGCTAAAATAACTCCGAGCGCAAGCCACGCGGGGCTCGGGTCGTATAAGTTTCGCTCGATTAGGAGTTTAAACACGATTTTGCGCTATCTCTTTGATCTGCTCGCAGATGTAGCTCACATCGTCGTCGCTAAGCGCCGTATAGATCGGCAGGGACAAAATTTGCTGATAGTTTTTAAGCGCATTCGGGAAATCATTGACCTTGTAATTATATTTGCTTTTATAGTAGCTTAGCAGATGCACCGGCACGTAGTGCAGCGATACGCTCACTCCGCGCGCGATCAGTGCTTTGGCGAAATCGTCGCGATTTTTGTCGATCTTTACGATGAATTGAGTGTAGATATGCTCCTCACTGTCACTTGGAAGCGTCACGTGCGGGCAGTTTGCGAGCTGCTCGCGGTAGGCTGCAGCGATCTGCTTGCGGCGCTTTATAAAAGTGTCGGTTTTTTCAAACTGAGCGATGGCGTAGGCGGAATTTATGGCGTTAAGATCGTATTTTTGACCGATGCGATCGACGTCGTAGGTAAAGGACATATTGCCGTCTTTGTAAAAGGCGTCTCCCACGATGCCGCCGTTTCTTAAAATTTGCGCGGCGCTTGCGATCTCATCGTCGTTCGTAACGAAAAAGCCCGCCGTAGAGATTGCGTCTTGCGCTTGAGGATTGATCTGAAAGCACGATATGAGCGAGCTTTTAAGTGCTCCAATTTTTGCGCCCTTATAGGTAGCGCCCATGGCGCGGCACGCATCGTCGATAAGGATGATATTTTCGCTTTTGGCAACCTCGCTGATAGCGTCTATATCCGCAGCAAGTCCCGCGATGTGCGAGATGAAAGCGCATTTTAGCTTCTTGTGGCGGTTCTGATCTATCGTGCGAGCAAGGCTTTCGCTCGTGATGTTAAAGCTTATCGGATCGATATCTACGAAAACGGGCTCTGCGTCGAAGTGGCGGATCACTTCGGCGACGTTGGGGAAGGAATTTACGGAGCATAAAATTTTATCTCCGCGCTTAATATCCATCGCGCAAAGCGCCAGATGCAGTGCCGTTGTGCCGCTCGTAGTCGATACGGCATGCTTTACGCCGAAGTACTTACAAATATCCTCTTCAAAAATTTCGCTATATCTTATATCGCTGTTGTAGAGGGCGCTTTTGATTAAATCTTCCTCTTTTTTATCGATTTGAGCCTTATAAAACGGTATCTCTTTCATAAATCTCTCCTTAGTGTGCGGGCTCTATGCGAGCGACCGCAGGCGCGCGAAGCTTAAAATTATTTTTAAGAATTCTACGGACGATAAATTTTACCAGCTCTTGATTGTGGCGCGAGTCTTGCAGATATTTTAGATCGTTTGCGGTTATTCGCTCGCCTGAGCGAAATTTCATCCGCAACGCTTCGTGCGAAAAAATATCTCTTAGCACGCTATCTAAGATCTCGTAGCTGTATCCAAGCTCGCGCTCATCGCTTTGGTTCTCCCATAGATCAGCGCTTGGGGCTTTTTTGATGATCGCATCGTCTATGCATAAAATTTTTGCGAATTTAAACAGATCGCTTTTAAGAATTTCTCCGATCGGATTAAACGCGCAGGCTAAATCTCCGTAAATCGTGCCGTAGCCGAGCATTCTCTCGCTAAGATTGCTCGTGCCTACGACTACGCCGCGTTTAGCCGCGCTGTAATCATAAAGCAAGCTCATTCTTACGCGCGCGGCGAAATTTCCGATGCGAAGAGCGCTTGCGCCGGGATTTAAAGCGGTAAAATTTTCTACAAATGGCGCGATCTCTTGGATTTCGTAGGGGATATTAAAGGATTCGCAGTGAAAGATGCCGTCTGCCATATTTTCTAAATTTGAACCCGCGCTAGGCAGGATAAGCCCGTAAGTGGGGATCTCAGTAAGTGCACAAAGCGCAGAAACTACGGCGCTGTCAAGCCCACCGCTGATACCCACTACAAAGGCGTCCGCGCCCGTTTCATCGAGTCTCTCCGATAAAAAATCGGTCAGTTGCGGCAGCAAATCGTCCAAAAACATAATATTTAGCCTTAAAATTTTACGTTAAATTGTGCGAATTTTAACTATTTTTGGCTAAATTACGGCTTTAATTTAAGCTTAAAAGGAGGATTTAAATGCAAATTTTAAAAAAAGCTTTCGGTGAATACGCGACGAATTGCTACATTCTAAAGGGCGAGCAGGGCGATCTAGTGATCGATCCGGGCGAGGGCAGTTTTGATTGGGTGATGCAAAATACGGGAAAGATCGCCGCGGTTTTGAATACGCACGGGCATTTCGATCACGTTTATGACGATGCGAAGCTGCAAAGGACGGGCGCTAAAATTTATATCCACGAGGAAGACGCCTTTATGTTGCGGGCGGATCCTTTTGATACGATGCCAGAACCCATAGAAGCGGACGTTTTAGTCTCGGATGGGCAGGAGTTCGTGCTGGGTGGCTTTAACGTTAAATTTAGCCTTTTTGCAGGACACACGCCGGGCAGCTGTATGATTGAAGCGGGCGGCGTTATCTTTAGCGGCGACGTCATATTCAAAGGCTCTATCGGCAGATGGGATTTTCCCTTTTCAAGCGGCGAGCAGATGAGAGAGTCTTTGCATAAAATTTTGCAGATAAAGGGCGATTTTACGCTATATCCGGGGCACGGAGCAAATACTAGCCTAGCGGCCGAGAGGCAAAATTTAAAATATTTTTTGCAGCTTTTTGAGCGTTGATAGTTTAAATTCAATTGCGTCTCGCTATGCGAGAAGCGGTGAAGTGGCGTGAAGTCAGTCGGCGTTAAATTTTATACCGCTTTGCTCGTAGGCGCCAAAATTGATGCCGCTTTACTCGCATTGCAGGCGCCGAAATTTACAGATTTATTTGCCGCCGCGAGCGTTAAATTTTGCGCTGCGTTCGCAAAATGCCTACACCAGTATGCTCTGCGTAGATAAAATTTTAAAATTTACCGCCGCTTGATTAAATTTAATAAAATTTCGCGCTGCTGCGTATACAAGACGCAAAGCGTAGCGCAAAAACAAAATTTAAAATTCGTGCCGCTGCGTCGAGCAAAGCGTAACGCAAAAGCAAAATTTAAAATTTGCGCCGTACCGATCCTAACCGCTACAATGCGATCTAATCCAATTTGAGCCTGCTAAATTTAGCTAAATTTCACATCCCGCCGAATGCAAAATTTTCCCTGCAAGCTAAATAAATTTCAGTAAAATTTTATGCGTTTTTAAAGGCACAGATCTCATTGCATATCAGTGCGCGGGTATGCGAAAAATGTTTCAAAGGCGCAGATCACGCCCGAAGCCGCACGTAGATACGCCTCGGGGTGGGATAGCCCTCGATCGTGCGCGAGCTATCGAGCGGATCTAGGAAATTCTCCAAGCTTTGCCCGTCGATCCACTCCGTTTTGCGCTGCTCGCTAGCATCCGTGGGCTTTTGAGCCAAAATTTCAAAATCTCTAAATTTCGCTCTCTCGCACCAATTCTGAAGCGCGCCGACGGTCGGGACGAAGTAGATATTTGAAATTTTTGAGTAGCTGTTTTTCGGGCATAGCGCGAAATCGCCCGCCCCCTCGATATACATTGTGTCTAAAAACACCTCGCCGCCCGCATTTAGCGAGGCTCGCAAATCTTTTAGCATCTTTACGGGGTCGCTGCGATGGTAGATGACGCCGAGACAGAAGATCGTGTCGAATTTGTGCTCGTAAAACGGCAGATGCTCCACGCCCAAAAGCTCGAATTTCGCGCCGCTGCGGAGGAATTTTTCTATGAAGCGAAACTGCAGATAAAATAGCGCGCTCGGGTCAAACCCCACTAGCCGCGCAGGCTTTAGAGCGCTTGCGCGAAACATATAGTAGCCGTTGTTGCAGCCCACGTCGGCGACGGTTTTGCTGCTCAGATTTAAAAACGGCCGCAGCAGGTTAAATTTCACGAAGCTTCGCCACTCGGTATCGATAAAAAGATCATTCAGCGCGAAAGGCCCCTTGCGCCACGGCTTTAGCGCTCGCGCGATACGCAAAATTTCATCTCTCTGCTCCGCGTTTGCGTTAAAGCTTGCCCGCACGACGTCGCCGCACTCGCAGTCGCACTCGTCTATTTGCAGCGCCTCGATCGCGCTTAAAATTTCGCGGTTTTGCCCGCTTCGCAGCTTTTTAAAGTTCTCGTCTCTGATTTTTTGCAGATCCATTTTAATCCTAAAATTTCAAAATTTAGCGCCATTTTAACATAAAATTTTATCCATTTTAAGGCGCAAAGAGATAAAATCGACTTGCAATTTAAGCAAAGGAGCAAAAAATGCAAGAAGCAAAAACGAGAAAATTCAGTCTCAGATTTAATCACGAAATTTCAAGTAGTGGCGCAGAGGTACGGCTTTGGCTGCCGTTAGTGCTGCAAGAGCCGTATCAGAGGTTGCTTGGCGAATATCATGCCCGCTCAAATGCACAAGAGTCGGCTATCTGCGGAGATCATATAAGCACGTACTACGCGCGCTTCGCACCCGATAAAGAGGCAAGAGCGGGCGTCGGCAAATACGGCGAGCAAGGTGTCGTAGGCGAAGATGACGATTATTTTGAGCTTAGCTTCGATATTGAAATTTCGGAGCGAAATACTGATTTTAGCAAGGTAAGCTTTAATGAAAATGAGCGCTTGAGCCCTGAAATCGAGGAGTTTTTAAAGCCTTCAAAGCTAATTCCGGTAGGCGGCGCTACGAAACAAAAATCAGACGAGATCACCAGCTCGCTTAAAGGCGATCTGGAAAAGGCGCGCGCGATTTACGAGTGGGTCGCTAAAAATATGAGCCGCGATAATAGCGTGATCGCATGCGGCAGCGGCGATGCAGCAGCGATTTTAAGCAGCGGCAAGCTAAGCGGCAAATGCGCCGATATTAATAGCGTGTTCGTCGCGCTCTGCAGGGCAGCGGGCATTCCTGCGCGCGCTATTTACGGCATCCGCACGGGCGCGGCGCAGAAATTTTCGCCCGAGATGGGCGTCATGGGCGCCTTAAGTGGCAATGCGCTTGAAATTTCGGGCGCGCAGCATTGCAGGGCGGAATTTTATCTAAAAGGCTACGGCTGGATCCCGGTCGATCCCGCGGACGTTACGAAGGTGCGATTGGGCGAGAACTTAAGCGAGGATGATTCTAAGCTGGCGCGGGTGCGGGAATATCTTTTCGGCAATTGGGAGCCGTGCTGGCTGGGCTTTAACTACGCTCGCGAAATCGTGCTAAATCCGCGCCCGGCGCACGTTCCGATCGAAATTTTTTCGCATCCGTATTGCGAAGTGGACGGCACGCCGAAAGATCCGTACTCGCCTAAAAATTTTATCTACGAGTATTTTTCGCGCGAAATTTAGCCTTCTGATGGCTTGCATTTTGCTGCCGCGATTTGCTTAAGCTAAGCCGCTGCACTTCGTCGAAGCTCAACCATTTCATCGAAGCGCACGCTTGGCTTTTGCGATAGCGGCGCTTTTGCGTGGTTTAGCCTACACCGCCGATACATACTGCCTGCGCGCCTAGTTTGCCGGCTATCATGCCCGCTTTGGCGAAATTTCGCGCTATGTCTTTGGGCGAAATTTTGAAATTTTAAAACGGATAAAATTTTAGAATTACGTAGCGGGTAAAATTCTAAAATTTTAAAGCGAGCGAAATTTTAAAATTTTTTCGATACATAAAATTTCGAAATTTACGACTTGCGGAATTTTAAATTTAGCGATTTCAAAGCCGCAAAAGGCTAAAATCAGCGCGTAAATTAGGGCTAAGGCTTAGCCATTTTATTTGAAGGCAATTTCATGCAAAGACGCGATTTTTTAAGAAACACTGCGATTTTAGGCGCCGTTATGGCAACTCCGAGTACCATTTTGGGCGGGGAAAAAGCCATTGGCAAAAAGAGAGCTTTCGGGCTATCGCTAAATCACGAAATTTTGGAAAAGGGTAAGCAGACGCGGCTTTGGATACCGCTTCCTCTCATCACGGAGTATCAAAAGGTAAGCGACATAAAATTTGACGGCAATTTCAACGATCCGTCCGTGGACTATGGCGAAATTCCGACGCTCTATGCCGGCTACGTCGGTTTGGCAAAGCCCACGCTAAACATTAAATTTAGCGTCGAGACCTTTGAGCGAAATACCGACTTTAACAAGGTAAATTTTAATCCGAACGAAAAGCTTAACCCCGAGGTAGCGAAGTTTTTGGAGCCTAGCACGCAGATTCAAATCGACGGCGTCGTTAAGCAAAAATCAGACGAGATCGCAGGCGGCATCAAGGGCGATTTGGAAAAGGCGCGCGCGATTTATACGTGGGTGGCAAACACTATGCAGCGCGATAACAGCGTGCTAGGCTGCGGACTAGGGGACGTGAAGCAAATTTTAAGCAGCGGCAAGTTAAGTGGCAAATGCACCGACATAAATAGCGTTTTCGTTGCACTTTGCCGCGCACAGGGCATAGCCGCAAGAGAGATGTTTGGCATCCGCGTCGGCGCGTCAAGATTTAGCACTCAAATGGGCGCCGCGCCTAAAGACGGCGTCAGCCATATCTCGGGCGCGCAGCACTGCAGAGCGGAATTTTATCTAAAAGGCCACGGCTGGATCCCGGTCGATCCCGCAGACGTTACAAAGGTGCGATTGGGCGAGAAGCTAAGCAATGACGACAGCAAGCTCGCTAAAATCCGTGAGTATTTATTCGGCAACTGGGAGATGTGCTGGATCGGCTTTAACTACGGCAGAGACTTTACGCTAAGCCCACGTCCGGCGCAGTTTCCGATCAATAATTTTGGCTATCCTTACGGCGAAGTGGACGGCAACACGCTTAATTACTACTCGCCGAAAGATTTCAGCTACGATTACAGGTCGAAGGAGCTGTAGCGGTTCGCGTTTTGCTATGCGGCACGTCGAACTACTTGAGCTTTTTGAGTAGGTATACAAGAAAGGCTTCCCGCTAGACGACTTTGGGCGGATGTGTAAAAGCGCGCCTAATCTACGTGCTGTCGCGTCTGCATTGGAAAAGAATTCCGCGCTTTATTTAGCGTGGAATTTTAAAATTTTTTAGAATTTTGTGAGCAGCGGAATTTTAAAATTTCAAGATGAATAAAATTTTGAAATTTTTCGGCGCGAAATTTTAAAATTTACGGCTTGCGGAATTTAAAATTTCGCCTCTTTGCCACTCTGTGCGAAATTTGAGCGGTAAAATTTGCAGATAAAATTCCACGCCAAAAGCCGGCTAAGGTGCGACAAGATTATTAAGATTATACTTAAAGGTAAAATTTGAAAACCGAACTAGAAAATCCCGCGCAAGAAACCTTGACGCAAAAGCGAGAATATCCTGGCAAAAATCGCTTCAGCACGCGCAGTCTATGGCTGATATTTGCCGCGATTTTTAGCGCGGTTGCGGCGACGTTTTGCTGCCTGCCCGCGCTTTTATTTTTGATTTTCGGCGCGAGCTTTTCCATTTTTTCAGGCGCAGAGGCTTTCGGTAACTACCGTGCACCACTTTCTGCGTTAGCGCTTTTTTGCTTCGCGCTTTCTGCATTTTTCTTTTTCAAAAAGCCGCGCGCATGCTCGCTGCAAAGCGGGCGCAAAAAATGGATTCTGATCTACGCGCTCTTAGGAGCCTTGCTTGCCTTTATGCTTACATATCCCGAAATTTTAGGAGGGCTTTATGCGTAAAATTTTGTTTTTGATGCTTGGATTTACAGCGCTTTTTGCCGACAAAGAGGTTAAAATTTACGTGGAAAAAATCCACTGCCCGCTCTGCACCGCGATCGTGCGAAAGGCGCTTTTGCAAACGCCAGGCGTGATAAGCGCGAAGGTTTCACAGCAGAGCAAAACCGCGACCGTCGCGGCAAAGGATGATGCAAACGAGACCGCGATGCTTGAGGCGATCGCTAAAACGGGCTATGAAGGCGTAATCGTAAAATAAAAATCCCCGGCAAAATTCGGACTAAATTTTAAATAAAATTCTTGCTAAATTTCGGTAAAATTCCTGCGATTTGCGTAAAATTTCATTTTGCGCAGCTTGCCTGTGGCGTAAGTTGGCGCAATCGATAAAGTCTGCGCGTATTTTGCGGAAGCACTATGTTGGCGCGGTCGCGCCTAAATTTAGCAGAATTTCGTAAGCGCTTAAGCGAGCGCGGTCGCTTTTAAATTTAACGGGCGTGTCGCAATAACGCGCGGATATAATAAATTCGAAAGGAGCAAGCATGCAAAAAAACGAGGTTATGAACGATTTTAAGAAGCTGTGCGAGATACCGCACTGCAGCTGCGAAACGGAGCAGATGAGGGAGTTTTTAGCGGATTTTGCGCGCTCTCAGGACTTTAGCGTAAACATCGATGAGGCGGGTAACATCCACGCCGTAAAGGGCGAGCCTAAAATTTGCCTGCAAAGCCACTATGACATGGTTTGCGTGGGCGCGGCGCCGCATTTAGAGCTCATCGAAGAGGATGGCATACTAAGGGCGAAAAATTCGAGCTTGGGCGCTGATGACGGCATCGGCGTGGCGATGATGATGGGCGCGATGCGGGAGTTTGCAAATTTAGAGTGCCTATTTACCAACGACGAAGAGGTCGGGCTCGTGGGCGCAAACGCCTTTAAGGGGAAAATTCTATCGCCCAATCTGCTAAATTTAGACAGCGAAGAGGATGACCGCGTGACGCTAGGATGCGCCGGCGGCATAAACGTAAGCGCAAAAATCAGCGCACAGACCGTCAAAAAAAGCGGTAAAATTTACGAGATCGGCGTCACTGGGCTTAGCGGCGGGCACTCGGGCAACGAAATACACAAAAATATCCCAAACGCGACGAAGCTGCTGGCGAAATTCCTTGCCGAGGAGGGCTGCGAGCTCATTAGCCTGGACTTTGGCGAAAGGAGCAACTCGATCCCCGCAAACGCCGTGTGCAAGGCGCTGTGTGCGCATGAGCCGGCGCAGCGCGGACTGGCGTGGGTAAAGAGCCTAGGCGAGGGCGAAGCGGACGTGCTGGTAAATAGCGGTAAAATTTTGGCGCTCATCAACTCCTTTGCCCAGGGAGTACGCAGCTACGACACGCAGCTTGGCATGGTAAATGAAAGCATAAATCTCTCGACCGTCAAGCAAAAGGGCGAAGTGATCGAGTTTGACTTTTTCGCTCGCGCGATGAAGCGAGAGGGGCTCGAAAATCTGGGCTTTGAGACCGCTACGCTGGCTAGCGCGCTGGGCTTTGATGTGAGAGTAGCCGACCGCTCGGCGAACTGGGCGCCGTGTATCAGCGACTTCGCGCATCTGGTGCTTGAGGAGTTGCAAAAACAAAAGCCGCAGGCGAAATTTGCCGCCGTGCACGCAGGCCTTGAGTGCGGCGTACTGGTCGCAAAACAGCCCGAGCTGCAAGCCTGCTCCATAGGCCCGAATATCCACTCGCCTCACTCCGTGAATGAGCACTGCGAGATAGCGTCGGTGGAGATGATGGCGGAAGTCGTAAGAAATATAATCGCTAGATTGCAATAAATTTAGCGGCTTGTCTTTTTCCTTTATACGTCGTTGGAAACTCGGTCGGCTTCGGTCACGTATTGCGTATACGCTCCCTCGCCTCCGTCGTTTCCGCCTAGTCTAAAGAAAAAATACTCCGCCTTTAAATTTGCGGTGATTTGCCTCGAGAGTGCTTTTCCGAGATTTTTGCTTCGTTGTACTCGCAACTGCAAGTAGAACGCAAATTTTCGCTCCGCAGGCTATATGACGGAACTGTTTGCCTAAATAGCAATTTAAAAGGAGATAAAAATGAAAAGCCAGATCAAAAATTTTCTGCAAAATTGCGAGCAGATCGTTAAATCGCAAGTAAAGCAATACGAAAATCGTAGCCCTTTCGCAACCAAAATTCCACCCGTTTTTATACTGCCTTATGATGAATTTGAGCAAAAATTCGGCTCAAATTTACATTTAGATAGTAGTTTTGACGTGCTGGTGTTTGACGGCGATCTCAGCCTGTCGGAAGGCACGATAAATTCCGCTTGGCTTAAGGATAAATTTAGCGGGGCAGGCGGTAAAAATAACGCACGAGCGATGTTTGTTAACGGAAATTTATCTATCGGCGGCGATGTCATCGATGATGATTATCTGTTTTTGCAGGTCGCCAAAGATACGGCGTGTAATTATCTGCATTCGCAGGACGGCATTATCGCGATCGGCGGCAATCTAACGGCGCTTTGGGGCATAAGCGGCGAATACAACGACGGGATGTTGCAGGTTTTTGGAAAAACGCAAGCGCCGTATGTCGTCTCAAACGACCACACAATGCCTGATCACGGCGCTAGCGAGTGCGTCTATGTCCTAGACGGACGGATCGGTCAAAGCTACTCGGGCGCGCTTGAGGGTTGGGAATTTTTCGAAAATAGCGAGCTGATGTTTAAGGACGGAATTTGCGAAGATGAGCATCAGATCAATATTTCCGCCTTTTTTGAATTCGTAAAAAAGGGCGTTAATCCGCTGGTGGATTTTAAAACTTTTGAAGCTAGAAAAGCCGCCCTAGATGAAGAGCAGGAGCCCGAATACGCAAGCGATCTGCCTAAAAATTCCGAAACCGTCGCCGAGATATTAAATTTAGAAAATTTCAGCGGTAGCGATGAGGAGCTATACGAGTATATGGCGGGCGAATTCGGAGCCATAGAAAAAATAGATGATGAAAGCGAGAAATATGCTTATGGCGGCAGAGCCTTCGAGCTATCTATCGTCGCGGCGAGAATGGCGGAAAATTGGCGGCTGATTACGCAGCGTTACTCTACGCGGCAGATAGACGAGCTACGCAAAATCATCATTAAGAGCGCGACGAATTTAGCCGACTATTTTTTAAGAATCGGCGATAAAAAACAGCTTGCGTTCATATATGAGTTTTTAAACGATGATGCGGTGAGTATCGAAAAAGACGAGCCGTTTTTATACGAAACGCTGGTGCGGGCGGGCTTAGAGCTGCAAGATTACGATAACGCTTACGCGTTAGCGTCCGTCATCGATAAAAAGTCCGAATTTTTGCCGCAGGAGATGGTAAAAAGCATCGCGGACGTGATTAAAAGCGAAGGATACCGGGCTTGGCTGGCAAGACAGTAGGTCTCAAAAGCAAAACCACAAATTTGCTAAAAGATAAAAATCAAAAGAAGCGTTTATAAAATTTCAATCTAAATTTTTTGCGCTATAAAGCTGAATGTCTGCCGTAAAGCGGGTTTAAGCAAGGCGTCAAAATTTTAAATCCCCTCAAATTTAAGTGCGTAAATTTAAGCTCGCATTTGCAGGTTAAAATTTTACGGAAAATTCTTATCCTTGCTGCTGCACAGCTCGTTTAAAAAACACTCCTTGCAGTTCGGCTTGATCGCCTTACAGGTGTAGCGACCGAAAAGCACCATGCCTTGGTGCAGTTTGCCAAGATCCGTCTTAAAAGCCTCGCTCAGATCGCGCTCCGTAAGCTCGGGCGTCTTTGCACGGCTCAGCCCCAGGCGATGCGCGACGCGAAAGACGTGCGTATCAACCGCCATCACATTTGCGCCCGCGCCCTCTAAAAGCACGACGTGAGCGGTTTTTTGTCCCACGCCCGCAAGAGATTTTAGCCCCGCTTCATCAAGCGGCACGACGCCGTCAAAGTCGCGAACCACCGCCTGCGCCATTTTGATTAAATTTACCGCTTTGTTGTTGTAGAAATTGCACGAGCTGATTAGCAGCTTTACGCTTGCCAGATTGGCTTTTGCGAGCTCTGCAACGCTTGGGAATTCCGCAAAAAAGCGCGGCGTGATCAAATTTACCCGCTTGTCGGTACACTGCGCGCTAAGCATCACGCAGACCAAAAGCTGATAGGTGTCTTTAAATTTCAGCTCGCTGCGCTCTTCCGCGAAGTTTTGCAGAATTCTCTTTTTTATCTCTAAAATATCTTTTTTACTTCTCATTTGCATTTCCTCAAGGCGGAATTCTACCCTAAAATTCTAAAGCACAGTTTGATTGTTAACAACTTTGAGTTATAATCGTCATTAAAATTTTTTTAAGGAATTATGATGAAAAAAGTTTTATTTACAGCACTTAGTTTGGCTGCTGCTATCAGCCTTAACGCTACCGTTTACGCTACCGTAAATGGCAAAGACGTAACCGAAAAAGAGCTTGCTCCGCTACTTCAAGGTATAGGAAATGTAGATATCGCCGCTCTTAATGCAGAGCAAAAAAAGGAGCTTATCGATAAAGGCATCGATCTAATGCTGCTAACGGATGAAGCTAAAAAGTCGGGCGTTATGGATGAGGACGTTTATAAAAAAGAGCTTGAAATCGTAAAAGATAACTTAGCACTTCGTGTATGGCAGGCTAAAGAAGCTAGCAAAATAAATATTGATGATAAAGAAATAGCCGATTTTTATAACAAAAACAAAGCGCGCTTTACCGAGCCTGCGAGAATCAAAGCGGCTCAGATCGTCGTTAAAACCGAAGCCGAGGCAAACGATATTATTAAGCAGTTAAAAGGGCTTAGCGACAGTGCGCTATTTACTAAATTTGCAGAGCTTGCCAAAGCTAAATCTATCGATCCGCAGGCTAAACAAACCGGCGGCGAGCTAGGCTGGATGCCTAGCGATCAGGTTAAGCCTTTTGCTGATGCGATCTCTAAGATAAAAGATGGTCAAATCACTACTAAAGCGATTAGAAGCAGGGTCGGATATCACGTCGTGTTAAAAGAGGAGTCTCAAGCTAAAAAGCAGCTAAGCCAAAGCGAGGCAAAGCCTTTTATTGAGCGCGTGCTTAGACAGCAAAAAGCGGCGAAAGTAGTCGAGCAAAAAGCGGCAGATCTTCACAAAAACGCTAAAATCGAGTATAAATAATATAGGAGCTAAAAATGGGCGTTTTAGATATAGTAAAACCGGGCGTTTTAAGCGGCGATGACGTAAGTAAGGTCTATGCGTATGCGAAGCAGCAGGGCTTTGCGATCCCTGCGGTAAACGTAGTGGGGAGTAACTCCATAAACGCCGTCTTAGAAAGCGCTAAAATCGCAAATTCGCCCGTAATAATTCAGTTTAGCAACGGCGGCGCGGCGTTTTATGCGGGCGCTACTTGCCCTAATGCCGCAGTTTTGGGCGCTATCGCAGGCGCGCATCAAGTGCATGCTCTGGCGGCTCATTACGGCGTTGCGGTGATTTTACATACCGATCATGCCGCAAGGAAGCTGCTCCCGTGGATCGACGAGCTTATCAAAGCTAATACCACTCATAAAAAAGCTCACGGCGTGCCGCTGTTTAGCTCGCACATGCTCGATCTTAGCGAGGATGATTTGGAGCTAAATTTAGCGACCTGCGAGAAGTATTTGGAAATTTTAAGCGATCTTGGAATTTCGCTTGAGATCGAACTTGGCGTCACAGGCGGCGAAGAAGATGGCGTCGATAATACCGGCGTCGATAACGCGCGGCTTTACACCCAGCCCGCAGATGTCGCGCTCGCCTACGAGCGGCTAAGCAAAATCAGCGATAGATTCAGCATCGCAGCAAGCTTTGGCAACGTCCACGGCGTGTATAAGCCGGGCAACGTTGTGCTGAGACCTGAAATTTTGAAAAATTCGCAAAAATTCGTCCGAGAAAAATTTAATCTGCAATCCGAAAAGCCCGTAAATTTCGTCTTTCACGGCGGCAGTGGCAGCGAGACCTCCGACATCAAAGCGGCCGTTAGCTACGGCGTCGTTAAGATGAATATAGACACCGACACGCAGTGGGCATTTTGGGACGGCGTGCGCGCTTATGAGGCCAAAAATCACGGCTATTTGCAAGCTCAAATCGGCAATCCGGAAGGTGAGGATAAACCGAATAAAAAATTCTACGATCCTCGCAAGTGGCTGAGAGCGGGCGAGCAGAGTATGGTGGCGCGCTTGCAAGTCGCATTTGACAATCTAAATTGCCTAAATAGGAACTAATATGGATCGCCCAAATAACGAAGTGCTCGATATCACGCTACCTGAGGCGAAGGAGCGCTCGCTAGCGGGCGTTTTTTTTAAGATCGCGGCTCTGCCGATCGCGGTTTTTGTGGTGTTTTTGCTGGGCTATTTGGGGCTTATCGGGCTGAAGGTAGAAACGCACTCTATCCTGATGCTTGCGGTTTTGCTCATTATTGCACTAATTTTAGCTCGTCATAATGCAGAATATGGCTGCTTAAATTTTCAAAATAATATCGATGACTTCAAGCGCGAGCTGAAAAATTACATCGTCGCTAATCTCTTAAGTATCGGCGGTAAGAAAAAATCCGATGCCAGCTTTGATCTTTTTGTGGACGAATACGGCTATTCGCTACGTAATCAAAACTACGCTTCCGTCGCATCGGCAGTCTTTCCGATGCTTGGAATTTTAGGAACTTTCATCTCGATTGCGATTTCGATGCCACACTTTTCCTCAAGCAATATCGATGGGCTCGAAACCGAGATCGCGCAGCTTCTAGGCGGTGTAGGTACGGCATTTTACGTCTCGATCTATGGAATTTTCTTAGCGCTTTGGTGGATATATTTTGAGAAAAAAGGCATTAGCAAATATGAGCGTCTGCTCATCAAATACAAAAATTCCACTAAAAATTTCTTCTGGAACAAAGACGAAATAACACAGGGCTATCTGAGTGAAATTTTAAACGCTAATTCTGAAATTTCGCGCTCATTTGCGATGATGAGCTCTACGAATTTTACTGAAAGGCTAAACCGACTAATCGATGAAAAAATCGGCGCTTTTGAAAGCGTGATGGAAGTCGAGAAGCGAAGTATGGCGATTACACAAGAAGAGCTTGAAAAAGCAGGAGAGATGATCCAAAGGACAAATCTCGCTCACGGTGAGCTAGATAAGAGCTTCGCTCAAATTTTATCTGCGCTTAAGTCCGTGTCTGCAAGCCTAATCGAAATTCAAAACGGAATTTCCGCGCAGTATCTAAGCCAGTCTAAGACTTTAACGGACGGGCAAAGCGAGCTGGCCAACGTTACGAGTGCATTAAGCGCTCAAATCAAGAGCCTAAATGCTTCTTTGGGCGGGTTTGCGGGCGAAATTTCAAGTTCGCAGAATGCTTACGCCGCTAAAATTGACGCTAGCTTTAAGGGGTTAAGCGCGGATTTGAAGGCACTTTTAGCTGGAGAGGACACTGCGCGAACAAGCAACGAAAGTATCATCGAAGAGCTTCGAAAAACGCTTGCGAGCATCGATGAAAAAGCACTTTTAGATGAAAACGAATAACGAAGAAAAAGAGACCTTTTGGATCGCGTACGCCGATTTGATGGCGGGACTGCTTTTTGTTTTCGTGCTTTTAGTAGGCGGCATCATTGTCAAATACTTCCTCACGCAAAGCAACCTGCAGGAGAAAGAAAGCCAAATTTCAAGCGCGCTAGCAAGCCTTCAAAGCCAGGAGAAAAAAAGCGCCGAGCTTGAGGCGCTGAATAAAATTTTTAGCGACCAGCTAGAGAAGCTAAATATCGAAAACACCGATCTTCGTAAGCAAAATTCCATCTACTTCATACAGATTGAAGATCTAACCGAGATGGCGGAGAAGCTGAAAAAAGAGAATTTAGACATCAACTCGCTTCTGCAAAAAGCGCGCGACGACGCCAACGCTACGATCAGCCAAAACGAACTTAAAATTGCATTTTTGCTCGATCAGCTCACGAAGAAGGAGAGCGATTTTAATAAAATTTTACAAGACCTCAACGTCACGAAAAACCGCATCCGCAATCTAACCGGAATGAAGGTCAAGATCATCGCCGATCTTAAAGAGAAGCTGGGCGGCAAGATCCGCATCGACAACGAAAGCGGCGCGATGACGCTAAGCTCGTCGATCCTTTTTGACAAGGGCTCAAGCGAGCTAAAAGAGGACGCCAAAGAGACGCTCCGCTCGACGCTGCAGAGCTATTTCGCCACGCTTTTGAATAACGACGAAATTCGCGAAAATTTAGATCAGATCATCATCGAAGGGCACACGGACAGCGACGGCGGGTATTTGTACAACCTCGAGCTGTCGCAAAACAGGGCGTTTGCCGTGATGGATTTCATCAACTCGTGGAATAAAGACGAGCGGCTGCAAAAATATCTCATCGCCAGCGGTCGCAGCTACACGCAGCCCGTGATGCGCAGAGGCGTCGAGGACAAGGACGCCAGCCGCCGCATCGAGATAAAATTTACCCTTTCAAACAAAGAGGCGATGGAGGAGATCAGGAAATTTTTGCAGTTCGACGCGAACGCTACGAATTAGAAGCTCGCCCTTAACGGCTCGCTCAAAATTTTAGCCCGCAAAAAGAGGGCTTAAAATTTTAAAATTCTTAAAGAACTAACGGCTCATCTGAAATTTCAACGGTGACGGAACGTATCCTTTTATTTTGGCGCGAATGTCATAATTTGGCGGCTCGCTAAATTTTACGAAACGTTTACACAGCATCTGCCGAAATTTTAAGCCCTGCACATCTTGACGCGCTTTTAGTGCTGCCGCGCGGATAATATGGTTTAAATTTAGACCTTTAAATTTAAGCCGTAAATTTAAGCAGGCTCATGGGCGGCTTAAAAATTTAAATGAATTAAAAGCCTAGCTCATTTAGCTTTCTATATCCGTCACAACCGACTTGAGATCCTAAATCGCAAGCCTTATTTAAATATTTTTTTGCAGTGTTTGTATCCTGTTTTACGCCTTCACCATAGAAATATGAAATCCCAAGATTATAGCAACCGTCGGCAAATTCCAAGTGACAAGCCTTCGAAAATAGCTCGTTTGCTTTTTTAGAATCTCGTTCTACGCCCTCGCCCGAATAGTATAGAACTCCCATATTGTAGCACCCATTGATTAATCCTAGATCGCAAGCCTTAGAATATAACTCATATGCTTTTTTGTAGTTTTGCTTTGTGCCACTACCATTTTCATATGAATTCCCGAGATTATAGCAGCTTTGGGCAAGCTCTAACTCACAAGCTCTAGAGTATAGTTCATTCGCTTTTTGGTAGCTTTGTTTTACGCCTTCCCCTTTTTCATATAAAATTCCAAGATTATGGCAGCTTTCGCCATGTTTTAAATCGCAAGCTTTAGAATATAGCTCGCTCGCTTTTTTATAATCCTGCTTTACGCCTTCGCCCGAGGCATATAAAAGCCCGAGATTGTAGCATCCGTCACCTTCTTGCAAATCGCAAGCTTTGGAAAGCAATTCGGTTGCTTTTTTGTAATCTTGCTTTACTCCTTTGCCTGAGTAGTATAAAACACCCAGATTACCGCAAGCTATGCTATTTTTTAAGTCGCAGGCCTTAGAATATAGTTCGGTCGCTTTTTTATAATCTTGTTCTGCGCCCTTGCCGTATTCGTATGACGCCCCTAAGGTGGTGCAACCCCAGCCATCGCCCAAATTACAGGCTTTAGAATTTAGCTCTTTTGCTTTCTCATAATCCTGCTTCACGCCATCCCCTGAATAGTATGCCATGGCGAGATTTACGCATGCTAAGGTGTTGTTACTATCGCATTCGCTTTGCAACTTGCTTATACCGGGATCCTCTTTTTCCGTCGATGACAAAGCCGTGGCTTCTGCTAGCGATAAAGCCGCCGTGGCGATCAGCGCTAAAAATATCTTTTTCATACATCGCTCCGTTTAAAATTTCGGCTATTTTATTTCATTTTCGCTTAATCTTTTGAAAATCGGCGAGTCCAAAGGGTCTTTAAATTTACGCAGTCGCAAGCTTAAAGGCAAAATTTAGCAAAAAGCGTTAAAATTCCAAGCAAAACAAGGAGCGAAAATGAAAATTTTAAGAAGCACGGACGCAAATTTTAAAGAGGAATTTGCGAGGTTGGTGCGCCGCGGCGAGACGGATATGAGATCGGTAATGCCCGTCGTAAGCGGCATCATCGAGGAGATCAGAACGCGCGGCGATGAGGCGCTGGCCGAACAGATTGAGAAATTTGACAGATGGCGCGTACAGGGCGATTTGGCTATCACACAAGAGCAGATGAGTCTCGCGTATGAAGGCTTAACCGCAGAGCTAAAAAACGCGCTTCAGATCGCATACGAGCGCATCTACGCCTATCATGAAAAGCAGCTTGAGAGGAGCTGGTTTAGCTTCGATCCAAGCGGCGCGATGCTTGGGCAAAAGATCACGCCGGTAGATCGCGCAGGGCTGTATATCCCGGGCGGCAAGGCGGCGTATCCGAGCTCGCTTCTGATGAACGCGATCCCAGCAATCGTCGCGGGCGTGGAGGATATCAGCGTCTGCACCCCCGCCGTGGGCGGCGTCGTAAATGAGCTACTGCTCGCGGCGATGCATGTGCTGGGGATCAAAAAGGCCTACAAGGTGGGCGGCGCCAGCGCGATCGCGGCGATGGCATACGGCACGCGCACGATCGGCAAGGTCGATGTCATCACGGGCCCTGGGAATATCTTCGTTGCAACCGCTAAAAAGCTCGTGTTCGGCGACGTAAATATCGATATGATCGCGGGCCCTAGCGAAGTGGGCATCATCGCAAACGCCGCGGCAAATCCGCGCAACATCGCCGTGGATCTGCTCAGCCAAGCCGAGCACGACGAGATCGCAAGCAGCTTTTTGATAAGCGACGATGAAAAATTTGCTCTCGCCGTCGCAGAGCATATCGAGCGCGAGCTTCCTACGCTAGCGCGCGAGCCGATCGCTCGCGCTAGCGTACAAAACAAGGGCGCGATCATCATCGCGCGCGATATGAACGAATGCGTGGGGCTAATGAACGAGCTTGCGGTCGAGCACCTCGAGATCGCGACTGAGAACGCCTACGAGCTACTTCCGCGCATACGCCACGCAGGCGCGATATTTTTGGGCCACTATACGCCCGAGGCGATGGGCGATTACCTCGCAGGTCCTAACCATACGCTGCCGACCGGCGGAAGCGCGCGATTTTTCTCGCCTCTTGGGGTTTATAACTTCATCAAACGAAGCTCGATCATAGCGCTAAATAAGCGCGCCATAGACGAGCTAGGCGGCGCGTGCATGGCGCTAGCGGACGCAGAGGGGCTCGGTGCGCACAAAAAATCGGTGCAGATTAGATTTGAAGAGAAGTGATTTTGCGGCGGAGTAGCGCAATTGCGAAATGAAATTTTAAAAAAGCGGCTCAGGGCTTAAAATTTGCCCGCATATAGCTTAAGGCGGTTTGCATGCAGCTTAAAAATTGCGAAGCGAAATTTTAAAAATCACTGGCGGCAGTTGCGAAACTGAGAGCCGAAATTTTAAAATTTAAAGACGAGTTAAATTTTAAAAAATATAAGCGCCACGGCGAGAGTAAAATTTTAAAATTTCAAAAGCGCTATAAATTTAAAAAAACGGCCGCATTTGATTAAAATTTAAGGCAAATTTACTAAGCTAAATGATATACTTTCGCTGATTTTTTACAAGGAGAGAAAAATGAAAAAATCACTTTTAGTTTTGGCTAGTTTTGGCTTTGCGCTAAGTCTTAGCGCCGCAGATCTTTCAGATAGCTGCAAAGAGTATTTCGCAGATCTTGATAAGATGGTCGATACCTACAAGCAAGCGGGTCAAGAGCAGCAGGTCAAGATGTATGAGGATCAAAAAAAGCAGTCTATGGATCAGATCAGCGCACTTCCTAAGGAGCAGCAAGAGGCCACTTGCAAACAAGCTAAAGAGATATTTAAGCAGATGATGGATCAGATGAAACAACAAGGCGCTATGAAATAAGCACCTTCGCGGGCACGATGATGCCTTCTTCAGTCGCGGCGATGCGATATCGTCGCGATTAATTCTTTTTAATCTCACACTTTTATTTTAAAAATTTTTAAATTTTAAAATTTGGATGTTTTATCCTCGTTGCTTCCGGGGCGCACTAAGAATTTCAGATTTGATATTTAGCTTGTCGCAGGAAGTCAAAACAAATAAAGCGCTTGCCGTCGCTAAATGCTCCGTAAGGCGATGCATCTTAGTGGGATGCTGCGGTGTATCAAAGATTTACGAGCCGTTTTGGCGCGGCTCGAAACAGCGCTTCATCAATATGATGAATTCGAGGCTCGGTTTAAGCGTTATTTTATCGCGATTTGAAATAGCCGGGGCTCATAGATAGAGCAAATTCGCGTCTCAGTTTACGGCTCTGCCTATGAAATTTACGGCTAAAATCATCTCGCAAAATCGCCTCGGATTTTAATCCTTAGTAACGATCACGCCGTTTTTTATTTCGTGCACGCAGGCATTTCTGTGCAGCTCCTTACCAGTATCTAAAGTATAGTAGTGCGTTGTTACTGTGCAGCGTAAATCGGCGCCGATGACGAACTCCTGCTTGGCGTGCATCGGCGGCTTGCTTTTACCGCAGTGCACGTAATCGGCATAAATTTCGCGACAATCGCTTATACGAAATGCGTCGTTTAAAAGGCACATAAAAACATATTCGTGCCCGTGCTTGCTATCTTGAAAATCCATCAGATAAAGTCTTAGCAGAATTGTTTTGGCGCTCTTTTTAGGCAAACGACAAGCCCTTATCTCCCTGATCCTCTCCCAATACGCGCTTAGATTGTCGATTAAAAAATTCTCCTTTGCGAACGAAAACAGCTCATTTTTATCAAGTAAATTTTTATCGATAGCCGCTAAGGGCGAAATTTCTCCCGGATAGCGCATCGGCAGTTGCGCGATCGGCAGATTGTCGTAAATATCTTTCATACTATGATAAATCTCCGGTCGCGGCGCATCGTCTCCCTTGGCCGCAGCATTTTCCATGCCGCATAGCGCAAGTAGACACAGCAAAAATATCCACACCTGCTTCATAACATTCCCCCTCGTTTCGGTCGCGGCCTCTTTGCTTCTGATCATACTGCAAATTTTAAAGCTTTAATATGAAGAAAAAAGATCAAAAATCAAAGCGCCCTTTTTACAACCACTCTCGCGCTGTCTTTTTCTGCCCTTGCTTTTGGGTTAATTTAATCCGATTTCTCTTGTTCTTGCGTGAAACGGACGATGCGCGATTATTCGCCGTCCTGCGCCTCGGTGAAGCTAACGATGCGCGGAGCTGCAATACGCGCGTAATCCTGCGCGTTTAGAATGATCGAGTGATCGAGCAGGCCCGCGTTGAAAGCGATCTCTTCAAAGCGTCCGAACAGCGACGGATCGGCGATTAGCAGCAGCTTGTCGTGGAAGCTAAAGGGCGGCACCGAGCCAATGACGCAGTCCGTGAGATCGCCCACTTCATCGGGGCTTACGAGCGACGCTTTTGTGCCGCCAAGCCCCTCTGCCAAGCGCTTTAGATCGGTTTTATGATCGGCCGCGAAGACCGCTAGGACGTAGATCCTGCCGTTTCTACCCGCGGGTTTGTCGCTAGGAAGCTTTAGCTGCTGCGGCACGTTGGCGCAGATTTGATCGGCGGTTAAAGCTAAATTTTCAGCGCAGGCGCCGTTTTCGCAGCCTTGAGCGCTCGCAAGCGCGGAAGCGTTAGGGTTTTGCGCATCATCAACGCTTGCTAAATTTAAATTTTGCGCGAAAGAAATTTGCCCGTCCTTAAAACCCTTGATCGTGCAAACAAGTGCCTTTGCGCCTTGTCCCAGCTGCGTGCCTCGGGCTTTGGCGACCTCGGCGGAGGTGCCCGCGCTTTGGTGAGCTACGACGCGGAAGCGCGCGCCTTGCTGCATCAAAAGCTCTTTTAGGCTTTTAAAAATTCTCTCTGACATTTTCTCTCCTTGTTTTTGCAAAATTATACTGAAATTTTAACCAAACGGCGCATCGGCGGTAAAATTCCATTCTTCGTCGTAGAAAATTTGTCTTGCGCCGTAGAATTTATCTCACCTGCGCGCAAAACCATTGCGCGATGAAAAATCCATTGCGCGGCAGATGTGCCGTAGAATTCCGCCGCGCATAAGCTCGGTCCGCCCTGCTTCTTGCGAAATTATTTCATCTTGCGGATTTTAGGCTCTTTACTCTCTACGAGCTCGTAAATTCTAAGCTCGACCTTGACGTCTTTAGGCGCTAAAATTCTAATTTCGCCCGGAGTGTAGAAAAAAGGCGCTCCAAGCTCATAATAGACCCATTTTTTTTGCTTCTCGGTTTTGCACAGCATCAGCGTTTGAGCAAGTTCGTTGCCGCCGCTAAACTCGTAATAAAGCCCGTCCGCGCCCTCTTTTTGCTCTATTTTGCCGCCGATTAGATACGCGTCGTTGCAGTCGGCTTTGATCTCTTTTGAAAAAACCGCTTCGACCTTAAACTGCTGCGGCGGCATTTTTGACGGCGTTAGCTCAAAGACGTTTAGCTGCTTCTGCGCCTCGCCGCCGAACAAAAACAGCGGCAATAGGAAAAATAAAACGCTTTTTCTCATTTTTTGCTCCTTGAAAAGATATTTTTATTCAAAATTTTAGCGAAATTTTTACTCATTAGTCTGAAATTTCAATCGACTTTGTTTTTATCTGTAGCAGATAATATTTTTTAGCGCCTCTGCCTCCGGTTTTAACGCCTCGCTATCGGTTTTTTGCGCGGTGCTCTTTTTGTTCGCTAAATTTTTGCTAGAGCCTTGCGGCGAGGGTTTTTCCCGAGAGTTTAAAGCCTTGACGGCGTCGCGCGAAATTTCGCCCTGAGTCTGCACGGTGGAAATTTCGCCGCTAGTCCCGCCAGACTTGCTCGTGTGGCGGCTTAGCACGCTTTTGACGCTTATCTTTTCGCCTGCGTAAAACGCCTCGCAAAGCCTGCCTTGCGCCTCATAGTCCGTTACTTTGACGCTGCCTTCTTGAAATTTATAAAATTTTACCCGTTTTACTCTGCGCAGCTCTTCGGTTCCGCCCCATACGTCGCTCTGCGCGTCGAGATCCGCGAGCGCAAATGCGCCGTCTGCCGCCTTATACATATTGCCGAGCCTTATCGGTATGCGTTCGCCGCTCTTTTTGGTAAGCACGAAGCCGATCTTTTCGCCATCTTTTGGGTGCGGGCGGAACTGCTTGGAGAAAAACGCCGTGAAAAATGCGACCTCCTTGATCTCGCCGTCGGTGCCTAGGTATCTCGTCCAGCCATCTTCGGGCACGTCGATCTCGGCGACGTCTCGCCCGTCTTTTGCGCCGCATTTTAAGCCCGCGCAGCCGCTAAGCGCTAATGCCGCAAGCGCGGCTAGAAATAGGTTTTTCATATTTTCCCTTCAAATAAATTTTGGCTCAAAACAGGGCGCTCAGGCACGTAAATCCATAGGGCATTATTTTAGGCTTGCGGGATAGCCGCTAAATTTTTCGATCCAGCCGTCCTAGCCGTAGAGCTCGCCGCAAAGCCCGTCCGAGAGCTCGGCTAGATTTTCACCCGCCTCGTCCGCAAGCCGCCAGCGCTCGCTTTGCTCGAAAAAGCTTAGCGTCTCATGCAGGACGTGATCGGTAAGATGCGCGCAAAGCGTCCTTAGCGCCTCCCTCTGCTGCGGCGAAAAGTCCGCTATCGATGCATACAGTCGCTCGCACCGCGCGCCTTTCATCCGCCCGCTCATGACCGCATCCAACCACGCCAGCGACCCGTCCCTGAGCTGCCGCACATATTCCCGCCCGAAACTCTGCAGGCTATCCGTTTCTACCATTTTGTCCTCCTGCATTTAAATTTTAAAATTTTTGGTACCTCGCCTAAATTTAGATCGAAATTTACTCCCTAAGCCCATTTAAGCTTTTTGCGTCCTAAATACGGCGCGCCGCATTTCACCTTTTATAAAATTCTACCTAGCTAGCGCCGTTTTTTATCGTTTGCGTTGCTATTTTACCGCGCCGCAAAATTCACGCTGCACCTCAAAGCCCAGCGCTGTTTAAATTTTAAAATCCGAAAGCTCGCGACCGAAATTTTAAAATTTAGGGCTTGATGAAATGCGTTTCGGCGCGACGGTATGCGCCGCTTGAAACTTTAAATTTTAAAAACTCGCACTTCGCCTCAAAGCCCGATAGCGGGGCTAAATTTATCAAGCCGATGTCGCCCAGATGCGTAAAAATCGCTGTCCGCTCGCCTCAAACGAGCACTCCTGCCAGTCCCAGTCGTTCTCGCCGCCCATTGCGAAATTTTGAGGCTCGCTAGGTAGCCCTGCCGCGCTCAAAGCTGCCGCTATCCGCTCTTTCATAAAATCATCGGGCTCGCTTGGCGTAAATTTTTCAAATTTTATCTCGTAAAGGGAGGCGAGCCCAAAGTCCGCGCGCGAGCTTGCTGCACTCTCGTGCGAACTCTGCCGCGCTACATTCGTGCTTTGGGGCGTAGTACCAAACCTCCAGCTCCTCGATGCTTTCGCCCTCAAATTTTATGGATTTTATCATTTTGACCCCATTTCGCTAGTCGCGGCGGTTTAAATTTCATCGCTTAAAATTTCACTTGCCTCATACGGCGCAGGTCTTACGCGCAAAATCAAACTCTCGCTATCTGGCATGAGTGCGCTGCGCGGTCAAATTTTAAATTTATCCGCCGCGCTTTAAATTTAGACTCCGAAGTCCGCCCGCATCCCCTCTTTGCCTTTCGGCGTAAAATAGCAAACGACGTAGCAGAGCATTTGGTCTTTGCAGTCGTATTTGGCTTCGAGAGCCTCGATAATGCGCGCAAATTCCTGCGGCGGCTTGTCCGCAAAGGCGCCTCGCAGCTCCTCTGCGGCGATATGTCGCGGGCTAAGGAGCAGATACGCCGCGCCGCCATCCTCATCCTCGCTTATCGCGCGTAAAATTTCATCGCTCACGCGAATGCCCCTTGCCGTCCCATTCGCGCAGGCTCAAAAACGCCGTGCCGCCGTCAGCGTCCAAAGCCTTTTCGTTTGGAATTTGAGCGCGTAAGGCACCTTCATTTAAGCTTTCCTCGCTCGCGACCTCGATAAAAACGTCCGTGCCGAGCAGATAGCCGGTCCGCTCAAACTCGCTTTCGTACTCCCAGCCGTCAAATTTAGCGGCAAATTCGCGCACCCGCTTGTCCGCTTCGCAGCCGAACATCATCGCGTCGCTATCTGAAATTTTAACGATATAAGGCTCGTTCATGGGATTTTCCAAATTTTATTGCGGCCCGCACTTTCCGTAAACCCACTCGCGAGTTTCGTTTAGCTTAAACTCGCCGTCCTTTAGAAAATACTGCTTGCTGCTTTTGATCGCGTTTTTGCCCGCGGCTATGTAGTCGCCGATGAAGCCGCGATCCAGGACGTCGTGCGCTAAAATGCCCCGCTCAAAGACGTTTTGCGTCCTTTGCGTCTCGTGCCATTTGCCGCTCTCATCAGGCTCGCGCAAGGTGATCGAGATGTTGTTGCCCGCCTCGTCGTAGTCGTAGATATACTCGTACTGTTTGCCATCGGAAGCCGCGCGATTTTTTATCACGTTGCCGCGCGCGTCGTAGCTAAACTCGTTTTCAAACACGACCTCCCAGCGCTGCAGCTCCTCGCGCCAAAGCACGGTTTGCTCGCGCAGAGGCCTGCTTTCCTCGGTCTCCTCGTGCACGTTTTTGTAGTACTCTCTCCACTCGTTTTTTGCGGCATCCCAGCGCAATCTTAGCTCGCTAAAGCGCCTATGCTTAGGCTCGATTTTGCGCAAGATCTTTTCATCGCGCTGCCAGGCACCGTCATTCCATATAAAATTTATCTCGCTGCGCGTCCCGTACGCGGCAGTAAAGACCGTATGTTTTGTAAGCGGCACCCATTTGTCGCGCCATGCGTAGCCTTCAGAGCCCGCGTAAACATCGCCGTTGTAGTGATATATCGATTTTTCGTAAGGCACCCATTTTTTCGCTTTGGCGTTCCATTCATAGGTCGCTACGAAATTGTTTCTGTCGTTTTCATCGACAATCCTTTTTGTAAGGTGCGTCGGCGTCCATCTGCCCTTTTTTAGCGTGAAATTTTGCAAAATTTCCGTTTTGCCTTCGCGCTTTTCGACGACTTTTTCACCCTCGTACGGCTTGCCGTCCTTGCTTTGCAGGCTGAAATAAATTTTCGAGCCGTCAGCAGCGATCTCCTGCTTGCTCATCGCAGTTTCGCGCAATTTGTTTGTATCTGCGTCCCAATCGTATTCGACATTTTCGATCTCGCGCTCGCCGCCTTCGTCAAATTTGCTAAAGCTTTTCGATACGAACACCCCCTCTTCGCCGCTCTTTTTGTAGATTTTTTCTAGGCGGCGGGTTTTGGCGTCGTAGTTTTGGCTCACTTCATATTCGTAGCGCGGCACGGCGCCGCCCTCTGTTTTGTAGCTCATCTTTTGCAGGCAAATTTTATCCGTTCGCGCTTTGAAATTTGATGCCGTTTCGTGCGTCTCGCCCGTCTCGGTTGCGCCCGCAGGCATCGCAAGCGTTAATGTCGCCGCCAAAATAAAGCCTGCTAAAACCGCCGTCCGCGCCCGAAGCTTGTCTGCTAAAACCGCCGTCTGCGCCCCAAAAGCGCCCGCCGAAACAATCGCCCGCGCCTTTAAATTTGCCGCCGCAAAATCTGCCGCGTCCTCGGGCGAAATTTTAAAAATACCTCTCATGACCGCTCCTTTATCTGAATTTTAAATCGCGTCTACCGCTTTATATCCTCGCTCGAAAAAGCTCTCTCGCCTTCGTAAATTTTCTCATAGCGGCTTAGCTTGCCCTCTTTGAAATAGCCGATGAAATAGCTCGCCGATTTTTCGGCCTGCTCTTGCGAAATTTCATCGTAGAGATAGGCGGGCCCCTTTGATTTTTGTTTATGCAGACACGAACAGCTACGAAAATAGCGCCTTTTGGTTTTAAAATTTTGCGCCTCGCCGCCTTGCTCGTCTGCGCGCTTTGTTGCGCTTATTTCGTTGCTCTGCTTGTCTGCGGGCGTCTGGTCATCTCTTTCGCCGCCCTGCATCGTCTGTTTTTGTCCGCTTGCCGCGCCGTGATCTTGCGCCTCTACGACGCCGAAACAGATACTCGCTGAAATTAAAGCCGAAATAGCCGCTCTGGGTAAAATCATTTTTCAACCTTTTCTTTTGCCGCCGCTGCGTGCAGACCTGCCGCCGCGTAGGATTTAAATTTTAAAATTTACGCGTCGCACGAAACATCCGCGCTAGCTAAATTTAATCGCGACTCTCGCATAAATACCGCTATGCCGCTAAATTTTAACCGCGGCACTCGCACGAATATTGCTACGTCCGCTAAATTTAACCGCGACGTTCGCGTAAGGCCGCGCAGGTAAAATTTAGCCGCGAAATTTTACCGACGCATCTTCAAACGCTACTTTATCTTTTTATATTTCCACGTCTGCTCCGTTATGAGCTCGGACTTGCCGTCTTTAAGCTTAAATTCCTTAAAGCTCGTTATCGCATAGATGCTAGGCATCTCAAACATCATCAGCGCGGCTCCGTATCCCACGCTATCAGCCGGGATTTGGGTATCGTAAGTGGCCTCCGAGCGCCCCGTTTGCACCCATTTGCCGCTCGCGTCAAGCTTGTAGATATCCATCGCGGTATTGCTGCCGTGCTCGTCGTAGCTATAGACGTATTTGCCGCTGCTGGAATTTGATTCGTAGCTTTGCTCTAGTAGTCGCTCGCCCGATTTATCGTAAATTTCGCCGTTTGAGTAGCTTTTGACCCAATCTTTAAGCCGCTCGTCCCACAGATAAGAGGTCATATTAAGATCCGCTCCCTTCTTGATAACGGTTTGTTTGCTCATATTATCCCACGCGCCCTTCTCGTCGTTCCAGATGAAGCTCGTAACGGTCCCCTCGCCCTTCGCGGCATCAAGCTCGTGCTTACTCATCGTCGCGTTTTGCCACGCGCCGTTTTGAAAAGTGCTACGGATCTGCTCGTAGCTGCCGTTTCGATCGCCGTTAAGCATCTCTCGCTCGCTGTTTTGCCACGCGCCGTTTACAAACTCGTAGCTCACGTATCCGCTCATCTCTCCTACGGCGTCGTAGAAAATTTCGGTCTTATCTTTGGGCTGCCAGCTCTTGCCGTCCCATTTAAAGCTTATCGTAAGCTCCTCCTTATCCCACGCGTTTTTTACGGATCTGTTCATGCTATCTTTCTGCCATTTGCCCTTTGCAAACTTATATCGCACGTCCTGCGTCGCGTTACCGTCGTAGCTGGAGACGGTTTTGCTCGCATTGCGCGTGCCGTCATCTGCTATCGAATTGCTCTCGCGCGTAGTGACACCGTCTTTGACGCTTTCCGTGTAGTCTTCTATTTTTTTCCACTTGCCGCTTTTAAGATCGAGGTTAAATACTTCAAATTTAACCATATCCCCCTTTTCGTCAAAGTAGCTGATCTCTTTGTAGCTAGAGCCTAGGCCGTCCGAGGAGTTCGTATCTCTTACCTGCTCTAGCTTGCGCGCCGCCGCATCGTAGCTTAGATACGTGCTTTCCTTGCGCTGCCCGAGTGAGCCGTAGCTCATGCTTTGCACCATATACTCATACTCCTTGGCAAACGCCGCCGCACAGAGCAGCGCAAGTATCGTAGCGAGCTTTTTCATCCTCTCTCCTTGGAAAAAATTTTTGATAATTATATAATGTTCGTATATAAAAATGGATAAAATTTCGCTGCGCGGCTAAATTTAAAAAACTTCGATTTTTAGGCGGTAGCGGTGGAATTTTACGTCGCCAAACGGCTGGAATTTTAGCAATATTTAGATCTGATTTTGTGTTAGTTGTCGATAGAATTTATGCGAAATAGAATTGCGTGCGAGCTTCTGCTAAATTTTAAACAGATCTAGAGCTGATTTATATCAAAGTTTCACTGCGTACCGTTCGCGATAAAATTCTACATCATAAAATTTTAAATTCACGCGCAGATCCGTTTGAGGAGATAAAAATGCAACACTAAATTTTTGGTAGCTAAAAATTTCAAATAATGCCGGTTTTTAAAAAGTGCCGCTGATTAGGCGATACTAATCGCAGAAGCGCTTATCTGCGTTATTTGCTTTGCGCTTGGCTAGGAAGTCCGCCTTTTTAGCGGGGTCTGCGAAAAACTCGTCCTGCCTAAGCAGCGCGGCATCCATTTTTTCCTCGGCTGCCTTGAGCGCGGCGGCGCGATCTGCGAAGCGAGACGGAAATTTCTCATCAAATATCGCTTTATACGGGTGCGCCTTGACCCAGTCCCTAGCGCGTGCCGCCGCATCGCGCTGTTTAGCGAGATCGCAGAATGCGTATGGATTTACCGCGTTGCCGACGAGCTGTAAAAACGCCGCGTTCGCGGACTCAGTTTCACGAAACATCTCGTCCTTGATGTCGATGACGCGAGCGAAGGTTAGGAATCGATTTTTGCCCGCGTAGAACCAAAACACTGCGTCGTCCTTGAGCCCCAGATCATAAGCGCGTGCAGCGACCGTCATCAGCGTGGTCGAAGCGACCATATCCGGGGCGTCCTCGATGATTTTGATCGCCTTTTTTAGGCTCGCCACGTCGTTTTTCATCAACAGACCGTCGATCGGCTCGTAAACATGCACGTATTCGGGCTTGCCCTCCTTGGCCGAATAAAACGGCGAAACATAGATGTCGATCGAAGTGATTTTTTCCACTTTATCCTCACCCTGGGCGCTCAAAGTCGCAGCCGCCGCCGCACACAGCAGCAGTGAACGAAATTTTTTCATGGTCTCTCCTTTGGTTAAATTTTTATAAATTTCCTCGTAATTATACCTTGAAATTTAAGAGCGCGAGCTTGATTTTTAACGAATATATTTTTGCGAAATTTTAATTTTTGCGGCGGCTCTATTTTCTTTTGATCAGGCTTTAGCGCGACGCTTCAGCGGCTAAATTTAAACGCCGTTAGCTGCTAAATTTACATTTCAATTTAGCTCGCTCACGCAAATTTTATAAATTTTGGCGCCTTTTAAAAGAGCTAAATATTCGCCGTTTCCGTACGAGCTGCAGCCCTCATTTTTGTTATTTTTCGAGCCGTCTGCGCCGAGAAAATTTAGGCTGATTTTTCTGTCGAATTGTAGCGTTTCGCCTTTAAATTTAAACAAAAACAGCTCTTCTTTGTCGTTATCGGCCCGGCAAAACAGCACGCTTCGCTCATTCAGCGCGAAGTCGCGGCTCGCAAAAATATAATCGCTCTTTGAAAATTCTAGCTCGCACGTTTCCATAGCCGCGGAACCCGGTTTATAAGAACTGATTTTTGGAGTATACGCCGTGACTTACCCGTCCTTGATACGCACGAAATCAAAGCTGCTGCAATAGTGCGCGTAGCACGCGCCGCCAAATAGATTTATCGCGTAGCAGTCGTGAATCCGGCTGAGGTCAAATCCATAGAGCTTTTCGCCCGCCTCGTTCCAAACGGCGAGTTCGCACTCGTCTCCGCCGAAGTTGCCGAAGAGCCCGTCGCCAAAATATGAAACGTAGAGCTGCCCGTCCTGCGCTATGATCTTTGCTATGCCGTCGCCCACGCAAATTTTGCCCGTCTGAGCGCCCAGCTCATCGATAAATTTTAAATTTTCCTCGCCGCGTCTTAGCTTCTCATCGTAGCGCGAGCGAGCGTTTAGCAGCGCCCAACGGTTTGGAAAATCCACGGGCACGGCGAAGCGGTAGCCGTTTTCGTCCGCGCCGGTTTTTATCTCGCGCAGCCGCCCGTCTTGCATAAATTTTATGACGTATTCGCCCGCAGCCTCGCATAGAAAATATATCTCGCCGCACTCGGCGATACCGATGCTGACGAGCTCTCGCGCCTCTTTTGGCGTTAGTTCGTAGCAAGGGGTTAAATTTAACCGCGATTCTTTGATTTTAATGAACTTTGACATTTTGATTTTTTAAATTTTATCCTGGAGACCCGTTTTTGCCGCATCGCGGTAGAAATCGATCTGATCTTTTTTGATGATGCGGATATAGTCGGTGCTGCCGGGATGCCCGCTTTGAAAGCCCGCCGTCATCACGTAGGTGCCGCCTTCTTCGATGAGCCCGCGCTGCAGAGCCTCGCTTATGATTTGCGCGAGCAGCGAGTTGATGCTCGTTTTTTCCTTAACCATCGCTGGATTTACGCCCCACACGAGACTTAGCGCGTGCGCGGTCTGCTCGTCGTGCGCGATTGCGATGATGTCGATTTTAGCGCGGTTACGTGCGAGTTTGATCGCCGAGCGCCCCGAGCCTGTGATCGAAAGTATCGCGCCAGCGCCCAGCCTTGCGGCAAGAGCTGCGGTGCTTGAAGTGATCATATCGGTCTCGTCGTAGAAGTCGTAATCGTTAAATTTGTCGTAAGGATAGATCTTTTCGGTCTCGCGGATCGTCTCGCTCATCGCGGCGACTACGGCTGCGGGGTTTTTGCCGATGGCGCTTTCCTCGCTTAGCATCACGGCGTCGGTGCCGTCTAGCACGGCGTTTGCGACGTCGCTGATCTCGGCTCTGGTGGCGCGCTCGTGCTCGGTCATGCTAAGCATCATCTGCGTGGCGGTGATGACTGGCTTTGAGCGGGCGTTGGCTAACGCTATGATGCGCTTTTGGATGCGCGGGATCTCATAAAACGGCATCTCGATGCCCAGATCTCCGCGCGCGACCATTATGCCGTCGCTTGCTTCGATGATCTGCTCTATATTTTCTACTGCGTCGAATTTCTCGATCTTGGCGTAAATTTTAGCTTTTGAGCCCAGTGAGTTTAAAATTTCGCGCACGCGCAGGATGTCGTTTTGCGACTGTACGAAGGAGATGCCTACGAAATTTACGCCGTGCGCCGCGCCCCAGCGCAGATCTGCGAGGTCTTTTTGCGTGATGACGTCAATATTTAGGCGGGTGTTTGGGAAGTTTACCCCCTTATTCGAGCTTAAAAAGCCGTCGTTTTCGAGCACCGCTCGCACGCCTTGCTCGCTTACCGCGACTACCTTGGCGCGGATCGAGCCGTCGTAGAGGTAGATAAACTCGCCCATCTTCATCAGCGGCAAAATTTCTGGGTGGTTGATACACAGCTCGTATTCGCCCGGGGCGGTCTTTTTGCCGATGATTTCGCGAGGAAGGAAGGTGATTTTATCGCCCGCTTTTAGTTTAAAATTTTCCTCAAGCTTGCCGACGCGGATCTTTGGGCCGCTGATGTCCTGAAATACGCCTATACGCACGCCAAGGCTTTTTTCTACGGCGCGAATTTTGTTTAAATTTGCTTCGTGATACTCGTGCGTGCCGTGGCTGAAGTTCATCCTAAAGGCGTTGCAGCCCGCCTTTACCATCGCGCTCATCATCTCTTCACTGTCGCTTGCGGGTCCGATGGTCGCTAAAATTTTGGTTTTTTTAAGCATCTTTTCTCCTTTAAATTTAAAATTTATCGCCGCATTGGGCGAAATTTTGCGCAAAATTTTGAAATTTCTAAATTTTAAAATTCTACAGGCAGGTGGGAATTTTAAAATTCTACTTCACGTCTTCACGGCGAAATTTTAAAATTTCATAGCTTGCGGTGCGGGTTAAATTCTAAAAATTCGCGTTTGAATGAAATTTTTAAAATCCTCTATATATGTGAAGCGCGAGCAAAATTCTAAAATCCTCACCGAAGTAAAATTTTAAAATTCTTGCCCGAGCGAAATTTAAAAATTCCTCTTTATTACATCATTTCCGCGTCAAATTTTGCATCATCAAAGCTCACTCCCAAATATTCGCAAGCGCTTTTTGCGTCGCGAAGTGCGTTGCCTAGGCAGCTCGTAGCGCCGGGGCTCGGGGTCATATTAAAGATAATCCCCGGATTTTCGCCTATTCTAGCTTCGCCTAAAAGCAGCTTTTTTTGCGAGTGTGAGATTACTTGCGGGCGCACGCCGCCAAAGCCCTTGGCGTAGTAAATATCCTCCTCGCGGATGCTAGGTATGATCTTGCGCGCATTTTTGACGAAAAGCTTTTTACCTAAAATCGGTATCTCAAAGCCTATATTGCGGATTAAGAAGTCCCTTACCTCGCTATCGCCAAAATTTTGCCAAATGACCTTAGCTACGTCCATGTCAAAATTTAATGATTGAAAAAATTCCGGCACCGAACGACAGCCCTTGTAGCGCTCGAGCTTCGGCATCGTAAGCGCGGTAGGGCCAAATCTCGTGCAGCCGCCTGCGAGCAAATCCGGATCGCCGTGAAGCGCGGCAAATGGAAGCTTTGGATTTTGCACCATGTAAACCTTGCCGTTTAGAAGCTTTTGCTTGGTTAGATAGAAGCTGCCCGCAATGCAAATCGTGCTAAGATCCTGCCCAAGCCCCATTTTGTGCGCTAGCCACAGCGAGTGAGCGCCTGCATCTACGACTACGAAATCGGAGCTTAGCGAGAGTTTGTTTGCTGTGCGGATATAGAACTTATCGCCTACCTTAGTGATGTTTTGCACTTCGGTGTTTAGGTACAGATCGCAAGTTTTGCCCTCCATGTTTTTAGCGTTTTGCACAAAAGAATTCGCCATCGCTCCGTAATCGATCGTCGTGTAAACTCCCGATTGCACGCCCATTGCTACGATATCCTCCGCTCGCTCCTCGCCGCGCCCGTCAAAAACTAGCTTAGGCTCGATTTTTTTGAGCTCTTCCTTGTCGAAAAGCTGCAGATACGGATAAAGCTCTTTAAATTTCTCAAAGCGCTCTTTAATTAGCTCTACCTCGCTTTCGCCCACGCCAAGAGCCATTTTCTGCCCCTGAAATAAAAATTTATTCTCATATCCGTGCTTTTGGCAATATTTCACGATCATATCCGCCTTGCGCTTGACTTCGGTTGCTTTTTGCAGGTCGTAGTTGGTCTCGATGTCGCCGCAATGAATCGTCTGAGAGTTTGCGCTGGCTTTAGAATTTAGCGTCGCAAGCCCTTCATATTTTTCAAGTAGAGCAATATTTTCGATCCCGCTAAATTCTGCCAGCACGTACGCTAGCGCGCTGCCCGTGATACCGCCGCCTATGATGATTACGTCGTAATGTTTTTCTTGCATGCCCTTTCCTTATCGAATTTGGCTGCAATTGTGCGAAAATTTCGCTTAAAAGCTAGTTATAAAAGCGTGAATTTAGATGATTTTATATAAAATTCGCACCATTTCATTTTGGGAGTAGTATATGAAAAAATCGATTCTTGTCGGATTAAGTTTGATTATAGCCACGTCGCTGTGGGGCGCGGATAAGAAAATTTATCGCCTTAAGCTAGCTCAGACTTACGAGCTTAGTATGCCTATCGTAGGCGATGTCGCCAAGCGTATGGCAGATCTTGCAGATAGTATGTCTGATGGCAGGCTGAAAATCAGCATCGACGCGCCTAGCAAACATAAAGCGCCTTTTGCGATCTATGATATGGTTAAAAACGGACAATACGATTTAGGCTATACTGCGAGCTACTATTATAAAGGCAAAAATAGCGCGAATATGCTGTTTACGACCGTGCCTTTTGGTATGACGAAAGACGAGCAGCACGCTTGGTATTACTTCGGCGGGGGTAAGGAGCTAGCGGATAAATTCTATGCTAAAAGCAATCTAAAGGTCTTTAATATCCTAAATAGCGGCATGCAGATGGGTGGCTGGTTTAAAAAAGAGATTAATACGCTAGATGATCTAAAAGGGCTTAAATTTAGAATTCCAAGCTTTGGCGGGGAGGTTATGAGCCGCCTTGGCGTCGCAGTCGCTACGATACCGGTAGGTGAGCTATATATGGCACTAGAGATGGGCACCATCGATGCGGTCGAGTGGGCAAGCCCCAGCTTTGATATACCTCTAGGCTTTCATAAGGTCGCAAATTACTATTATACGGGATGGCAAGAACCCGCTAGCGAGCAGCAGATCGTGATAAATCTACAAACTTGGCAGAAGCTTCCTAAGGACTTGCAAAATATCCTAGAGGCTTCGATCGCAAAGGCGCGCGAATACGCAGAAAACGAGACGTTTTATAAAAACGTAATAATTTGGGACGAGATCAAAAAGAAATATCCAAACGTTCAGATTCGCTCTTTTTCGCCCGAGATCATGCGTGCGCTTCGCAAGGCGACGGATGAAATTTTAGCCGAAGAAAGCGAGAAAAATCCCGATTTCAAAGAGATTTGGGAGAGCCAAAAGGCGTTTTTAGCTAAAGCTAGAACGTGGACTAAGATGGGTGATTTTACATATATCGAAAAAACTGGCGACGTTGAAGCCGAGCAGAATTTCACCGCTTCAGTGAAAAAAATCTCTGTTCCTGAGCCCGTAAATAGCGCAGCCAGCGAGATAAATGCAAGCACTGCCGCACCAAAAAACGAGGATAATCAGACGAAATAGCGCTTCGCTTTTAAGTTACGTATCAAAACCTAGCATCAAGTCAAGAAGCGGCTTAAATTCGGTCGGCGATTTAAGAGATTCAGGCGAAGTGCGGGCGATTTGCTTATTTGCAGCTGCGTAGTTTGGCAGTATCTTTAAAATTTTAATTTATGAAAGTGGCGATGAAATTTTATCGCCACTTTAGCATTTAAGTTAAGGCGCGTAATTCGAATCACTGCGTTTAAAGCCCAATTTAAAAGCTGCTAGGTCGCCGCCGTACAAAGCTAGAATTTTATCAAGCTCCAAGCCTCTTCTATTTTTGCTTTATTCTTTTATCTTTTGCGTTATTTAAGCTTGATATTCCGCCGTGCTCGTTTGCGGGCGACATTGTGCGGGAGAGAATTTAATCTTGCTTTTTCATTTTACGTAGTTAGCGGAGGAGCTTTGGCGAAGCGTGCCAATCTGAGATTTTAAATCAGTAGCGTTCATAAATTCCACATTTTAAAATTTTAATGTTTTTGTCTTGCCGATACCACTTTTAAATGAAATTTGCTTTGGGTTTTCTTTCTATATAAAAAAGCGGCAAACTTCAAATAAAATGCAAAATTTTAAAATTTATACGCTTAAACATCACAAGTAAGGAGAATTTAAAATTTTTTCCTTCGGAGATTAAGTAAAAAGCGCGTTAGAAAAAATTTTGTAGGTCAAATTTCGTTTTAAGCGATTGTAAATTTAAAAGCTTGTGTGCAAATTCTTTTAAAGCCTGCTCTAGTTAGAATTTATCATAAACTAGACGGGCTCAGCCTTGGGATTTCACCGCGTAAATTTTAAAATTCTGCGCGAGCTGCGCCTAAAATTTTTAAAATTCAATTCTACCGGCGAAAACTCTTAAATTTCACGGCTTAGAATTTTGATGGAGAATTTTGCCGCAACACTACTTTTGGGCGCGCGATAAAATTACGCGACATGCAAAGCCGCGTAGAATATTGAGCTAGGCTCGCTGCTGCAAGCCTAGCGAATGTCGTAAGCTAAAAAGGCGCTATTGCAAAGCGTAAAATTTTATTTCAAAGCCTTAAAAAGCTCCACGCTATCGAGCTGCTCCCACGGGTATTCGTCGTTTCCGACCTGTCCGCGTGCGGCGACATCGGCGTAGAGAAAGCTTCTTTTGCCGGGGCGATCAAGGCCGAATTTATCGATGATCCAGCGCGGAGTGAGCGGGAATTTTTCAAGCACGAAAGCGGACAACTCATCGTCGCTCGCCGCGCCTAAATTCGTCCCCATGCAATCGACACTGACGCTTACCGGTTTAGCTACGCCGATTGCGTAGCTGAGCTGGACGATGCATTTTTTCGCAAGCCCCGCCGCTACGATGTTTTTGGCGATGTAGCGCGCCGCATAAAGCCCGCTACGATCGACCTTGGTGTAGTCTTTGCTACTTTGAGCGCCGCCGCCGATCGGGCTGTAGCCACCGAAGCTATCGACGATTAGTTTGCGCCCCGTTAGGCCGCTGTCGTGAAGTGAGCTGTGATTTACGTAGCGGCCGGTAGGATTGATGTAGATGATAGTCTTACTTTTGTCGTAAAGTTCCTTCGGAAGCCCCGCCGAATCGATTAAATTTCCGATCAGATCTCGGACGCGCTCGATACTCATGCTCTCGACGCATGGCGCGGAAACCACGATCGTATGGATGCTTTGCGGCTTGCACTCCTCAAAATTGCTCTTCGTGCCGTAATCGACGCTAACCTGCGTCTTAATATCGACGCCAAGCTCGTTAGGATGAGACTTTGCATAGGCGTAAACGTGATCGCAAAGAGCTCTTGCGTAGGTGATCGCCGCCGGCATAAAATTTTTCGTCTCGCAACTTGCGAAGCCGAACATTATGCCCTGATCTCCCGCGCCGATCTCGCCGCCCTCTTGATCGACGCCTTGGTTGATGTCGGGGCTTTGCTGGTTTAAAAATACGTCTACTTGCAGATCCTGCGGATGCAGGCACTGTGCGCGCGTAAAGTAGGGGTTGTCGTTGTAGCCGATCTCGCTAAGCGCGCCTTTTACGATGTGGCGGTAATCGTCATGGGTAAAATCGATCTTGGCGTTTACTTCGCCGCCGATTACTACGTGTTTGCCTGCTATGAAAACCTCCGCCGCGACGCGCCCGTTGGGATCTTGCTTTAAAATTTCATCCACAATGCTGTCTGCGATGATATCGGCGCATTTATCGGGATGCCCCGGGCTTACGACCTCGCTGGTAAATAGATACATATCTGCTCCTAATTAAAATTTCGGGGCATTTTATCTAACGAGGTTTTAAGATTGACTAAAAATTACGAAATTCCGCCCAAATTTAAATGTGCTTAAATAAAATTTCGATATATTTCAAACGATGTTTTGATTGAAAGGTAAAAAATGAGTTCGATTCAAAAATTAGTAGCCAGCTACAAAGATAAAAATCTAGTTCTGCGCATAGTTACCGGCTTGATAATAGGCGCTATTTTGGGCTTTACTGCGCGTTCGGCGGCGGGCGATATTGCGGCAGAGCACACTTCGTTTTTAATAAACGTAGTAGCTTTTGCGGAAATTTTAGGAAATTTATTCGTAGGCGCCCTTAAAGCGGTAGCTCCGATTTTAGTTTTTATCTTGATTTTAAGCTCGATCGTAAATAAACAATACGGCAGCGCAAGCGGCTTAAAACGCGTGGTCGTCCTATATATCGTAGGCACCTTTTTAGCCTCGTGCGTGGGGGTAGCAGCTAGCTTTTTATTTCCGACGCAGCTTGCTCTAAGCAATGTCGGCGCGGCAGAAAATGCGGTCCCTGCAAGCGTTTGGATCGTGCTAAAAGATCTGCTTTTTAAGGTCGTAGATAATCCGCTAAACGCTATCGCGCACGGAAACTACGTAGGAATTTTAACCTGGGCGATAGGTCTTGGCGTCGCGCTTAAATTTTGTACTAATGAAACAAAGAAAATTTTTACCGATCTGAGCGAAGCGGTAACCAAAATCGTGCAGTTTGTAATCCAGCTCGCGCCGTTTGGAATTTTCGGTCTAGTGGCTTCTACCGTGTATCAAACCGGCGTCGATGCGCTGCTTGGATACGTACGAATCGTAGTCGTGCTAGTAGGCGCGATGGCGTTCGTAGCCTTCGTGGTAAATCCGCTCATCGTCTTTGCGGTGATTAAGAAAAATCCATATCCGCTCGTATTTACCTGCCTGCGCGAAAGCGGCCTCACGGCGTTTTTCACCCGCAGCTCGGCGGCGAATATCCCCGTAAATTTAAATTTATGTAAAAAGCTCGGCATCAGCGACGAGTTAAGCTCGATCTCGATCCCTTTGGGAGCTACGATAAATATGGCGGGCGCTGCGGTGGTAATCGCGATTTTGGCGCTTGCCGCGGCTCATACGCTCGGCGTGCGCCCCGATTTTTGGACGGCGCTACTGCTTTGCGTGGTTTCGGCGGTCGGTGCGTGCGGCGCTAGCGGCGTGCCAGGCGGCTCATTGATGCTGATACCGCTTGCGTGCTCGCTCTTTAATATCTCAAACGACATCGCAATGCAAGTAGTCGCGATCGGCTTTATCATCGGCGTAATTCAAGACTCGGTAGAAACCGCGATCAATAGCTCCACCGACGTGATTTTTACGGCGATCGCGTCGCAAAGTATGCAAAAATAACTCACTTTAAAATTTACCGCGATTTCCGCTATGGCGGCGGATCTCGCGGTTTTTAAAATTTTACTTATTCTTTTTTGATAAAATTATCCAAAAATTTTAAAAGGAAATCGATGAATTGGAATTTAGGCGAGCTGTTTGCAAACGAAGCGGAATTCAGCGGCGCGATAGATAGCGCGGCTGCGCAGGCTAGGGATTTTGAGCTTAAATTTAAAGATAAGCTGCGCGCTCTTAACGCGGAGGAGTTTTTAGACGCGCTTGAGCTTTATGAGAGCATCAGCGAGCAGATCGGCAAGATAATGAGCTTCGCGCATCTTAGCTTTGCGCGAGATACGAGCCTTGGGGCGCAGCAAGCCAAGACGGAGCAGGTTTGCAACGATATTTCGCAGAGCCTGCTTTTTTTCGAGCTCGAGTTTAACGAGCTTGACGCCGCAAAACAGGACGAGTTTATCGCAGGAGGCGGGAGATTTAGATATTATTTGAGCCTGCTTAAGCAGCGCAAGGCCCATCAGCTAAGCCTGCCGCAAGAAAGCGTGCTTTTAAAAACTTCGCCCGTAAGCGGCGAGGCGTTTTCGCGACTTTTTGACGAGAGCATGGCGCGGATGAGCTTTGATTTTCGCGGGCGCAAGCTTGGCGAAGAGGAAATTTTAAGCCTGCTTCATAGCTCTGATCGCGAAGTGCGAAAGGACGCCGCAGCCTCGCTAAGTGCGGTGCTAGAGCAGAACTCCCACCTGCTTGGTTACATCTACAATATGATCAAAACCGATCTTAAAATCCGCTGCGAGCTGCGCGGCTACGATAAGGCCGAGGCGGTGATGCACGAGGAAAATCAGATAAACATCGCAAGCGTCGATGCACTGATCGCAGAAGCGGAGCGAAGCTTCGCTCTGGTCGGCAAATTTTACGCCAAAAAGCACGAAATTTTAGGCTACGACGCGCTGTATGATTACGACAGATACGCGCCGCTTGGCGGCGATGAGAGCGAGTTTAGCTTCGAGCAGGCTAAGCAGATCGTGCTAGCGGCGTTTGAAAAATTTAGCCCGAAATTTAAGCAGATCGCGCTGATCGCGTTTGAGCGAAACTGGATCGACGCGATGCCCGCGCAAAATAAGCAAAGCGGCGCATTTTCGCATTCAGGCTCGCGCGATACGCACCCTTTCGTGCTTTTAAATTTTACCCGCAAGCGCCGCGACGTATTTACCCTCGCGCACGAGCTGGGGCACGCGATACATCAGTATCTAAGCTACGGCGTGGGCTATTTTAACTCCTTCACGCCGCTAACGACGGCGGAGACTGCGTCGGTTTTCTGCGAGATGCTGGTGTTTGATTATATGCGCGAAAATTTTTCAAATTTAAACGGCTCGTCAAAATTAAAAAGCGACGCCGCCTCGGACGGCTCGCAAAATTTTAAACGCAGCGCTTCGCAAGAGGCTCAGGGCGGTGAAATTCCAAACGAGTGCGCCGTAAAAAACTCCGCCTCGCAAGACTCTGCGGGTTCGTGCGAGCTTGCAGCGCGCGATACGGATACGCCCTCGCAGGCCGCAAGCGATAAGACCGCGCTAAGAGCGATGCTCGCGGCAAAGATCGAGGATATCTTCGCGACGCTTTACCGCCAGATCGGATTTACGACCTTTGAGCGACGCGTGCATGCGAGCGCGGATGAGTTAAGCGTTGAGCAGGTGGGTGAGCTTTGGATGGAGGAGTCGCGCAAGATGTTTGCGGGCGAGCTAATCTTGCAGGATCATTATAAAAGCTGGTGGAGCTACATCCCGCACTTCGTTCACACGCCGTTTTACTGCTACTCCTACGCCTACGCGCAGCTTTTGGTGCTCGCGCTTTACGGGCTGTATAAGAGCGGTAGGCTCGAAAATTTCGTTCAAATTTATACCGAGTTTTTAAGCTCGGGCGGCAGCGACGCGCCGCAAAAGCTGGTGGCAAAATTCGGCTTTAACATCAATAAAAGCGAGTTTTGGCGCATCGGCATAGAGCAGGTCGCGACGCTTGTAGATGGGTTTGTGAGGGGTTAGGATGATAGATAAAATTTTAAAAGACGATAAATTTATCGCTGCGAGCAGTGCGCATATAGGCGCGGTTTTGGACTATGTTTTGGCTCTTGGATATGGATTTGGCATCGTTGCGAGGACGGATCAGATAAAATTTGACCCGCCGCTGCCGGAGGAAATTTTAAAAAGCTTCAAAATGCCCGCGATCTTTTTGCAGCTGGAGGAATACACGCTCTCTAGCGCGCACCTTAGCAAGGATGAGCTGGTTTTCGAGGCGGGCTTTGGGCCGCAGGATTTTGCAAGCACGCTTAGCGTGCCGTTTTACGCGGTCTTGCAGATCGTCGTGGACGGCAAGCCCATCGCGGTAAATTTCTCCCAGCCCGAGTCCGAGTGGCTTAAACGCGAAAAATCGCGTAAAATTTTCTCAAAATGAGTGATATTTTAGAAGGTCTTAACCCCGCTCAGCGCGAGGCTGCGAGCCACGTGGACGGAGCGATGCTAATCTTAGCGGGTGCTGGTAGCGGCAAAACCAAAACGATCACCGCGCGCCTTGCCTATCTGCTATCAAACGGCGTGCCTGCGGAAAATACTCTCACGCTTACGTTTACGAACAAAGCCGCCGCCGAGATGCGTTCGCGAGCGCTTAATCTGATAAGCGGGCTAAATTTAAGCAGCATGCCGCTTCTGTGCACCTTTCATAAATTCGGGCTTTTGTTTTTGAAATTTCATATTAGCGAGCTTGGGCGCAGCGCAAACTTCCAAGTAATCGATACCGACGATAAGAAAAAGATCATCAAGGGCTTTGAGATAAATTTGCCCACGTCGCTATTGGCGGCTAAAATTTCAACCTACAAAAATTCTCTGATCGGCCCCAAAGATATTGACGAGCTTCTAAAGGGCGAAGATGACGAGCTAAGCAGGATGTATAGCGGATTTTACGCGCATTGCGCTGATGCGTATAAGTGCTACGAGGCGTATTTGGCGGCGAATAATCTGGTGGATTTCGATGATCTGCTGATCTTGCCGTATAAAATTTTAAGCGCGAATGAGCGGCTATGCGATGAAATTTCGCGCCGCTACGCCTATATCACGGTCGATGAGTATCAGGATACCAACGACATTCAATTCAAGCTGCTGCAAAGGCTTTGTACCGAGCACGAAAACCTCGCGGTAGTGGGCGATGACGATCAGAGTATCTACGGCTGGCGCGGCGCGCGGATAGAAAATATTCTAAATTTTAAAGATCAGTTCTCAAACGTGAAATTTATCAAACTCGAACAGAACTACCGCTCCACGGATGAAATTTTAAATGCCGCCAACGAGCTCATCTCGCATAATAAAAACCGCCTCGGCAAGAGCCTTACTAGCATGAACGGCGGCGGCGAAAAGATCGAAATTTTGCGTTCGGACGAGGAGAGTATCGAGGCGGCAAAGATTGCAGAAGCTATCAAAAAGCTGCTTTCAAGCGGCGTAGCGCCCTCTCAAATCGCCGTGCTTTACCGCGTAAACGCTCTTTCGCGCGCGCTGGAAGAGGGGCTGAATCGCGCCAAAATCCCGTACAAAATGGTAGGCGGCGTGAAATTTTACGAGCGCGCCGAAATCAAGGATACGATCGCCTATCTGCGCTTAGTAAACGACGAGCACGACGACTTTTCGATGAGGCGGATCATAAACGTACCCAAGCGCGGCATCGGCAAGGTCTCGCTAGCAAAGCTCGAGGAGCTTTCGCGCCTGCGACTTATCAGTTTATTCGACGCGTTTAGCGAGCCTGATGCGGGGCTTAGCGCCAAGGCGGCGCAGGCTCTAGCGGAGCTTAAAAGCGGCATCGCTTCTATTTCCGCGCTAGCCGATACTATCAAAAAAATAGAGGCATTGGAGCCCACTTTCGGACTAAAGGCTTACTACGCCTCGCTTCCGGACGGCGCCGACCGGGTAGCGAACATCGACGAGTTTTTGGCTATGCTAAAGGATGAAGCTAGCAATAAGCCCGATTTTGATCTGGCGGAATTTTTAAACGAGCTAAGCCTTCTTAGCGATCAGGACGCCATTATGGGCGATGCGATAAACATAATGAGCGTGCACGCGAGCAAAGGGCTTGAGTTCGAGCATCTTTTCGTAATCGGACTAGAGGAGGGCTTTTTCCCGCTTTTGGGCGACAGCAATGACATCGAGGAGGAGCGTAGGCTCGCATACGTAGCGATTACGCGCGCCAAACGCACTCTCACGCTTAGCTTTGC
>CAUQWV010000015.1:0-57233 GCA_963522285.1 uncultured Campylobacter sp.
TTTTCAAATGCTCTATTTGGTATGGGCCGCATCGTTTTAAAAAAAACGTCGAAAGCGCGAAACCTTGTGAATTTTTAATTTTTCTGCTTTTTTTATAAATTTTAAAAATAATGCTACCCCCCCCCCCCCCCCCGCTTAAAAACGTATAAATTTAGAGCCTAAATTTTAAAATTTCGCCACCAAAATTCCGTTCTCTCAATCCGCGAAATTCCACGCGCCGTAATTCTGCCGCGCATGCCGCGCTTTGCGCCTTTTAGCGAAATAGATTTGCGGTAAAATTCTAAGATAGCTCGTCCGCATAGCATCGCCTAAATCCTCGCGCAGTTTCGCGCACGAAGGCGGTAAAATTTAGAAATTTTAACCAAACTTTCGCTATCATCACGGCTTAAATTTCACCCAAAGGAAACCGATGTTTGAATGGATCGCCTCACCCGAGGCATGGATCAGCCTGGCGACGCTCACGGGGCTTGAGATCGTGCTTGGCATCGACAATATCATCTTTATCGCGATTTTGTGCGGCCGTTTGCCCGAGGCGCAGCGCGGACGCGCCCGTATAATGGGACTCGCGCTTGCTATGATCACGCGCATACTGCTGCTTCTTAGCCTAAGCTGGATCATGGGGCTAACCAAGCCGCTATTTAGCGTGCTTGCGCGCGATTTTAGCGGACGCGATCTCGTGCTGATCGGCGGTGGATTATTTCTGCTCGTCAAATCCACGCTCGAGATCCACTCCAGCGCCACGGGCGAGGCACACGAGCGCAGCGCTAGCAGCGGCAAGGCAAGCTTCGGCGGCACGCTCGTGCAGATCGCCGTTTTGGACATCATCTTTTCGCTCGACAGTGTCATCACCGCCGTGGGTATGGCACAGCACCTACCCGTGATGATCCTCGCAGTGATCATCGCCGTGGGCGTGATGATGCTCGCTAGCGGCGCGATCGCGCACTTCGTGGACGCAAACCAGACGATCAAAATTTTAGCGCTTGCGTTTTTGATTTTGGTGGGCGTCTCGCTGATCGCCGACGGGCTGGGCTTTCACATACCTAAGGGCTACATCTACTTCTCGATGGCGTTTTCGCTGCTAGTAGAACTCATCAATATCCAGATCCGCAAAAAATCCGCCGCGAAATAAAGGGAGCGAAATTTTGCATGATCTGAAAGGCGCGCATGGGATTTGCTAAATTTCTTTCACCGCAGCAGATCAAACTTGCTCGCGGCACGGTCAGGGATTTAAAGCTAGAGTCCGCGGCTGCAGACACGGCGAAATTTAGCTTTACGCTGGAGTGCTTGCGCTTTGCGGGAAATTTGGACTTAAGGCGCGACGGACTTTATCTGCCGATACGCGAGGGCGACGAGCTGGCGGTGATATATGAGGCTTCAAGCTTAAATTCCGACCGCGAAGCTTTGAGAGGCTTAAATTCCAGCCGCAGCGCTTTAAGCGGCGCCGATTTAAGCGGCGAAAATTCCATGCTGCGCCCTAGTTGCGAAGCTCTAAACAGCGGAAATTCCACTGTCGCAAATTTAGACTGCGATGCACATAGCGATACCGCGGCAAGCGTGCGCCAAAATTCTGCGGTATCTGATTTAGTGGGCAAAGATCGCAGCGACATAAATTCCGCCGCTTTGGGCCTAATCCGCAAAGGCTCTAACGAGCGGGCGAGCGCCGATACGGAGCCTTATGCTTCGAATTTAAATTGCAAGAATTTCAGCGGCTCCGCCTCTTTAAATTCTACCCGCGAGAGCCGTGACGGCGCTTCGGCAAACCCCGCCGCTTCCGCCCTTCCGCTAGATTTCGTTAATCTAAGCCTAGGCGCGCAGCGCTGGAGGGACGCCGGTAGCACGGTACTCTCCGCGATATTCGCAGCCTTCGGTGTAGCGCTAGCCGCGATGAGCATCTACTGCATAATCTTTATCTTTGATGCAAGGGCTCCTGCGGGACTGCTATCCCTGCTCATCCTCGCGCCTTTTGCGTATTGCAGCTTTAGGTTTATGCGAAGAGACTGGCGCGCCGCAAAGTTCGGGCGTATATTTGCGGCTCTCGCGCACTCCAAAGAGCCCAAGCGAAGCGGTGAAGCGGAGGGCTATGCTAGCGGCGTGCGCGTGCTGCAAAGCGGCGACGTTTATTATTATGGCTTCGCGCTGGACGGGCTGTATTTATCGGGCGACAGCAAGCGGCAGATCGTCTCCGGTGGGCCACACGCAGATCAAAATTTAGCGGAGCTCGCAGGCGGCGAGAATTGCATGAAATTTAAGAATTTAGACGCAGAAAATTCCGCAAATTCTACTAGCGTTAAGAATTTTGCGAAATCAAAGAATTCTGCGAGCGCATTGAATTCCGCCTGCGTAGAAAATTCTGCGAGCGTATTAAACCCCGCTCGCTCGGCAAATTACGTTGGTGCAGCGAATTCCGCGAATTCCGTCCGCTCCGCCGAAGCCGCGGTATCCGTCAAGGCAAAGGACGCCTCGCGGAGCTTTGATCTGCAAAACGGCGATATTCTCCGCGCTCGCTACAAAGACTACCGCGTAAGCGGGCTTTGGAATCAAAGCCGCGGCATGAAGCTCGGCGATACGCGCAGCGGACTTCGGCGCGTAGTGGATTTTATCGTGAGCGTGGCGCTACAAATAGGTCTGCGTCTAGGCGGCGCGCTCGTGCTGACGCGGCTCGGCGATCACATCGGCGGCTCCTTCGGCAACGCCCTAAACTTCATCGGATTTTTGCTGCTGCTTAGCCTTATGCTTTGAAAGGCGAATTTCAAGCGACAACCTCGCGGAATTTTGCAACTTCAAGGAATTTCAAATTTCGCAATTTCGCAGAATTCCGCAGCGAGCGGATTTGGATTTTAAATTTCAAGGCTTTGGGATCGTAAATTTAAAAGCGCAGCAAAATTTCAAATTTCAGGCGCGTAAGGTTTCGGTCGCGAAATTTTAAAATTCTAAATGTTAAAGCGTAGAATTTCAAGGCACGAAATTTTAATTTCAGAATTTTAAATTTTGCGGTGCAGAATTCCTCGGTGTGGATTAAAATTTTAAATTTCAAAACGCGTAGAATTTTAAGGCGTGCGAAACCGCAGCACGGAGCATGGGCTGTAGTGTGCCAAACTGCGGCGAGCCGCCCGTCCGCTAGCTCCAAATTCTTTCGTTTAGTTTTAGGTTTTTTACGATCGCTAAAAAATGCGAAAGCTCGCGCTTGATTAACGCGGCAGGGTCGTGGCGTAGCACGCTTTCGTCTATGTCGGGCTCGAAATTATCGCGCCCCGTATTTACGAAAATATAAATTTTGCTATCTGCGAAGCTAAGGCTAACGGGCGCGGCCACGGCGTCTGCGAAGCGCAAGAGCCTCCGCATAAAGGCGGGCGTCAGAATATACATCGCGCCTGCCGCATCCTCGCAATACACGGCGAAGGCGGTGTTAAACTCCGCATCGTCCATATCGATCTTTTTTAGCCCGAGGGTGTTCGGCGCGCCGGCGCAAGCGGGAAAGATCAGGGTTTTGGCGCTTATGCGTTTGTTAAATTCCGCGTAGAAAAAGGTGTCTAGGATTTCACTTTCCAAAATTCTATTAAACAATTTCACATCGCAAAACGCAAACCTCACGCCGTCATAAACGCCCGAGACCCTGTCATTGCCGTATAAGTATCTGTCTAGTCGAAAAAAGAGCCCGGAGAGCTTGAGTTTGGCGGGATCGATATCACCTGAAATTTCATATCGATAGCCGAACGCCTTAAAATAGGGCATTAGATAGTGCTCTTTAAAAGCGCGCCGAAATTTTACCGAATAATCTCGTTTAAAGATTCTAAATAATACGAATAAGCCAGAAGCAGCCAAGATTAAAATTATAATCGCGAGTAAGATATATTTGGAAATCGTGGGGCGATTTTGTAAATCAACTAAAAATAGGCATATTATAAAAAGACCCGCGGCTTGGATTATCGTAGCTTTTATGGGGGTTTGATCGAACAAAATAACCATGATAATAACAACTGCGAATAATCCGATAAAAAACGCCAAATCTTCTATGCTTCCTCCGTCGCGCAGTTTGCATACCGAAAACGCGCCGTAGCCGAGCATGCACGCCGCCGCGAAGATCGTATTTCTTTTCGCCTTATACAAAAGCCCCAGTCTGATCTGCTCCAGCTCGCTCGCGCTCAATCGCCCCTCCTAAAATTTAAATCCGATTATGGCGCTAGCGAGCTTTAAATTTGCTTAGGAACGGCGACGAAATTTTAAAATTTAGACTTGCGTAAATTTATGGTTAAATTTTAGCGGCGGATCGTCTAAATGAAGCAAAGGCGGAATTTTGGTAGAAATTTAAGCGGCACGAAATTTTAAAAATTCCGTGCCGTAAGAGAGATAAAATTTCACTACGCCGCGTCGTAAAATTTCGCGAAACAAACGCCGCAGATTATGCTGCGAAATTTAGGGTGCCCGAGCGAACGCCGATAAATTTACGGGCGCTCGCGCCGCAAAAAGCGCCGCGCGGACGCCGCTAGCAAAATTTAAATTTTTCTATAAGGTGCCTGTCCGACTTCGTAGAAGTTATTGCCCTCGCTGTCGATCGCTACGATAGCCGGAAAATCCTCTACGGTAAGTCGCGCAACCGCCTCGGGGCCGAGCTCGGGATAGGCTAATACTTCATATTTTTTGATACTTTGGCTGATTAGCGCGCCCGCTCCGCCGATAGCGACCATATAGACGCAGCCTGATTTTTTCATCGCCTCTACGACGGCGTCGCTGCGGTAGCCCTTGCCGATCATGCCGTTGATGCCGACTTCGTTTATCATCGTCGGAGTATATTTATCCATGCGTCCGCTAGTCGTAGGTCCTGCAGCGCCGATAGCCTGACCCGGTTTGGCAGGGGTCGGCCCCAGATAATATATCGTCTCGCCGGCTAAGTTTACGGGTAGCTTCTCGCCGCGAGCGAGAGTTTCGGTTAGAGCCTTGTGTGCGGCATCGCGAGCTGCGATGATGGTGCCGCTGATTAGGACGTTATCGCCCGCCTTTAGGCTTTTTACTACGCTTTTATCGAAAGGCGCGGTAATTCTTTTAACTTCTGACATGATTTCCTCCTTATAGTTCGGCATCGGCATGGCGAGCCGCGTGGCAGTTGATATTAACGGCGACCGGAAGCCCTGCTATGTGGGTCGGATACCACTCTACATTTACCTTAACGGCGGTATTTATGCCGCCCAAACCCTGCGGACCGACGCCCGTAGCGCGCGCCATCTCCAATAATTCATCCTCTAGCTTGGCGTAGCGCTCGTCGGGATTTCTGCTGTCGATCGAGCGAACCGCGGCTTGCTTGGCCAAAAGCGCCGCCTTATCCATCGTGCCGCCGATACCGACGCCTACGACCATAGGAGGGCAAGCGTTAGGGCCTGCGTATTTAACCGCCTCTAAAAATACTTTTTTTACCCCCTCGATGCCGTCTGCCGGTACGAGCATTTTTAACACCGATTTGTTTTCGCTACCGAAGCCTTTTGGGGCTACTTTGATCTTAAGCTTGTCGCCGGGGACGATGCGGGTATTGATGACCGCGGGGGTATTGTTCGTGGTGTTTTTTCGCTCAAAAAGCGGCTCTGCGACCACGGATTTGCGCAGATAGCCGCCTACGTAGCCATCCGCGACGCCTGCGTTGATAGCATCCTCTAAATATCCGCCCTCGATATGCACGTCCTGACCGAGTTCGACAAAAACCACTGTCATACCGGTATCTTGGCAGATCGGCGCGACCTCTTTCGCCGCCAAATCGGCATTTTGTAAGAGCTTGCCTAAGATATCTTTGCCGATAGGCGAAGTCTCGTTCTCGCGCGCTTTCTCAAATGCCGCGCGCATATCTGGCGTGACTTGATAACAGGCTTTTTTACAAAGCTCGCTGACTACTTTGGTAATCTCAGCCGCTTGGATCGTTTTCATGATCTCTCCTTGTATTGAAATTTTAATGGATTATATTCCGTTAAACTAAAAACTTAGTTTAAAATTTTATCTTCATTTAATAAATTTTAACAAAAGGCTAGAAAATAAGCGACTTTTAATCTTTTTATAATAAAATACCACTTTTCGAATTATCAAATACTAAAAATTTTGCGAAGAAATTTTAAAATCAAGGAAACCTATGAAAAAGAAAACTCTTGTGCTGCTCGTGGGCGCTTGTGTGCTTATAGGAATGATACTTTCTCTTGGGATCGCAGAGATGGTTCACCTTACGGGCACCGATAAATTCTGCGTATCCTGTCATACGATGCAGCCGATGGCAAACGCCTTTCACAACGACGTTCACGGCGGCAATAACCCGCAAGGTTTCAAGGCCGATTGCGTCGCCTGTCACGTCTCTCATGAAAATACCTTTATGTATCTTTGGACCAAGGCTCTAACCTCCGCAAATGATGTCTACAAGACGGTCTTTACCGACGCAGATAAGATCGACTGGCAAGAAAAACGCAAGGAGCGAAATCATTTCGTTTATGAGAGCGGCTGCCTGAGCTGCCATCGAAATTTAAAAGAGCAAAATAATCAAGTAAATAAAGCCTGGCTCGCGCATAGGGATTATTTTGCGGGCACTACCGGCAAAACCTGTGTGCAGTGCCACGAAAACGTCGGCCACAAAAATATGGGTATAGAGATCACCAAATATTGGGATAAATACAACCGAGAAAATAACAAAACCAAGTAAAGGAGAAGCAATGCTAAAAAAAGTCGCTATTTTAATAGCCTGTATCGCATCGTTTGCATTCGCAGAAATGCCCGCGCAGCATGCGAATATGTCCGCGTCGGACGCGAACGTAAGCAATTCCGTAAACGTTAGTCTTACGAAGAATTTAAAGGTAAATAGGCAGCTTACGCCGCTAGCTAGACGCTGCGTCGAGTGCCATGCCGAAAAAACTCCGGGCGTCGTTGCGGATTGGAAGATGAGCCGCCACGCTCACGTAGGCGTTAGCTGTACCGACTGCCACTCGCAGCCAGCAGATAGCCCTATGGCAGCTAAAGAGCCGCATCCGAAAGACACAGACAATCATATTTCGGTGCTAGTTAGCCCAAAAACCTGTGCTAAATGCCACAGCAACGAGGTTAAAGAGTTTGAAAACAGCGGTCACGCAAGAGGTGCTATGCAGATGCAAGCCAACAAAGGAATAGTTGATCTAATGTATCACTACGAAGGACGTGATATCCCTGATCTTAAACACGCGCCTGATATTACCGGCTGCTCTCAATGCCACGGCAGCGTCGTTAAAATGGACGAGCATAACAAGCCTACCAAAGAGACCTGGCCTATATATGGCATCGGTACGGTTTATCCGGACGGTGGCGTAGGCGGATGCAAATCGTGCCACTCGGGTCATAAATTTTCGATCGCCGAAGCTCGTAAGCCTGCTGCTTGCGCATCTTGCCACTTAGGACCTGATCATCCGGATATCGAAATTTACAACAACTCAATGCACGGACACGTATTTAACGCTGAAGGCAATGAGTGGAAATTTGACAGCGCTCCTGGTACTTGGGCAGTTCCTGACTACCGCGCCCCTACATGCGCGACCTGCCATATTAGCGGCGGTGTAGGCGATCTAAACTCCACTCACAATGTATCTCAACGCTTGAAGTGGAATTTGTGGCAGCCTAAGAGCAATCTACGCACCGGCGGTAATGAGACCGCGGTAAGCGAGTTTTTAAATACCGGCAAGTTAAACATTGGTAATCCTTTGGCAGGTAACCTAAACGGTCCTGAGGCAGCGCGTGCTGAGATGAAGCAAGTCTGCAAAGAGTGCCATGCAAGCACCCACACGAATAATTTCTTTGAGGTGGGCGATAAGCAGGTACTTCTATATAACGTTTACAACGACGAAGCGACTAAGATGCTAAAAGAGCTTAAGGAAAAGAAACTTCTAAAAGACGATCCTTGGGCGGATGCGTTCCAGCGTATTTATTATACTTCGTGGCACCACGAGGGTCGCAGAATGCGCCAAGGCGCGCTAATGGGCGGACCTGATTATTCGCATTGGCACGGCGTATTCGAGGTCAAAAATGACATCAGAGAGATGCGCGAAATCTATGAGCGTCGCATCAAAACTGGTAAGATCGAGGAATAATCCCTCTTAGTCTGCTAAATTATGCCGGACTAAACAGATCAAGCTTGTAAGCCCCTGCACTTCGCGGGGGCTTTTTTATTGACACAAAATTTGGAATTTTATTTTGTAATCCGTAAAGCCCATCGAAAATCGCCCCTAAAAGCACTACAAAATCACTGTCTAATTTATTAAGATCATTGAGAATTTATGACGGAAATGGCTGATAAATTAGAGTAAATTTATCTCTTTGCAATTCAAAATTAGCTACAATCGCGTATATCATTTAAAAGGAATTTTATGGACAAGCAAACCGCATTAGACTTTTTGAGACTTCATCAGCCGATACCTGCGCAGCTTTCGGATCAGCTCGTGGCAGAGTTTCGCGCGGTACGGGAGTTTTTGCGTGATAATCCCTGCGACGAGGCGCTTGAGCCGCTTTTGCGCTCGCTAAACGAGGGCGACGGCGCAGGCGAATATCCGCTCGTGGACGAGGTGCTAGGTGCAGCGGACGATGCTGCTGCGGTAGCTGCGATTAGAGCGGTCTTGGAAGATCCGAGCACTGGCAGCGGAGCGCGATTTTGGGCGACGCTTTTTAGCGTGAGCTTCGTCCGTAAGGAGCTCATCGCAAGTCTGGAGACATCGCTTAAATACGCAAACGATGATTTGATCGAGCTTACGAAGGAGCAGATCGAAATGTTTAAGCAGCTGACGTAAAGTTAGCTGCTTAACTTATGGTTGCGCCTTACTCGATAGATTGCGCCGCTACAAAGCAAATCCAAATTTATAAAAATCGGCTTAATCGAAGGCTGCTTTTAAATTTTAAAATTTTGCGGTCGCTTAAAATTTTTTAGAGGCTACGATTACGAAAGAAACGCACTTTATTTTCTATGGGCTGTGACAGGCGCCCTGTGCGAGGGTTGCTATCGGCAAAGATATAGCGTCGCCGCTAAGTGCGAGCGGCGCAGGCACCGAGAGATATGTGCCTAGGGAGGGTAGAAATTTCACGGCATCGTTTGAAGTAAAATTTTAAATCTGCGGGCTTGTGATAGAATTTAAGTCGTAATAATGAAGCATAATTTAATATCGCTACGAGCTCACCGCTGAAATTTTAAGATTACGTCGCGCAGTGACGAGATTTTGCTCGGTGCAATCCGTACGAAATTTTAAGCCGTAAAGATAAAGCGGAATTTCTCATACGCGATTTTTTTAGACGAAATTTTAAGCAATGAGTTTGAGGTGGAATTTTAAGGTGCGAGTTAGAGACTATAAACTCGCACCGTCGATAGAGGATGCCGCGTCTTTTTTGCTCTGAGAACTTCGACCGCGCAACAAAGAATTCCACGCCATTTCGCACTACAGCTACGGACCTCGACCACGCAGTGAGCAAGGCTGCGCTATGCGACTAAGGATGTTGCACATTTCATAAGCGATCTTGTAGCGAGATTAGATTATGAGTCTCGGCGTGCGGCATAGGAATTTGGGCGGGTGCGATACGCGTGGGATTACACGGCGCAGATTTCGCGTCCTCATCTGCACTGCTAAAAATTCTACTGAGCAGAGGTGATCTAGAAATTTTGCAGCGGCACAAAATTGCCTAACGCGGATTTTGAGCTTGCGCGAAATTTCGCACCGGCTAGCATTTGAGAGGCGTAAAATTTAAAATCGCATATCGCTTTAAAATTTTAAACTTATGAATTTGACCCGCACTTACTTTTAAATCCTAATTCCGCGCCGTGCTTAGTGATGAAATTTTAAAATCTCGTCGCTCCAAGAGTAGCTCGATCAATCGGCGAGCGCAGCTAAAAACAAGATAGATAAAATGCATCAGCGCGTGAAGCGGGGCTAAATTTAAATTGCGGGCGAAATTTTAAAGCGTGGCCTAGACCGCTTGCGGGCGTTCGGTTTCGGCTTTAAAATAGTTAAATTTAGCGCTGGCACCCGCAAGACGCTTCGGCTATCTGATTTTTGCGGTGCCGAAGCAAAGTCCGTTTTCGTTGCACTGCATATTTTCGATTTGCGGATCCTCGCTTTCGCCGCAAATTTGAATCATCTGATGCGATGCTTCATCCATTTTAGGCTCGCTGCAATGCGAAACGCCGGGCTCTGGATGCTCCGAGTTAGAACAGCCGCATATAATCAGCGCCGCGCAGACAAACAATAGGACATTTTTCATTCTAAATCCTTTTAAAAAATTTCGTAATTTTATCTTTACAAAACTGAAATTTTGCGGAATTTAAAGCGTTTCGGATAAATTTAATGTATCTGCATCTGCAAATATAAATTTTCTAAATTTCACGTTAGATACGAAGAGGCGGCGTGCGAGGCGAGATAAATTTAATATTTGTGAGCGAGTTTTAAGACGCAGCCCAAATCGTTTTACGGAAAGATAAGATTAAAGGCGCACTTAATCTTATCTATTGTTTTAAAATTTTTTACCGAAAGCTGCTAGAATTACGCCCTTTAAACCAAAATAAGGAGAAAACATGGCAATGACGAATTACATGGAACTTTTGATGGCAAATCAGCCGTGGAATTTGATTTTATTTATGGCGGTGCCGATGGGCTTAGCAGAAGCGATAGTAGCGAGCGAATTTTTTAGCTTGTACCGCGCGAAGGAGGGCTCTTTGGCTCTAAAAATCAATAGATGCCTTAGCATCATTCTCGGCGCTTATTTTACGATATTAATTATTTACGTAGCGGTTAAAATTTTGCCCGTCATTCATTTACGTGGTGCTGCGGACGCCTTAGCTTTGGCGGCATACGCAGCAGCGGCGCTGCCTGCGCTAGTGCTGCTACTTTTGGAGCTCGGAGTTATCGCAAAAGGAGCGGAATTTAGGACTAGGCTTAAATTTCATTTCTTGGCGCTGATTGTATTTTTGGTGCTAGGACACGTCGCGATGATTTTTGGAATGACCGATCCAGGTATGAGCGGCATGGAACATTCTATGATGGATCATGGCTCGATGAGTGGGATGAGCCACGATATGGGTTCGATGGAGGGGATGGATCATTCGCATATGAATCATGGCTCGATGGAGAACATGGATCATGGCGGCATGGATCACTCAAAGATGGAGCATTCACATTAACTTTAGCATGCCTGGCTTGGGCTAAATTTTAAATTCTATTCCGCCGAGCTGCGGAGCTGATAGATCTTTATGATTTGATTGCCTTTGTCTGCGAAATGCATATGCAAGCACCTCTCAAATAAAATTTTACCGCCTTTCATATACCGCCTGCGAGGCGGTAAAATTTAATATCAAGCTTATCGCCCCACCTTTTTACGTTCTTGTGATCTTTTAAGCCGACTTATGCAGGCGCAAAGCTCGCACATAGGCGGTTTGAGGTTTAAATTTGCGTGCAAACCGCTTTGGTATATTTTTAACGTTAGTTTAATGCTAAATTTATATAATCTAAGTCTAGTTATATTTTAAGAGACGATTAAGAATGAAATGCGCTAAGCTTGGAGGCGGATAGAGTATGCAAGATTACGAATTATTGGACGTTTTGTCCAATAAAAGGGTTCTTTGCCTAGAGGACGAGCCCGGGATTTTAAAAAATATAATCGAATCGCTACAGCTGTTTTTCGGCGAAGTAGTGGGGGTTAAGGACGGGCTGGAGGCGCTTGATGAGGCGATGAGCGGTTCGTACGACGCGCTGGTTTTTGATATCGGCGTGCCGCATATGGATGGGCTAGAGGTCGTTAAAAAGATCCGAGCTGCCGGCATCAGCGTGCCGATTGTGATACTTTCGAGCCACACCGAGCAGGAGTATCTGTGGCGGGCGGTGGAGCTTAAGATCACTAGGTATCTGCCTAAGCCGTACGACAAAAACGCCTTTATAAAGGCGCTGCAAGACGTCGCAGCGGAGCTGATAAATCACGCGCCGATATTTAGCATAAGCGGCGAGCTGAAGTATGATTTTGCCAAAAAGATCATCTACGTCAAAGACAGCGCCTGTCATCTTTCCAAAAGCGAGAGCAAGCTTTTGGAGTACTTCTTAGCGCGCAAAAATCAAACCGTAACCTACGAGCAGCTATTCGACTACATGTGGGAGTTCGAGCAGCCCAGCAAGGAGGCGATCAAAGCGATCGTAAAAGAGCTGCGCCGCAAGATAGGCAAGGACGTGATCAAAAATTTATATGCGGTGGGGTATCTCTTTGAAGTATAAATTTAAATTTATCGTAGCGGTTTTCGTGCTGCTATATATCGTAATTACGGCTTTGGTTTTTAACTTCTACCGCGAGCTTGCGCTAAAGGACACGAGACACGAGGCGTTTTATATCCTAGATACGATGAATGCGGTGCGCGATTACGTCTCGACCGTGCAGCGCCCGCTAATAAACGAACTTAAGGAAAAAAAGCTTCTGAGTGAGGATTTTTTCGATCCGAGGCTGATGTCCTCGACCTACATAACGCGCGAAATTTATAAAATTCAGCTCGCCAAAGAAAACATCAACTACGACTACAAGCTCGTCGCCACCGATCCGCTCAATCCCGAGCACGAGGGAAGCGAGTTTGAGAATGAAATTTTAGAGGGCTTTAAAGAAAACAGATATAAAGAATACTCCAGAATCGTCTACGATAAAGGTGGCGCCTCGTATCTTTTGAGCCTGCCGATAACAAACTCTCAGCCTTCGTGCACCGAGTGCCACAGCATCAACGCAGCGCCTAAAAAGATGCAAGAGCTCTACGGAGATGTGGGGAATTTCAAAGGCGGTCTAGGCGATACAATCGCGATGATAAGCTTTAAAATTCCGATAAAAAGCATTCTGCTCTACCACACCAAAGAGTTTGTCGTTAGCGGCCTAAGCTTACTTGTGGTATTTTTGATCTGTATATTTTGTATCTATAAAATTCACAAAAAAAACGCGACTTTAAAGATGCAAACTCAGCTTTTACTGATAAATCAAAGCCGCCTCGCGCTCATGGGCGAGATGATCGGCAATATCTCGCATCAGTGGCGCCAGCCGCTATCGCAGATCAGCTCCACGCTTATAAATTTAGAGCTTTACAACGAGCGGGGCAAGCTCTCAAAAGAGAGGCTCGAAGGCGGCATCAGGGATGCGGGCGAGCAGGTGAAATTTATGAGCGATACGATCGAGGATTTTAAAAATTTCTTCAATCCGAATATGCCGAAGAGGGAATTTAGCGCCAGCGAAGCGATCGAGCAGGCGCGTAAAATTTTAAACGCCTCGCTTAAAAAGCACGTCATCGACATAAGCGTGCGGATAGAGGAAAATTTTACGCTTTATGGCAATGTAAACGAGCTCATCCAGGTGCTCATAAACATCATAAACAACGCAAAAGAGGCGTTTTTGGACGTGCCGCTTAAACGGCGTGAGATTAAAATTCGCTCGTTTTTAAAGCAGGGCGAGCGAGTAATCACGATCGAAAATAACGCAAGCCGCATCGACGAAGCGCAGTTAGATAAAATTTTTGAGCCGCACTTTACGACAAAACAGCAGGGCAGTGGGCTCGGACTATATATGAGCAAGATGATAATCGAAAAAAATGGAGGGAGCATAAGCGCTGCGAATTCCGACGACGGCGCGATATTTACGATATCTTTTCGTTAAATTTAGACTTCATTAAATTTCTCCCTTTTTCACCCTTTTTTGTTGATATTATTTCGAGCGTAGAACTTTGCTAATTTAAAATTTCGATTTTCAAAGGAGGAGCCATGAAAAAATGGAATAAGATGCTACTAGGCGCGCTAGCCTGTATTAGCATTTTTGCCGCAGGAGCCTGTGCTGATGAAGGCATGGGACATGAGATGGAAATGTCGCAAAAATCGCGCGACGTCATCGCAAATCCTAAGGGCACGTTGCAAAGCAGAGGCGTCATATCCTTGCAGGACTACGTCGTAGAAGAGCGAGAGATGTATGACTGGCTATTTAAAAATCACCCGATTTTTACCAAATACGGCGGTAAAACGGTCGGCAAGATGGATGTACACGACCGAGGTTTGGAGTGGCTTGCGGAAGGGCATGGATTTGACTTTTCAAAGGCGAGTAAAAGAGACGACGGCAAGGGCTATAGCTCTATGATGTATAGAATCCCTGCGGGCTCTTCGCTGCAATTTCCGAATAAATTCATAGGCCCTGAAAAATGCGGCGAGTGCCACCCCGCGCAGTATGAGACATGGAGCAGATCGCGCCACGCCACTACTATCCGCTTTCCTGGCGAGCACCCGGAGGTTAATAACAACCTAACCGATCCGGTATTTAGCCCGGATACGGCATCGATCCTTCCAAAAGGTATCACCCCTGACGTAATTTATGCGACCGTGGGACATCTAAGGACAAAATTCGGCTACGTAGATGCATGGCTTCTACGCGGAACCTATCACGTAGAGGGCGGCTTGCTAAGAGATGGTACCGGTCAGATCGTAGCCGGCGGCAACCAATTCCAAAGGACTTGGGCGTTAAATTTAGACGATGAGACGGTCAAAAAGATTAAAAAGATTGTTCCGGAATTCCCAGGCACGCTTGAGGAATACGGCGATAACGGCGGTTACGTAAGAGGTCTTGCGTCGTATGCTGCGAAATACAAAAAATCGATGTTTTTCCAAGCAAACAGTTCGTATTGTGAAGTCTGCCACCCATTCAAATTCGATTTTAAAACTAAAAAAGAATTCTATGCTGCTTTGGGTAACGCAAAAGAGCTTCAAAAGCACACTATCTCCAAGGGTATCACCTGCGAAGAGTGCCATGGAGCGGGCGGTCACCTTGACGGCGCTACGAATTTTAGAACCTCAAACTGCGAACGCTGCCACCAAAGATTTAACTATAGCCCTGATTTAGCTCGTGCTAATCCGCTAAACAACGGAAATCCCGATCTATCTCTTAGCTCTAAATTTAAATCTATGGGACCAGGATGTGGCTCTGAAGGCTCTCAATCCTACTTCACCGCTCACTACGAGAAGGGTATGCGCTGCGTAACCTGCCACGATCCGCACGATAACACCGGACCGGTAGTTGGCGATAAAACCGTCAAAGGTGTAAATTACAACTCAGAGCAGGGCTATTTGAGCGCGTTTTATACAAAGCCTAAGATCACAAAAGAGTGCAAAGACTGCCACCAAGAGCAAGCTTATATCGCTGCAAGAGCAGATACGCATAAAGACAACACCTGCGCATCTTGCCACATGCCGTTTATGATGAGCTGCGAGAACTTCTACGCTATTCAGTTCCAAGACAACGCGGGATTTGATACTCAAAGAAGATCTCACATCTGGAAGATCGACATCGATCCTGCTAGAAAATCTCTAGTCGCAGGCGATGCCGCTAAAGGTCCGAGAGATGCGAAAGATTGGCACTTCCAAAGAAATAAAGATGGACGAAATTTCGTCGATCTTATGTGGTCGTGCGCACGAACCTCGTGGGCGGATAAAGATATGCAAGATACCAAAGGCTGCCACAGCCCTGTCGTTTCCGAGCTAAAAGAGACGCTTCACTTCAAGAATCAAAAGCAGGTTTACGATGAGGTTATGGGCTGGCAAACTCCGATTAAGAGCGATTTCTCGCAAGTTAAGATCGGTATTCAAGGAATTTACTCTATCCTTGAGACTAAAAAGCTTGACTCCAGCGACAAAACTCGCGTCTATGAGCTAATAGAAAAAGCTCAAGATACCGTCGATCTTATCGAAAAAGACGGCTCATGGGGTATGCACGGCTTTAAATATACTAAGCAAAGGCTAGAGGCCGCTAAAGAGTATATTAAAGAGGCTCAAAGAATTTTAAATAATAATTTATAATTCTTTCGGGGTCGCGTAAGCTAGCGGCCCCGAAATTTAAAAGGCAAATGTATGCAAAAAAGACTAAAAATTTTCTTGCCTATCGTTTTGGCAAGCTGCGCGTTGGGCGCGAATTTAACTACGCAAGAACAAAAAGAATCTTATAGCATCGGAGCTTCTACCGGAAGCTATGTTTCAAACCAGCTGCATTCACAAGCCGCATTAGGCGTCAAGTACGACTTAGATGCGGTGATAGAGGGCTTTTTGGACGTTCTTAAAAAGCAGCAGAAGCTAAAAGATGAGGAAATTATTGCGCTTTTGAATCAAAGAGCCGATAAGCTAAATAAGATCGTAGAAACAAATTCCAAAGCGGAGCTTGATAAAAATTTAAAAGCGGGCAAGGAATTTATGGCGAAAAATGCCAAAAATCCGGATGTTAAAACCACAAAATCCGGTCTTCAATATGAAATTCTAAAGCTAGGCATGGGCGAGAAGCCAAAGCCTGAGAGCGTAGTCGTGATGAACTACAAGGCGTATTTGACGAACGGTAGCGTATTTGACGATACTTTCGCGTCTAAAATTCCGGCGCATCTTTCTATGATAGGCTTAATCGATGGATTGCGCGAGGGGTTGCTTTTGATGAATACAGGCTCGAAATATAAATTTACAATCCCTAGCAATTTAGCTTATGGCAACGTGGACGTAGATAGAATTCCTGCGGGTTCTGTGGTGATTTTTGAAGCCGAACTACTAAAGGTTTTAAAGCCCGGCGAGCTTGCCGATGCAGCCAAAAAGCTTAGCGAGAGCGAGGATAAAAGCTTTCACGACGCGAATAAAACAAAGTAGTTTTGCTTAAATTTAGTCGGAGGAGAATATGCAAAAGCAAAGAAGAAATTTTATAAAATCCGCCGCACTCGGCTCTTTGGGGCTTGGCGCAATCGCCTCAAACTTGCTCGCGCAAAACGATCCGAGCACGGATAAAAACGCGCAAGACGCAAATGCGAGCGTTCAAAAGCAAGAGCCGAAAAAGCCGCACTACGGCATGATATTCGATCAGAACAAATGCGTGGGTTGCACCGACTGCGAGATCGCTTGCAGGAAGGTAAATTTGGTCCCAAAAGGCCAAATGAGGCTTTTTATCCAGGACAAAACCGATCCGCTAAATTTGAAAGAAAAGCGCTATGTTAGGGTATCTTGTCAGCAGTGCGAGGACGCGTCGTGCGTAAAAGTTTGCCCGACGAAAGCCTGCCACAAGGACGAAAAAACGGGCATCACGACGATGAACACCGACGACTGCATCGCCTGTAAATACTGCATCGTAGCCTGTCCTTACGACGTGCGCTTTATAAATCACGAAACCAAAGCCGCAGAGAGCTGCAACTTCTGCTTGGATACGAATTTAAAAGATGGCCACGAGCCTGCCTGCATCGAGGCGTGCAGATACGAGGCGATCGTATTTGGCGATCTAAACGACGAAGGCTCGCACATCAGCAAGCTACTTCGCGTAAAAGATAGCCTGCGAATGCATCCTGAGTGCGGCACGAAGCCGAGCCTGCGCTATATTCCTGCGGTTAAACTGGGGGTGTGATATGAACGGAGCTATAAATTTCACTGCGACCTTCTCGCACGGCGTGGAGTGGGGCTGGCCGATCGCGGTTTATCTTTTGCTAGCGGGTATGAGCGGCGGCGCGTTAGTAGTCGCGATCCTCGTCAGATTTTATAAAAAACAGACCGAAAGCACGCCGCTGTTTAAGGCTGCGTCGCTGCTATCTTTCGTCACGATCCTTCTAGGCATGGTCTGCCTGGTAGCCGATTTAGAGCGACCGCTTCTTTTTTGGAAAATTTTGATTAATTATAACTTCACATCGGTTATGTCCGTGGGCGTGGCGGCGCTTTGCGTCTATATCCCGCTTAGCTTCGTAGCCTGCCTTTACGCGTTTGAAGCTGATCTTAGCGGATTTTTATCGCACAGACTTACTTTTTTAAAAGGGCTTTTTGCGCTCGTAATGAAAATTTTAAACGCGCTTCGCCCGCTGCTTCTTGCGCTTACTCTTGTTTTTGCGGTCGCGATCTGTGCTTATACGGGCTTTTTGATCTCGGTTTTAGTTAGATTTCCTATCCTTAATACCGCAGTTTTACCTGCGCTTTTCGTGGCGTCGGGCTTATCGGCGGGTATTGCGGGCTCAAGCCTAATAGCCGCGCTTTTCTTTAAAGCTGAGCTGCACGGAGGCGATCTTAAAATTTTACACGCCGTCGAGTGGCCGGTTTTAGCGATGGAAATTTTACTAATCGGCATGATTTTCGTCTCGCTCATCACGGGTAGCGACGTGCAAAAAGCCGCCAGCGTCGTCTTTAGCGAAGGCGTTTATGCTCAGCTGTTTTGGCTAGGCGTCGTAGGCGTAGGTTTTTGCGTACCGCTCGTTTTAAATTTCGCACTGGGCAAAAAGATCGCCCACTCTGCGTTTGCGTTCTACGTTAGCGCGCTTGCTAGTGTGATTGGAGTATTACTTCTTAGAATGTTTATACTATACGCGGGACAAACTTACGATATAATAATGTAAAACTGCGGAGGGTTAATGAGCGCACTAAAAATATTAAAATTTTTCATCTCTTACAAGTTCGCGCTCTGCCTCCTTTTTATCCTAGCCGCAGGTGCCGGCGTCGCAACCTTTTTAGAGAGCATTTACGATACGCAAACTGCTAAAATTTTAGTCTATGAGGCGCGCTGGTACGAGTGCGTCATGGGTGCTGCGACGCTGAGCCTGCTAGGCATAATCATAAAAATCAAAATGTGGCGCCGCTTCGGATCTTTCGTCCTTCACGCTGCTTTTATCGTCATCTTTATCGGCGCGGCGCTGACGCGCTATTTCGGCACCGAGGGTGTGCTGCACGTAAGGGCGGGCGAGAGCGAAAGCGAGATGGTGAGCGTCAAACCATACTTGCAAATCCGCACGCAAGACGCGCTGTTTGAGCATCCGCTAAATCTATCTCAGATCGGCGATAACGATTTTAGCTTCACGCAAAGTATAAATTCCAAAAGCTTCACCGTCAAATTTGACTTCTATAAACCCGCGCCCAAAGGCGAACAGGGCACGCTTACGGTAAAGGCGGGCTTTGAGGGCGGAAGCGAGCAAGAAGCGCAGCTGCGCGGCGGCGCGGGCTGGCTGGGTGAACCCAAAATTTTAAACTTTGACGGCGAGGAGATAATGCTAAGCTGGGGCTCGAAACTCATAGAGCTTCCATTTGCGGTAAAGCTTTTGAAATTTAAACTCGAGCGTTACCCGGGCTCGCAAAGCCCATCATCCTACGCCAGCGACGTTGAAATTTTAAAAGAGGGCAAGAGCGCAGGGGAGCATGAAATTTATATGAACCACCCGCTAAGCTTTGACGGCTTTAAGCTCTTTCAATCCTCCTACGACACCGACGAGCTGGGCACGGTGCTGGAGCTTAACCGCGATCCGGGCAAAATTCCAACCTACTTCGGTTATTTCCTACTTTGCGTCGGATTTATCGGCAATCTTTTTACCGCGGGCAGCAGGTTTAAAAAGCTCGCTGAATTTATCAAAAATAACGCGCCTGCCGCGCTTCTTCTAATCGCGCCGCTTTTTTTCAGCATTGAGCTTCGCGCCGCGGATGAAAACTATCTGGCAAACCTTAAAGCCAACTCGCGTGTTCACGCAAACGGCGCATTTGCGGAGCTTTTGGTGCAAGATTACATGGGTAGGATCAAGCCGCTTAGCACCGAAGCAAGCGAGATCGTAAATAAAATTTCAGGCACGGATTCGCTTTACGGCTTAAGCGCCGAGCAGATGATCCTAGGAATGAGCCTAAATCCTGCATTTTGGCGCGATCAAAAGATCATCAAAATAAAAAACGACGATATCAAAAAGATGCTAGGCTTGGCGCCGCAGGAGCGATATGCGAGCTTTAATTCGGTCTTTGATGAAAACGGTAACTATAAGCTCGCCCACGCCCTGGACGAGGCGAATGAAAAAAGTGCCTCGCGCCGCGGCGTACTCGATAACGAGCTGATTAAATTCGACGAGCGGCTGAACATCGCGTATCTGACCTTTAGAGGAGTGTTTTTTAAATTTATCCCCGTGCCGAACGACCCGCAAAACGCCTGGCTCTCGCCGAACGATGCCTTTGCGGATTATAGTATCGCTCCGCAGATCAAAAGCGTGCTAAACGACTATCTAAACGGTCTGCAAGATGGAATTTCGGATAATGATTGGGCTAAAGCAGATGCAGCGTTAGCGGAGCTGAAAAACTACCAAAGAGCCACCTCGGCGGCTATTCTTCCAAGCGTTAGCCGCGTCAAGGCCGAGGTGTTTTATAACAAAGCTTCGGTTTTTAAAAAGCTCGTTTATTGCTATATGATCCTAGGCGGCGTAGCTCTAATATTGGCGCTTTTGGGCGCGCTTTGCGGCAAGCGTTTCACGCTCGCGCAAAAAATTTTATTCGCAGCCTTTGCGATATGTTTTGTAGCACATACCCTTGCGCTTGCGCTGCGCTGGTACGTCGCGGCTCACGCGCCGTGGAGCGATAGCTATGAGTCGATGATCTACATCGGCTGGTCGGCGGCGCTTGCGGGGATCATATTTTTTAGAAAGTCTCTGCTTACGCTAAGCGCGAGCTGCTTGCTAGCCAGCATCGTGATGCTAGTAGCGCATATGAGCTTCGTAAATCCGCAGATTACCAACCTCGTGCCGGTGCTAAAGTCCTATTGGCTTAGCATCCACGTCTCGGTTATCACGGCTAGCTACGGATTTTTAGGGCTTAGCTGCCTACTTGGTCTTTTGGCCCTTGTTTTGATGGCGCTTAAAAACGGCACCAATCGCGAGCGGCTCAATGCTCAGATCAGATATATAACGGCGATCAACGAGATCAGCCTCATCGTGGGGCTTTCGATGCTGACGCTCGGAAATTTCTTCGGCGGCGTGTGGGCGAATGAGAGCTGGGGGCGATACTGGGGCTGGGATAGCAAGGAGACATGGTCGTATGTCTCGATCATCGTCTATGCGATCGTGCTGCATCTAAAGCTTATCCCGAAGCTCTGCTCGATCTACGTTTATTGCGTGAGCTCGACGCTTGCGTATAGCTCGATCATAATGACCTATTTCGGCGTAAATTTCTACCTCACCGGCATGCACTCTTATGCCGCAGGCGATGCGCCACAGATACCCGCGCTGTTTTATTGTATAATAGCGGCGGTATTTTTAATAATCGCTCTTGCTTTCAGGGGCAGGGACGTAAAAGCGATATGAAGGAGTAAATTTGAAAAAATTTCTAATAGCGCTGATTTTGGCCGCCGCGGCAAACGCGGGCTTTATCAGCGAGGGCATTCAGGCACAACAAAGCGGCGATCATAAAAAACTCGCAGAAATTTACGAGCGAGCGTGCGGTTTGGAAAATAAAGCTTCGGGCTGCTATAATCTAGCCGTTTTGTATTTTGAGGGTACCGGCAACGTAGAGAAAAATTTCGAAAAAGCGATCAGCCTCTACGAGAAGGCGTGCGGCGCTAAATTTGCGCTTGCGTGCAACAATCTAGGCTATATCTACGAAAGCGGCAACGGCGCGGATCAAAATTTTACCAAAGCCGCGGCTTATTACGAAAAAGCCTGCAAAGATAACGAAGGCTGCACCTCGCTTGGGCTTTTATACGCAAACGGCGCGGGGCTTGCAAAGGATGTCGCCAAGGCGGCGAGCCTTTATGAGAAGGCCTGCACCTACGGCGATATGATGGGCTGCAACAACCTGGGCTATCTGTATCTGAAGGGCGAGGGCGTGCAGCAAAGCTTCGCAAAGGCTAAAATTTTTTACGAAAAGGCTTGCGGCGGCGACATCGGCATCGGCTGCAACAATCTAGCTTATCTATACGCCTTCGGGCAGGGGGTGGACCAGGATTATAAGCAAGCAAAGCAGCAGTATGAAAAGGCGTGCAACCTCGGTCACTTCGACGGCTGCAATAACTTAGCCATAATGTATGCCGAAGGAAAAGGGGTGAAGTCTGATAACGCCAAAGCAAAAGAGTTTTTCAAAAAAAGCTGCGACGGCGGCATCAAGATGGGCTGCGAGAATTTGGAATTTTTAAACTCGATTAGTAAGTAAATTTAAAACATCAAATTTTTAAGGAGATAGTATGATTTTACGTTCGTTTTTGGCTTCGGCTACGCTTGTTGCGCTCGTTTGCGGCGCCTCGATGGATGGGGCTAATAAGCCGGCAAATCCTATGTTTCAAAGCGTGGATCCTAGCAAGGCTACGCTTGTAGGAAGCGGAGAGGGCAAAGAATACTGCGCCGTTTGCGGAATGAGCCTGGTTAAATTCTATAAAACTAATCACGTTTGGAACGGCAAGCAAGTCGCTTCTCTGCACTGCTTGTACGAGATTACGGGCGGCAAAATTCCAAGCGATGCGCAGGTCGTCGATACGAAAAATCTAAATTTAATCGACGTAAATAAAGCCTTTTACGTCGTGGGCAGCAAGGTTAAAGGCACGATGACGCGTAATAGCAAATACGCCTTCTCAACCGAAGCCGACGCTAAAGAATTTCAAGCCGAAAACGGCGGCGAGATAGTGAACTTTGCCAAAGCCTACGAGATTGCGGGGCAGGATTTTGAGGGCGATAATAAGATGATTAAAGCCAAGCGTGAGGGCGGCGTTTACGCGCACGGTAAAGAATTTTATGAGACAAACTGCGCTAAAACTGAAGCGAAAAGCTTTAAAGCCATCTCCGAGCTTAAAGCTCATCTCAAAAATGTTTGCGACGCAAAAGGCGCGAGCAAGGAGCCTGAGTACGACAAACACCTGCAAGCCGCGGCGCTGTATCTATGGGACGCGCCGGCAAATTTAGGCAGCAGCGGTAAAGATGCAAAAGCGAAAAAACCTGAAAAGATCGTCGTGCCGCAAGGCGCTAAATGCCCGGTCTGCGGTATGCTAGTAGGTAAAAACCCTAACTGGGCGGCGATGATAGAGGTTCAGGGCGGCGAGAGTCTGTATTTTGACGGCGTAAAAGATCTGATGAAATACTACTTCCAAAAGGGCAAGGGCTTTGATAAAATTTTCGTAACCGACTACTACAAGCTACATAAGATCGATGCTAAAAGCGCTTTTTACGTGCTTGGCTCCAACGTCTTAGGGCCGATGGGCGACGAGCTCATTCCATTTGATAGCGAGAGCGCGGCTAAGACCTTCGCTAAAGATCACGGAGGCAAGATGCTTAAATTTGACGAAATTCAAGAGAGCGTGATAGAGGGGCTATGAGGCTCATTTTCGCTTTAACGATCTTTTTTGCCGCCCTTTACGCGCTCATTGCGGTACATTATGTAAGCTTTGATCGCGCAAAGAGCGAGCAGTGTCTGCAAAAGCTCGCGCGCGAGATAAAGGACGTGCGGCTCTCAAGCAGCTTTAAGAGCAAGGCCTACGCGGAGTTCGTCTATGATAAGTAAAAATTTTATCGACTACTCCGTAACTCTGCTGCGAAAAGACAGAGCCGACCACTCCTTTAGCTTCGCGATATTTGCCTTTATCGTTTTTATTTTAAGCTCGGTGCTTTTCATCTCGGGCTCCATTCAAAACGATCTCGAAAAGGTCATCAAGCTCAGACCCGACATCGTCGTAGAGGCTCTGCGCGCGGGTAAACGCGATCTGATGCACGACGGCTATATCTACGACGTCTCTAAGATCGCGGGCGTTAGCGAAGTGCAGGGCGCCGTGGACGGGATGTATTACTTCGCTCAAAAGCGCGTTTGGTTTCATATCTTAGGCGACGAAAGCCTGAGCGAAAACGAAATGATCGTAGGCGAGGGGGTAAAGGCGGCGATGGGCGAGTGGTACTACGAGGACGAGTTTCACTTCTTGACCGAACAGCGCCTAATTGCGATTAAGATTAATAAAATTTCGCCGCACGAAAGCAGTATCGTCTCAAACGACGTGATCTATCTAAACCCCGTTACCGCGCGCGAGGTGCTAAGCTTGAAGGAGGGCGAATACACCAAGCTCTACGTAAGCGTGCCCAACCCCAACGAAGTAAGCGAAGTAGCGCTTAAGATCGTAAATTTATACCCCAACACGGAAGCTCTCAGCGCCGAGGATGCGGTAGCCGAAGTGAGGCATCTGTATTATTACAAAGGGGGGATCTTTATGGTGCTTTACGCCGTGGCGATGATCTCGTTTTTTATCTTACTGAAAAATCAAATTTCGCTCGCATACGGCGAGAAGAAAAAAGAGATCGCGATCTTGCGCAGCATCGGCTTTTGCATAAAGGACATCATCGCGATGAAATTTATCCAAAATTTCATAGTCTCGCTAAGCGCTTATCTGCTTGGCGTCGCGGGCGCTTATGCTTATGTTTTTATCCTGGATGCGCCGCTTTTGCGCGATATATTTTTAGGCGGCGAGCTGCGAAATTTCATCACCTTCACGCCCGCGATAAATTTCAATATGCTCTTTTTGATCTTCGTCTTTAGCGTGATCCCGTTTTTGGCGTTCGTCATCATCCCTTCATGGCGCATCGCTATAGGCGATATGAGCGAGGCGGTCAAATGAGCAAGATAGAGATCAAACGTCTTTGTAAAATTTACAACGAGGGCAGGGCGAATGAATTTCGCGCTTTGAAAAATATAAGCTTAAGCGTCGAGAAAGGACAGATCGTAATCTTAAAAGGGGTCAGCGGCAGCGGTAAAAGCACGCTTCTATCCATCATAGGCGCGCTTTCTAAGCCGAGCAGCGGCGAGGTTTTAGTGGACGGCGCAAACGTCTCTAAGCTTGCCGATATCGAAAGCTCCGCGTATCGCCATAAAAAAATCGGCTTTATCTTTCAGTCATTCAACCTGCTTGAGGCGCTTAGCGTCTATAAAAACGTCCTTGCGCCGCTTAGTCTTGAGCGGCTGAGCAGAGATGAGCTTGGCGCGCGCATAGACGAAGCGATGCAGATCGCTAATATCGCGCATAAAAAAGATCAGATCGTCTCCAGCCTTAGCGGCGGCGAGAAGCAGCGCTGCGCTATCGCAAGGGCGCTCGTGATGAGGCCGCAGATCATCTTGGCCGACGAGCCGACGGCAAATTTGGACAAACAAAACTCGCTCGGTTTTATTGAGATGCTTTCAAAGCTCAAAGAGCTTAAAAAGACCGTTTTGATCGCGACGCACGACATACTCTTCGACGAGTTAAGTTTCGTAGATCGATATGTGTTTTTAAAAGACGGAGAAATTTCTGCATGAGCGTATTTTTATCGGGTAGCGTGATCGCGTTTTTGGCCGTGGAGCTCATCGTAATAGCGCTGATGGCGATCTCGCAGTTTCATATCGTGCGAATCATGCGCTACTGGGACTTTAACGCCACCTCAAATTTACAATACGCCCTGGAGAAAAGGAACTATCTCATCAACACCATTTTGTTCTTCACGATAGCGTGCAAGATCATTTTGTTTATATTTTTCGCACTCTGCTTAAACGAGCTCTCTTCGGTCGTGCCGGGCGCGATGTGCTCCGCGGGCGTCGTGGGCTCGAACCGCTACGGCAACATCCTGCTGCTTTTAAAAATTTTACTGATCTTCGGCTTTGGGCTCTGGCTTATTTTAAACAGTCTCGATCTTAAAGCGGGCAAATTTCCCTATCTGCGGCGCAAGTACCTGATCTTTACCATCCTTTTTACGGGCGTTTTGGCGGAGTTTATTTTAGAAATGCTATTTTTTACCAATATCCCGCTGCGCGTGCCGGTGTTTTGCTGCTCGGTCGTATTTCGCGCGCCGAAGCTCCCGTTCGGCTATACGCAGGCGCTTTTGGCGACTTTTTTCTACGCGATATTAGGCGCCATTTTGATCTTAAATTTCTTAAAGCAGTCGATGGCGAGCTTTGCTCTGAATTTGCTCTTTTTGTTCGTCGCCTACTACGCGATCACCTATTTTTTCGGGCTTTACATTTACGAGCAGCCCAATCACAAATGCCCGTATTGCATGCTTTTGAAGGATTATTACTTCGTCGGCTATGCGATCTGGGGCTCGCTGTTTTTGGGTATATTTTTCGGCATCGTGCCCTTTTTAACGGAGCTCATCACTAAGCGTGCCTACACCCACCTGCTTAAATACTCCTCGTTCTGGCTCATTCTAAACGCGCTCATCTGCAGCGCCTACGTCGTCAAATACTACTTCGTGCGGGGCGCGCTGCTATGATTAAGAAAATTTTTGCCGCGGTTTTGCTCGCCTGCGTGATGGGGCTGCTCATATCGTCCATGGATATAGCCGAATCCAAAATTTCCGTGCGCCACGGCAACACCGATAAGCAGCCGCTGCAGATCGAATTCGGCAAATATCTATGCCACGAGAGCGGCACGGTGATAAACGATCTGTACAACACCGCTCAGGCCGTTATGCCAAACGGCGATACATATTTTTTCAACGACATCGCAAACGTCTTCATGTGGCTGATGCGGCAAAAAAACAGAGATGAGATCGTGGTGTGGGTTTATTCGCAAGACACCGAAAGATACATCATCGCCAAGGACGCCTGGTACTCGCGTGTCGAGATCACGCCGATGGGCTACGGCTTTGGCGCGTATGAGTTTCACAACTACGGCAGGAGCGACTACTACTACGACGAGATCGTGCTGTGCGCCGCTCGTGGCGAGACACTGCTAAATCCGCTCATCAACATCCTGCTATCGGAAAATAAAATTTAGCCTCGCGACGGATGGGAAAATGAAATTTAGTCTTGCGATGGATCGGAAATAAAATTTAACCCTTCGGCGGATATGAAATAAAATTTAGCCGTGCGGCAGGTAGAAATAAAATTTAACTCCGTAGCGAGCGCGACTTGTCGCAGATACGGTTCGTCGATTAATTTTACCCGCGCTTACCGCTTTTATTAAATTTTACCCGCTGCTGCTTTTATTAAATTTTGCCCACCCGCGCCGCTTGCTTGTATCGGTCGCTTCGTCCGCGCCGTCTCAGTTTAAAATTCCAAGCCGCTCTAGCTCGTTAAAATTTTAAATTTACCCGATCGCTTAAAATTTCATGTTTGTCCGCACGCTTTAAATTTAAAGCTGCGCCGCGCTTTTAAAATTCCAAGCCGCAACGATATGCGCTCGCTACATAAAATTTTATCTCGTGCTAGCCGCTTGCGTTAAATTTAGCTCACGTCTGCTTGGACGCCCGTCACGCGATCAATAAATTTATATCAATACGGGCGCCGAAATTTTAAGCTATAATGACGATAAATTCTACATCAAAGGAGCGAAAATGAGCGAAATTTTAGATCAGACGCTAGAGCGTGCGAAAGAAATTTTAGGAGCGGAGGCGTTGGATATTAAGATCGAGCGCGCGGTCGTGGGGCTATTTTTTAGCGGCGTGAAGTTGAGCGGCGGCGCGTGCGGGCTTAGCTATACGCCGCTAAAGTCCCTATCGGGCGCCGTTTGCTGCCCCTCGCAGGCAAGCGCGATGCCCGATTCGGGCAATATCGCGGGCAAAAGCGTGCGCTATCTGCTGCGCGATTTGGGCTCCGCCGCGCCGCTTAAAAAGACGCTCGCGCTCGCCGCGCTAAATGCGCTTGGAAGGGCGTGTTTTGATAAAATTCGTGCGGATTACGACGTGAAATTCGGCGCCGACCCCTTTGAGCAGCTGCGGATCGAGCGCGGCAGCTTTAGCGTCGTCGTGGGCGCGCTGGTGCCCTACATCAAGACGTTGATGAAAAATGGCGCGGATTTTAAAATTTTAGAGCTTGATAAAAGCACGCTCAAGCAGGCGGAGCTGCCGTTTTACCTGCCTGCAAGCGAGGCTGCAAGCGTCGTACCGCGCGCCGATAACGTGATAATCACGGCTACGACGCTCATCAACGATACGCTGGATGGGCTTTTGCGCCTGAAAAAAAGCGGCGCCAAGCTCGTGCTCGTGGGGCCTACCACGCCGTTACTGCCGCAGGCGCTGTTTGAGCGCGGCGTGGACTTTGCGGGCGGCACGCTCGTGCGGGATGCGGACGCGGTGCTCGATATCATCGCGCAGGCGGGCTCGGGGTATCACTTTTTGGGCAAATTTGCCGATAAAATCACGATTTGCAAGGGCTAGGGCGCGGATTGAAATTTTAAAATTTGCGCGCAAGCGGCTTTGCGGGGATTTTTATAGATCTACGCGAACGTCTTAAGGGGTCTTTTTTAAAAAACGATGTAAAATGTCCGCTTTAGAAATGAGAGGAGCTATAGATGAATAGCAAAAGACGAAATGCGATGAAATTTAGCTTGGCGTGCGCAGCTTCGCTACTTTGCGTCGGTACCGCCTCGTTTGGGGCGAGCTTAAATTCGAAGGAGAAAAATATGCAAAAGTGCGTCTATATCGTGCACGGCTACGATGCTTCGCCTAAGAAACACTGGTTTGCCTGGCTCAAAGGCGAGATCGAAAAATCGGGCGCGAGGGCGGAAATTTTAGCGATGCCCACGCCTGCGCATCCGAGGCTTGATGAGTGGCTGAAAACCCTGCGAGAAAGCGTAAAATTTGAAGGCGAAGTCTATCTGGTCGGACACAGCCTCGGCTGCCCTACGATCTTAAATTTTTTGCAAAGTAGCGCCGTAAGCGGCGCAGTAGAGGGCATCGTGCTAGTCTCAGGGCTTGCAAAGCCGCTTAGCGATCCGCAATTTAAAATTTTAGACGAGTTTATGGATAAAAGCTTTGATTTCGAGCGCATAAAAGCCGCCGCAAAACAGCGCGCGGTGGTTGCCGCAAAGGACGATTATATCGTGCCGTTTAGCTTCAGCCGTGAGCTAGCGGGGCAGATCGATGCTAAGTTTTACGAGGTGCAAAAGGGCGGGCATTTTTTGGATAGAGACGGCTTTACGAAGCTTGATCTCGTGTATGAAATTTTAGAAAAAATGATGAAGCTAAAGGGCTAGCTTTGGACAAACGCGCCCGCTTGGTTTTTGCTTTTGCGTTCGCCGCTCGTATTTTTCTCTGCTAGAGCTCGGATTTGCTTTGCGGCTAAGATAAGGGTCTCGTATTTAGCTCGAAGGCTTCGCTACCCGCATAAATAAGCCTGCGGTGCAATCGTCGTTTGCAAGGCGAGTTCCGCGCGGTTTTAAAATTTTGTAAATGTTGCAGCGATGATAAGCGCGTTTTATATAAATTTCAAAAAGCGGCGGCTAGTAGGTTTTGAGTTGCGGCGAGATAAAATTTAAAGAGCGCGGCGGAGCTTTTGCGACGATAGAATTTAAAGCAAGCGGGATGAGCTAAATTTTAAATCTCGCCCAGCTTGCGCAGGCTAAATTCCGTGCCCACGCCGTGCCGCGCGAGAGATGAAATTTAGCGAGCGCGAAAGGCGCATAGGCCTAGCTTTTCTTTTTGTTAAACGTATGAAATCACAAAAACGATCAGACAAACAGGCGCGAACGCAAACGCCACGCTCCAGCCGGCGGCACGCTCGCCCCAAAAATACCCCGCCGCGAGGCATGCCAAAAACCCGCCGTAAAAAGCGCCGAGCGATAAATTTTCTACCGCAAAAAGCAGCAAACTAAGATTTGGATTTTTTACAAAAAGCTTGCTTGGCTTAAAATTTTTATACTTTTTGAACAAATACCAAAACAGCGCGCAAGCCAAAATCGCAAATGTTGCCGCAAAAAAGTGGCGCGTTTGGCGTATCGTCTATCGGCAAAACCGCCAAAATCAAAGCGCCGCCTACCTACAAAACCGAACCGATCAAAGCCGCCGCCCACCAATCAAGCAAGAAAACCATCGGCACCGCCAGCAAATACCTCGCCGTCCTGTGAAATTTATACCTTTGCTCCGCGTTCATCAGTCTTAAGTCCCATAAATTTTTTAACGAAATTTATATAGAACTTTTAGCGAATCTCTATATCTCTACCGCCCAAATAATATTCTTCCAGCGGATAATTTATATTGCCGCAGTTATCAAATTTAAAACCTTTTCCGATACCAACTACGGCATTTTTTCTCTCTTTATAGTATTTCTTCACGATAATAAAATTTCCTCTCTCTCTCGTATCGCACAGATACTCCGAATGGTTAAATTGCATATAATTGCCGTTAAATATAGCGAATTTATCAAGGAGCAAAGTGCCAGTAACATCATTCTCGCTACCATCTATTCCAACTATCGGTCTATCAAATCCAACGCTCATATCGTTCAAATTTATTTTTAGATATTTCTTTGGATCGGTTTTTTTAGCCTTTAGCTCTTTCATCAGTATCTCCTCCGTCGTTTTTCCCTCTTGATAATATTTTTCTAATACTTCAAAACAATTCGATAAGTTTATATTTTCTAGTTCATAGTATGCAACCTCGTATCTACTATGCCAAAAACTACCGTAGGTTTTAAATTTGTAATCGTCAATCATCCAATCTAGTTTTATATCATAATCTAAATACGCTCCTGCTACTCTTTTATACAACTCCTCTTTGGGTAAAATTCTATCCTCTTTTAGGCAGTATCCTTGCTTGTATTTGTTGTAGTCGGAAGTAGTAACTATCGCGAAGCCTCGTGAAGTGGAGTAATCTGGGATTATACGGATAAATACGGCGCAGAGTATTATTATAAGAAGCAGCGTGCCCGCTAGCACTTTAAATTTAGCAGATTTATAAAATTTCATATCAGTTCTTTTCTATCCATCCATTCGTTAGAGGCTAATTCTTTCGGACCAGGAGGAGTTTTCTTTCCCCACAAATAATAACTCAATATATCGGCGCCGTAATTACCCTCTAATTCTAATCTCAAATCAGTTTCTTTTTTGCCCATCTCTTATCCTTTTTAGGTTACATTCGTTAAGATAAAATTTCAACCAATCTTATCCACCGTGAATCCACATATCCAGCTCCTGTTCCGCCGGAGCTTTGATATCAAAATTTATATTTCCGCAATTATCGTATGAGAATTTACGTCGCAAATGCTTCATATGAGTATAAGCTAAGACTTTGTTAAAGTTTTCTAAACTCTCATATCCGCTTTTTATTGCCATTAAATTTTTAATAACATTATATTCAATGTAAAAACTTATATCATCGACATCAACATAATTCACAAAAAATTGATTTTCTTTAATTAAAAATGATTTTTCTAAAAACATTTTTCCGTTATGAAATGGATTTTTCTCTTCCGATAAGATAATAGGCTGTCTAAAGCCCAAAATTTCATCCTTATATACAAAATATTTTGATAGATTGGAGATATCTATTTGCATCTTGTCTTTTATCTCATAATCAAAACTCTTTCTGTCGGTATTTTCAACTAAAAAATCAAACCAGTTTTCTTCATTAAAATCGCCGATTAGATAGAGCTTGGAGATGTGCGCCGTATAAAAACTATGGCCGAAATTTTTTATATCGTGCTCATCGATAATGGTATTTCGCAGAACCTCATAGTCGTGATATCTTTTAAAATAATTTATAGCGGCATTTTGAAGTAGCTCTTCGTTGCTCAGAATTCTATTCTCTTTTAGACAATATCCCTTTTGATATTTGTAATAGCTAAAAATAGTAACTATGCAGGAGCCTTGCGAAGCGGAGTAGTCTGGCACGATGCGGATAAACAGGGCGCAGAAAAGTAGCGCCGCGGCTATGATTTTAAATTTAAGAGATTTGTAGAATTTCATAATTATCCTTTAAATGACGCCAGCGAAGCAAACGCATATCTAGCCGCTCCGTGAAATTTATACCTTTGCTCCGCGTTCATCGCCCCAGCCTTTTTAAATTTGAGATAAATTTACGCGATGCTAAAAGTTTCTCTATCTGCGCCAAAACCCATTTGCATCGCTAAATTTCATATCTCGCATCGCTAAATTTTAAATCGCCGCAACATTTAAATTTTGGTTTTTGCGGCGCCCAAATTTCTCTCGGCGCGGCGCCAAAAATTTCAGATAAGCTCTAAAGCCGCGCCTTGGTTTTATGCCGGCAAAATTTAATCGCGCCGCGCCAAATTCCGCTATCTCTTCGGTTTGCTTAGCTCGTAGCCGAAGCGGATCTTTTTGCTCTCGCCCGGCTTTAGCTCAAAGTCCCAGCTAAGCAGTCCGTCCTTGCCGAGGCTACTTTGCTCGGGCGAGTTTTTCAGCGCGACCTTTACGTCCTCATGCGTCGAAACGGGCGCTCGCTCTTGTAAAACCACGTTCCAAGCGCGCTTGGAGCCGTTTTTGATCTCGTAGTTCCAAGCCATGGAATTTTTGCTTTCTCCGCCGAAAAAGGAGTTTTTCGTAAAGTTGTTCGCCTGCTCTTTTTTGACTTCGATCAGGCTGTTTTTACCCAGATACGCCGTAGCCTCCGCGTTTGCGGCAAAGCCTAGATGCACGAGCCCGATCTGCACGCCGTCGAGCTTTATTAGCGTTTCGCCCTCCTCTATGTTTCTTTCGGGGCTAAATTTAGCTCGCACGTAGGCCGCCTCGCTACCGTAGCCGTCGATGAGCAGATCAAATTTCGCATCCAGGCTCTGTTTATCGAAGCTAAACTCGCCCGCCTCGCCCGCTTTGAGGCTTACGCCGCTGATTTTCCACACCTTTGAGAGCGAGCTTTCGATATTCGCGCCCGTCCTTGCATACGACGATCTAGCCTCCGCCACGGGCGCGACCCTATCCATAGCCGCCGTCTCTAACATCACGTCCTTTTTATACGCCGCCGCGGGTGCCGGTCTTGCAGGCTCGCCCTCGTACCACGGGTAAAACGGCTGCGGCGCGGTCTGCGAGGAGTATTCGTAAGGATACAGCGCGATCGTTAAATTCGCTAACTCCGCGTTTAGCGGATTTTGCACCGAGAGCTTTTGCGCGACCTCGATTTTGCCGCTTGCAAGATCAGCAGAGAGCTCGTTGTGCGTGTAAGCGCTCACGTCAACGGGGTAGCTTATTTTTACAAAGCTCGGATCGCAGCCAAAGCTCGCGTTTAAGCGGCGCTCGTTTTTGATCACGTATTTTGAAATTTTCTCTTTGAGTTTTCCGATCTGCTCGTCCGTTTTTGAAATTTCGCCCGCTACGAGCAGGACTTCGTCGTAAATTTTCTGCGAGTCTGCCTTTAAGCTCGCCAAACTTCTATCTTTTAAGCTTGCAAAGTCGCTTAAAAAGCGCTGCTGCGCCTTAAGCGCGACCAGGCGGTCGTTTAGCTCGCGCAGGCTCTTTTCGTCCGCCTCTTTTTTGGCGAATTCCGCGTTTTTCACGGGCTCGATCTCTCCCAAAGATAATTCGCGCACTTCGCAGGAGCCCGCGATCTCGATGCTGCGGATATCCAAGTACTCCGGCACGTTCACGCTGAAGTTTGATTTTTGCGCGCCGAAGTTTTGGTACAAGAAGGCGGAGTTCGCGTAGATCTCAAGGCTATTTTCCTGCGCGCTTAAATTTACGGCAAGCGCCGTAGCTGCGCTTAAAAGCACTATTTTTTTCATTTTCGCTCCTTAAAAATTTTACGTAATTGTAACGATAAATTTTGATTTTTATGCTTAAAATTCGGAGCGAATTTTAAAATTCCGGCCCCGCCGCCCGCTTTGAAATTTTAAAATTTCGCCGCAGTAAAAACTCCGCCGCAGAGGCTAAAATTTTATCGCTGCTAGCGCCTGCAAACACTTTCACTATCGCGACTAAACCGATAAAATTTTAAATTTAAGAAGCTTCTATATTTAAGGACAAGCTGTGCTCGTCCGCGAAGTCAAACCGATAAAAATGCAGGCGCTAGCCTGCCGTAACTTTAGCGGGGCGTGGGGCAGAGCCCCACTCGCAGGCTCGGACCTTGTTCGAGCCGAGAAGTTAGGATCAAAACGGATACGTCAAGCAGCAGACGCGACCGACCTTTTCGTTGTAGCTGACGTCAAGCTTTAGATCATATAGCTTGCTTAAAATTTCGCTTTTTATGATCTGCTCGGCCTTTCCGTATGCGACCTCGCCGCCGCCTTTTACGAGCGCGACGTATCCGCCCAAAAGCAGCGCGAAGTCGGGATTGTGCGTGGCCAAAACGACGGTGTAGCCGTTTTTTAGAAGCTCTTTTGTGGCGCGGAGGAATTTGTATTGGTTGGCAAAGTCTAACGCCGAGGTGGGCTCGTCGAAGATCACGATCTTGGGCTCGCTGCAAAGGGCGCGCGCGATGGACGCCATCTGCCTCTGGCCGCCGCTTAGGCGCGTGATGATCTTGTCTTTTAGGTGCCAAATTTCAAGCATTTTCATGTAGCGCTGCGCGAGCTTGTAGTCGTTTTCGCTCGGCTGCGAAAAGATTCCGATATGCGCCGTGCGCCCCATCAGGACGTATTCAAAGACGCTGTAGTCGTACTCGCAGACCTCGCTTTGCGAGACGTAGCCGATGATCTCGGCGCGCCCTTTGGCGCTGAGGCTCGCCATATCCTTGCCGTCGATTGAAATTTTACCGCGCATAGGCGTAAGCGTGCCGCTGATTAAATTTAAAAGCGTCGATTTGCCCGCGCCGTTTTGCCCCAAAATCGTCAGCATCGCGCCCGCTTCGAGGTGCAAATTTACGTCGCGCAGCGTCAGGGGCGCGGATTTTACGTAGCCGAAGTCTAAGCTCTCGATCCTAACCATTTAGCTTCCTTTTGTTTTTAAGCAGGATGAATATAAAAAATAGCGTGCCGATAAAGCCCGTAAGCACGCCTAACGGGATCTCGCTTTGATTTATACTGCGCGCTACGTCGTCTACGATGAGCACGAAGATCGCGCTTAAAAATATGCTCGCAGGGATTGCTTTGGTGTTGCTCACGCCCACGATCATGCGCGTTAGATGCGGCATCAAAAGCCCCACCCACGCGACTATGCCGCTGATACACACGCTGCTTGCGGTTAGCAGCGTCGCGCAGACGATGATGATGCCCCGCTCCATGACGACGTTTACGCCGAGCTTCGCCGCTGTCGCATCGCCCATGGATAGGACGTTTATTCGGTAGCTCATCAGCACCAAGATAGCGATACAAACCCCCATCACTGGTGCTATCATCGCTAGCACGGAGGGATCGACCTTCGCGAGGCTTCCTAGCTGCCAATACACGATGTCTGCGAGCTTCGTCTCGGGATCCGCCATAAATTTTAAAAATCCAATCAGCGCGCCCATCAGACCGCTTACGATGATGCCGGCAAGTACGAGCATTATGGTGGCGCTCGAACGAAGCGCGCGCGTGATCAGAAGCGTAATGCAAACCGCCGCAAGCCCGAAAACGAAGGCGAAAAGCTGGATCAAAAGGATGTTTAGATCAAGCAGGATCGCGATCGCAGCGCCCACGCAAGCTCCGGCGCTCACGCCTAAAAGATCAGGCGAGACGAGCTGGTTTTTAAAGACGCCTTGATACGCCGTGCCGCTGATGCCCAGCGCCGCACCCACGAGCACCGCAGCGATGATGCGCGGCAGGCGCACGTCCATAACGACGTTGTGGACGTTTTGCGCTACCTCGCCGCCGCCAAGCGCTTTTAAAACCTCGGTGATGCTTAGGCCGAAGCGCCCTATACAAAGCGATATCGCGATCGTCGCAATCGTCGCCAGTATCAGCAGCACGAGCATAAATTTAAAATTTTTCATACCTTCCCTTGCTTTAAATTTTATCTTTTGCCTTAAATTTAATCTTTGAAATTTCGCCTCGTTGAAACCTGCTTAAAATTTCGCTTTATATTCCACCCTCCGGCTCGTAGGCGAAAGGCTTGCAGTAAAATTCTTTCGTGATAGCTCCAAGATCAATATTTCAGAAAAGATCCGGATGAAAATTTTAGCCGCCTGCAAGATTTGTAGTGACGCCCTCGCGCCCATGCGGTCTTAGCCGAAAATGTTTGTAGGCGCAGCATAGACGCGCTTTTGCCACACCGCCTCAAGCTGCGAAACGCAGGACTTGACAACAGTGCCTCCGCCTCGTAGGGGGGTGCCTTCTGCCGATGATGACGCAGAGACTGCAGCGACTTTGATTTATACATCTAAATCCTTAAACAGATATGGCATTTTAGCACATATCATATTAAATTTTTATGATTTCGGCTTTCATATACGCGAGCGAAATTTAATGGCGTGCAGCTCCGTGCAATAAGGCTTTTAGCAAAATTTCGCTTGTGGATTTCAGATGAGAGTCTACGAAATTTACGCCGAGATGGAATTTTAAAATTTCATCCTTTCGCGCAAGATAGACTTAAGCCCGATGGCGGAATTTTGCCCGGCTAAATTCCGCCGATTTAGCAGTAGACGCGGCGCGCGGCGAAATTTTATACAGAGTCTGAAGATTTGATTTAAAATTCCACGAACGGATGCGGTGCGAAAATTTTCTCTTTATATGACCCGGTTTTGCTAGTCGCTTAGTTGTAGAATTTTACTTGCCGTTTGGCCGCGGGATTTTATTTGTCCGCAAGGGGTTAAATTTTATCGTGAAATTTCGCATCGCTTAAAATGCGATGCGAAATGAATCCGTCCGTCGCTACTGCCAGCCTAGGGCTTTGCGTTTTAAGCGCATGTCGCTTACCATTTTTAGCGCGAGCGCGACCGGATCGGTATCTACGTGCATCACAGAGCCAAGCGCCCGCCTAGTGCCCTCTTTGAAAAAGTGTATGACGTTTGCGGAGCCGTGGATTTGATACTCGACGCAGTGATATGAGTCGATGCCCATTAGACGGAATCCGAGCGAGGCATCGACGCCCTTTTCGTTCGCCCACTCGGGAGAGGTGAAGGCAAGCGGCAGCTCGTAGAGATTTTTGCCTAGCACCCCTGCGATACCTGCGAAAATTCCGCTGGAGCGGGTATTATCGATACACTCACCCACGTGCCATACCGGCGGAAGCTCATCTTTTTCTAAAAACGCCCGCAGCGACGCACCTGCTTTTTTATACGCGCTTTTTTGGCAAAAGCCCAGCTTCATTAGCGGAAACGACGCGCAGCCGTTGGTTAGGATTAGGACGTTATTTTCGATTAGAGTTTGTGCGACATCTATGATAGCGCGCTCATAAGGCACTTTAGGATTGGTGCAGCCGACCATATTTACGATGCCTAAAATTTCACCCCTTTTTAGCGCGTGCGCTAACGGCTCCATGCCGCCGTAGTGCTTATGGACGAATTCTACTGAAAAGCCCACTTCGGCCTCGACTTCATACGGCGGGATATATACCGGCAGCCCCTTGCGCTTTTCGTGAGATTGCAATGCGCGATCTAGAATTTTACGCGCCAAATTCCTAGTCTCGGCGATATTGCTATGGTGGTGATCGTAGCCAATATGTTCGGCTCCGGGGAGTCTAGCTGATGAGCTCGTGGTAACGACCTTGGTCTGGAAGCAGTTAGCCACATCCATGATCGCAGGATAGACATCTTGGACATCGGCTACCCACAGATCAAGCGCGCCCGTGCCTATGACGAGTTCGGCAGTTACGGCGTTTGAGAGCGGCACGACGCCCCAGTTGCGATACATCGCCGATAGTCCGGAACAGCACACGCCGTAAAATGCGATACCCTGCGCTCCTATTGCGCGAGCCTTGTCTTGGTACTCCTTAGAATTTCCGATCTCCACTATTAGGCTTACTAATGTCGGCAGATGTCCGTGCACGGCGATATTGACCCAGCCTTTTTTAAGCGCGCCCATATTGCTTTTGGAAGTTACGCGATCTCCTACGCCAAATAGCGCATCCGTAGCTATATTCGCAGCTACTACGCCGGTAAAGGTAAAAGCAAGCCCGCAGCGCAAAAGATGCTGCATTACGCTGCGCCAGTCTCCGTCCGTGCCTACACCCGTTCGGTGATACGCCTCAAAGACTTCGTTATATGCACTAATCGGCAAGATATCCAGCTTGCGCCATACCTCTTGACGCTCCTTGGGTGCGAGCGCAGTGATAGTTTTATACTCGCCGCTACTTTGCGAAAGATCTGTTAAAAGCGTATCGGCAAGCTCAATCGCTACCTCTTTTAACTCTCTGCCTTCAGTTGGAATTCCAAAGGCTTTGGCGGTATTGATGATTTTGTATTCGCCTATGATTGGCAGATCTAGCTTGCCTTGCGCCGCCCATTTTAGCGACAGTAGAAGCTCTCTGGCGTGCGCGCCGTGTTGAGCTACGCCCGCAGCTACTTGGCGCAGTAAGTTGCGCGACACGATGAGATCGGCGTCTGCACCGCAAGTGCCACGATCGGCCTTTTTAGTAATTTTGCAAGGTCCCATATTGCAGATCTTACAGCATACCCCGCTAAGTCCATAACTACACATAGGCATCTGTTTGTCGAAACGATCAAACGCCGTATCTACGCCGATCTGCTCCATCCTAAGCATCATTTCGCGCACGGCAGGATCAGGGGTTTTTTCAAGTACTTCTTGCTTTGTAGGAAAAGTCTTTTTGTATTCAAGCACCGCCTTCATATAATCCGCCGTAAATTCTGCCTCGTGAAAATGCTCGAAAAGATTGCCCTGCGCGTCTTTATGTGTGTGCGGACTAGCCTCTGCGGGCACTAAAACTTTTGGAATGCCGTGCTCGTCAAATCCGATAATCGCGCGATGAGAGTGGGGTTTGTGATCATGGCAATGTTCGTCGTGCTCGTATGAGCAGGCGGCGGAATCCTCGTCGCGCTCATGCGAATACGCCGCAGAATTTGCGCCGTATTCGTGCAAATAAGCTGCGAGGTTTTCTTCTTGATCGTGTGGGTGGGTCGCAAGATCTTCGTCGTGTAGATGCGAGTGGATTGCGGAGCTATCGCTATGCTCGTGCGAGCAAGAGAAGTGGTCTTCGCTGCTTAGGCTCTTCGCAGGATTTGAGATGGAATTTGTCAAAGAATCAGCCATGGAATTTGTTGTAGAGTTTATCGCGGATTTTTTAGCGTTGCTTGCGCTTTGAGTGCTTGAGCGCGCCGCAGGGTTCGTGCTTGAAGTAGAGCTTGCGCTATCATCGTAGCCAGACGCGAAATTTTTGGCTTCGCAGTCGCACTCGTCGCAGGAATTCTCACCTGCGGCGCGATTTTTAGAAATTTTGTCGCGAGTAAGCGAGGCGGAAGTTATAGAATTTACGGCGGAATTTTGAGCGCTATTTGCGCTGTTATCAAAAACGGACGCAGCGGAGCTTTTGAGCGCCTCTGCGGCGGAATTTTGCCCCGTATTCGCAGCGAAATTTTCATCCGTCGCAGCCTTCTTGCGTGAGCCTTTTTGTTTTGCGATTTTGTCGTTTGCCATGGTTATCTCCTTAAAATTTATTTTAAAAATAAGCGAGAATGTAGCCCTCAATAAATATACTAAAAAACTACATTATTTAATTCTTATAGATAAAATTTAACGTGATTGTATTTTTTAATTGCTTTAAATTCCCTTAATAGCGCACTAAAATAAAAGATAAAATTTTATGAATAAAATATACTAAAATAAGCTGGATTTAAATTCTGCCGAGCGGCTCGATCATCTTAGATAATCGATTAGCTTGGCGGAGATTTCGCGAAACTGCAAAATTTTATGCCCCTTTTTCTCACGCATGAAGTCCTGCGCGTCGCGCAATCTCGCAAACGTGATGAGATCGTCACCTCTGGCGCTTTGCAGTACGCTGCCGAATACATAAAACGCGTCCTGTGCCCGCAAAATTTCGCCGCTTGCGTAATCGGTGACGTAAAGTTCCGCACCGCCGAAATTAGCATCGGTGGAATTTACCTCGCCTAAATTGTCGCTAGCTGGATTTTTGCTCTCAGAATTCGCTCCAGCGGAAGCTCCGCTAAAATTTGCGCCTGAGCTCTCACTCTCGAAAAAATACGCGAACATCGCCTTGGGCGAAGCAAACGCGAGCGCGCTGCCGTCTTTAAGCCTTGCGTAAGCGCGAAATTCGGGATGCGCGCTAGTATCGATGCCGTATTTGGCGCAGGTGAGATTTACGTCTTTTAGCCACGCGGGCTCGCGCACGCTTTTAGAATTCTGCGCCGAGCCGGAGCCCGTATTATCTGATGCGCCTAAATTCTGCGCCGAGCTAGAGCTTTGCGGTGCGGAATTTTGCATCTCCGCTGCACCGCAAAGCGCTATAAATGTCGCCAAAATGAGTGGAAATTTCACGCCAAATCCTTCGATCTAAAGATAAAATAGCCCAAAACGAGGCTCGCCGCGCCCAGCGCAATCGGATAGAGTAGCGAAAAGGCGATGAAAAGCCCGCGCCCGAAGTGATCTAGGATAAAATACGCCGTCGTGCCGATGACCGCAAGATCGGGATCAAATAGGCTGATAGCGGCGATGCGGAAGTCCTCCATCGGGTTTGCTAGAGCGATTGCGAAAATGAGATTTTCGTTCACGCCCGTTTTTGCGAGCAGTCCGATCAGCACGAGATCCAAAAACGCAAGGCAGAAAAGCCAGACGAAAAATGCAAGCCCAAGTCCCATCTCTTGGCTTTTTGAAACGGCGCAGATCAAAAATGCGATCCCCAAAAATGCTGCGCACAAGCTAAAAAGCAGCCCCGTATAAAGCAGGCAGATCGCCCACGGAATGCCCGTGCCCTTGATCGCGCCCCAAACGATCGCAAGCAGCAGCGACAAAAATATCGGCACGAACACTCCAAACAGCCGTCCTAGCGCCTTACCGTAGTAATACTGCGCCTGCGAGATCGGAAAGCTTAGCAGGTATTCTAAGATATTTAGGTCGCGGTCGGCCAATATCGCCTTGCTGGTAGTTACGAGCACGAAGACGGGCAGGATGATGATGCAGATCTGAATAAACAGCAGCAGCAGTCGCGAAAGCCCGCTAAAACCGAGCACGCGCGAGTCGGTCACCCCCGTGATAAAAAACGCCGCCACGAGCCCGCTAAAGATTAGCAGATAGAGTAAAAACCAGCGCGAGCGAAAGGACTCTTTGATATCCAAAGCGGCGATGGTGAGTAAATTTTTCATTCATATTCCTTTATTGCGCCTCGACGCGCTTTTAAATTTAGATTTATTGCGCAGCTTAAATGCGCCGCCCGTCTTTAAATTTTAGCCTCGTTTTGCGGCGCGGGTATAACCTTAAATTTCGCTCGTCTAGCGTTTAAACAAGCGGCGAAATTTTATCCGCCGCCTGCGACTGCGGATCGCGCATAAATTTTAAATTTACGGCTCCCTTGCGGCTCCTGCAAACAGCGCGTCGTTTGCCGCCCGCTATCCGTCATCCGCCGCAGTTTTAAAATTTAGCCGTTTGACGGAGCTGCTTAAATTTCAGCTTCGTAAAATTTCAAACCCGGGCGTATTCCGCGGCATGGAATTTTAAAATTCTAAAAATTTCGCAGCGGCGAATTCTACGCCGGATAAATTTTAAATTTATGGCGAAATTTTAAATTAAGCGGCTCGCGTAAATTTTAATTCGGCAAAGCGAATTTTGCGCCGTGCGTTAAATTTAACCGCGTCGCGAGATAAAATTTCGCAGCCGTTTTTTAGACCCATCTCTGCCTCGCGCCCGCCCGCGCCCGCGGACCGCGCATAAATTTTAAATTTACGGCTCCGGCTCGCAGTGCGCTTAAACATCGCGTCGTTCAGTGTCGCCTATTATCCGTCATTCACGACGCTGCAAAGTAAAATTTTATCTCATCGATGGCGGCACGGGCGGCACGCTAAAATTTTACGCTTTAAATTTAGCGCAAAACATGGGTCACTTAAAATTTCGCTTTAGCCAAAGCATCCTTAATGCGCGTGCCCTGAATGCATATCGTGCGCAGTGCCGTTGCCCTCGTGCATATGCCCCATATCGTGCGGCGCACCTTGAAAGTGCGCCGTGCTGCCCACATCGCCGCCCATGCCATGATCTGAGCCGTGAGTATGCCCCATACCACTCATATCGTGTTGCGGCTCGCTCATGCCGTGCTCTGCGGAGTGAGGGTCTTTCATGCCGCCCATATCGCCATGACCGTGCATACTTCCCATATTGCCATGCGCATCGCGACCCATATCGCCCATTCCCATGCCGTGCGAGCCGCCGCCTGCTTTAAGCGCCGCGACTACCTGATCGAAGCTGAAGTCTTGCTTGCCCTCTTGCTTGTTTTTAAACGCACCCCAGCCAAACGACATAGGGGTTTTGAAGCCCTTGTAAAAATGCGCCGTGCGTGCGTCGATAAATTCGCCGTTGCCGCTAGCATCGTTGATATAAATTTTGGCATCCTTCAGCCAGTTTAGTTTGTCGTTGGTAACCATAAAATCCACTAAGCAGCCGATGTCGTCAAAGTAGTGGTTTTTGCCGTCCACGCGTACATCCACGCTGAAGCGGTTATCGCTGATCGCCATCTGGCAGTGCTCGCATACGTCTCTATCGTAGTGGACGTTGCCGTAGTCCTTCTCGTCGCCGCAGCCTAAAAACGTGAGCGCCGCAAGTGCGCAAAGTAAAAATTTAAACATTTTTATCATCTACGATCCTCCCTAGATCCATACAAATCATTCTTTTTACCAGCCCTTCAACCTCGTCGAGCCTATGCGAGATAAAGATCAAGCTTTTGTCTTTTGCATACTTACGCAAAAGCGTCTTAAAATGCTCGCGCGCGCTCGGATCGAGATTGGCTGTCGGCTCGTCGAAAATCATCGCCTTGCTAGCTCTGCCGAATGCTAGCGCGATTAAGAATTTCTGCTTCATACCGCCGGATAGCTTATGAAAGGGTTTGTTTAAATTTGAACTCAGATCAAGCTCCATTTCACCGCAAAATTTTACTATATCCGCTCTGCTTGCGTCCGCCGTGCGCTCGGCGAAGTAGATGAGCTCATTTAGGCTCAGCTTAAGCGGCGGCGGGGTTTGCGGCACGAAGCTGATACCGCGTAGCGCGCGGCTGCGCTGCTTAAACGAATCAAATCCGTCGATAGCGATGCTGCCGCTTGTGGGTATGTATTCGCCTAGAATCGTCCGCATCAGCGAGCTTTTGCCCGCTCCGTTTTGCCCGACGAAAAGCACTTGCTCACCATCATCGATATTTAGATCGATATCTTTTAAAACGAATTGATCTGCGAATTTCTTGCTTACGTTTTTAATCTCTATCATAGGCTTCCTTAGATCATATCTTTTAGCTTATTGCCGATACTCAGTGCGTCTTGGTGACACACGTCGATACAGCGTCCGCACAGCGTGCAGTCGATCCCTTTTAGCATAAATTTACTCTTATCGCCCAGGTTTTCGGATGCCTTTTTTTTAGTGATATCCAGTACGTGCGAGACGAAGCAGACGTCTTGGCAAACGCCGCAGTGATCGCACCTACTCTTATCCCAAGTAATCTTGCTAAGGCTTGCTTTAGCCGCAAGCGAATAGGTACTGCCTAGCGGGCATAGGTGCGTGCACCACACCCGTCTGCTAAAAAATACTTCGAGCAAAAACACAAAAACGATCCAAAGCCCCGCCAGCGAGAAGCCGTAGATGATGAGGCGCGATAAAATTCCAACTACGTTAAAAATTTCAAAAACGAGCAGATCCGTAATCGCGCTTAGCAGCAAAAACACCGCCCAGATCGCATATCGCATACCGCGAGGCAATGAGCGCTCCTTGATGACGTGCTTAGCGATTAGCGTATTATGCAGCTTTTCGCCGATCTCGCTAAGCGCTCCGTAAGGACAGATCCACGAGCAAAACGCCTTGCCGCCCGCGATGAAGTAAAACAGCAAAATGGTGCCCGAGCCGATAAGCAAATTTATCGGCAGATCCTTGTGCGCGGCGATCACCTCAAGGGTGGCAAAGGGATCTGCTAGGTGAAAGCCAAGTATCCGCGAGCCGCTGATGTCTCCCTCTAAAATTTGAATATCGGCGCGAAAGGAAAGCACGAAAAACAGATGCACCAAAAATACCGTGGCGTAGCGCAGCGCCCGAATGCTGGGACGCCATTTGCCGCTTTTATTTTTAAGCGCGAATGTCGAGAAAAAGCTCGTATTTTTGATCGTGCATCGCGAATTATATTTATCCAAGACCTACTCTTTAAATTTTGAAATTTCATCTGCGAGCTTATCTAGGCTCTCGTCGCTTACGTTGGTCAGTAGTCCGCTCATCAGGCTGTTTTTGATCTTGCCCGCCTTATAATCTTTGAGGCTTGCTAAAATTTGATCCTTGCTCTTGCCACCGATCGGCGGAGCGATCTTGCCGCGTCCGTCATCGCCGTGGCAGGGCGCGCAGCTTACCAGATAGGAGCTACTAACCTTAAAATCGCGCTCTTTGACGCTTTGCTGCAAAATTTTAATATTTTTTACGTCCTTATCGTCGATAAGATCGATGCTTTTGCTCTGCGGCGCTGGTTTTGTTTGCACCTGCGGCTTGGCCTGCTCCTGTTTCGGCGCGCCGGAGCCGCCCGAGCTTGCCATAAAGATCATCAGCGCGATCAGCGCTACACCCAGAATCAAAGCTAAAATTTTGCCCGGTTTCATTTCTGCTCCTTAAATTGTCGGTTGAACTCGTAAATTTCTTTCGCCATCGTCTCTATCTGCTGCTCGCTCATGCCGTTTACGAGCTGCACCATAAGAGGATTGGGTTTTTCTTTGAACTTGTATTTTTTTATCATATCCACGATCTGCGCGTCGGTTTTATCCAGAAGCGACGGACCGATGATGCCGTTGGCGTAGTCATCGTGGCACGCCGAGCAGCGTAGGATAAAGTCCCTGCCCAGGCGCTTTTTCATCAGATCGAAATTTAGCTTTTCATATTGGTTTTTGATGCTTGAATACGCCACGATATTTTTGGTCGTTTCATTCACGTCGCCGTTTAGATTAAAATTTACCATTCGCTCGCCGTAAAAATCGTAGCTTACGAACTTATCGTCCCGCTTTGGCGCTTCGCCGCTTTTGACGGTGATGCGAGGCTTTGCAGTATGATTTTGTTCCGCGCTCTGCGATGCGGAATTTACACTCGCGGAATTCTGATCCGCAGAATTTTGCCCTGCGGAGCCTTGTGAAACGGAATTCTGCCCTGCGGAATTTGCAGCGGCGGAGCTTGAATCGCCATCATCTCCGCAGCCACACAGCAAAAGCGCCGCAGCTAGCGAGCATAGGTGGAATTTAATAGAGTTTTTCATTGTTTTCCTTCATAGATTGATTTGTAATCCGCCCGCGGGATTATCTCGATGATACGCGCCGGGCAGAGCTCTGCGCACGCGCCGCAGCCGACGCAAGCGCTGCGGATCTGCGGGGCGAAATGCGCGCCTGCTTCTATCATCGCGATGGCATCAAGCGGCTGCGGGTAAGGGCACAGCGATGCACACAGATCGCAGGGCTTGCCCTCTTTGGCCGCCAGCGCAGAGTTTAACTCGCGCTCCTGCTCGGTCTTGGCGGGCTTTAGGCGTAGATCGCTAGACTTTAAAGTCTGCCCGCGATACGCCAAACAGGCATCTAAATTTTCAATCACGGCGATACCCATCGCAACCTTTTTGGGCTCGTTCGTCTCGTGGCTGAGCGCTCCGCTTGGACAGGCGAGCACGCAAGGAAGCGCGCCGCAAAGATAACAGCCTCGCTCTTTGGCGTCGATGACGGGCGTGCCGATGTCAAAAAGATGAGTAATATCCAGCAGATAGATGCTGTGATAGGGGCAGACTTGCACGCATTGACCGCACTTGATACAGCTAGAGCGGAAGCCACGCTCTGCTAGCGCTCCGGGCGGGCGCAGATATAAAGAGGCGGAACTCCCACTAGAATTTTCCGCAGAATTTTGTTTTATGGAATTCGGCGCGGAATTTTGTCTTGTGGAATTTACGGAATTTTGCTCGTTTAAATTTTGCGCTTCACTGCCCGCGGAATTTGCAGAATTTTCATCCGCAAACAAGCTCGCTGCCCCGAGTGTCCCAAGCGCTCCGCCAAGTAGTTTTATCGCTTCGCGTCTATTCTTTATCATTGCCTCATCCTAGGTTTTGGATCTTTTAGCAGTAGCTCAGGTTCGGAAAACGGAGCGAGCTTGGAGATGAAATTTAAAAGCGCGATCCCGCTGGAGCCGTAAAAAAACCGCACGCTCGGTTTATGCGCCCAAAGCCTATCCGCGTAGGCGTATGAGCTGTAGCTAACGTCGCCGTAGCCGTCGCCATCGCGATCAAATCCGTCGTAATCGTCGAAGTAGTTACCACTCCATTCGTTTTGCAAGAGCTTGGATTGGGGTGTATCATTTAGCACGATCTCCATATTTCCTTTAAATTTATTGTTTTTAAATACGCTTTTTAGCTGCGTGGCGTGGAATTGCACGCCGATGCTGTTGTATTCGATATCGTTGTTTTCAAAAACGTTAAGCGAGCCCGGTTGATAGGGGGATTGATCCAGATAAAATCCGCGGGCATTGTAAACGACTTTATTATCCGTAACCCTGAAATTTGAGCTATCCTTCATACCGATGCCTACGCCGTAAGCGCCGTCTGCATTGCGCACGACATTGCGTCTGGCGATATTGTCGCTTGAAAACATAAAAAATAATCCCACGCTGTTGCCGTCGTAGTAGTTATCCTCCACGACGTTATGCCCGGAGTTCATAAAGTGCAGCGAATAGCGACAGCTATGGCCTTTATTGCCTGCGACGAGATTGCCGTTAGAGAAGTAAAAAACGGTGTCGCGGACGTTATGGACGTCGTTATTTAAAATTTTATTGGCATTGGAATACCAAAGCTTGATGCCGTCGCCTTTAAAACTCGTGCGGTAGGTGTTGCTTGAAATTTCGTTGCCCTCGATCGTTACGTCGTTTGCCTTACTTAGCACGACGCCGTAGAGCACGTCTTTGATGAGATTATTTTTTATGATTACGCTGTTTACGTCGCTTACGTTGATCCCCGCATCTTCGCTAAGATGCTCGAAGCCTCCGTTTTGAATTGTTAAATTCTTGATTATAACATGCGGAGAGCGGACGCGAATGACCGTTCCGTTGCGATCGCCTATGATCACGGCGGAGCGGTCTAGTCCGTCGATAGTAAGGGGTTTATCGATTGAAATATTGCCGTGGTACTCGCCTGCGGCTAGTTCGATAATATCGCCCGCTTTTGCGCTATCGATCGCGTCTTGAAGCTCGCCCGCGCCTAAGCTTAGCGCGAGCGAGAATGCTAGAAGCAAAAGCCTCATCTATGCTCTCGTAGGAATTTTTTCTTAGATAGTAGAGCTAACGCCGATAGCAGCGATAAGCCTAGCATCAGCCAAAAGCCAAGAGCCGGATATGAATGGGTAGTAAAATGCGCTACGCTGCCGTCGCCAAATGCTGTAGGCATAAAAGGCTTTATTTTAAATGCACCCCAGTCTTGCAGGTTGTGCCCGAACCAATACAGCCAGCCCACGTAGCAGCCGATGAAAATAAGCGGCGCAATGATCGGCAGGATCATAAGCAGAGTCTGCCCCTTGCCGTCGTAGTACAAAAACGCAAGCATTCCTATCGTCGCGATTATGAGATAGTATGGCGATAGCGAGTGCTCGAGTGTGCCGCCGCGCCAGACGGGATACATTCCGATATAGTGGTTTAGGGTATTCATCTCGCCGACATCGCCGCTAAAGCCGTCAACGTGGACGTAAAGCGGAATTCCATCGGGGAAAGCCTCTTTTGGATAGTTTGGCGCTTCAAGTGAAATTTTCCACACCGGTATGCTAGGGACCCCCACTTCAAATTTATGCTCCAGCATCGCGCCTAGATCGTTTTTAACATCACTAGGAATTAGGTGATTTTTATACGATGCTTTTGTATAAAAATTCCATATCGGTGCGGAGTATGCGGGCAGCTGCGAGACGCTGCTAACCTGCCCCGATACGATTTTGCCTTGGACTTTGAAAAATCCGAGCGTAGGGATGGTAAAAGCGACCGTCATAATAAGCAGCGCTAAAATCGCGTAAATTTTATATTTTGGCATTTCATCTCCTTTAAATTCTCCCCCTTGCGGGGGAGAGTGGGGCTAGTTAAGGCCCGCGTTCTCATCGACCCATTTTAGGTATTCGATGATGTCTTTGATCTCTTCGTCTTTCATATGCTGATTTGGCATGCGAAGGTTGAAGTAATTTATCATTGCCTTAACGTAGTCGTCTTCGTAGAATTTAGCAGGGTCTTTGATGAAATCGGCTACCCATTTCTCGCCGTTTTCATGGCGGAGTAGGACGCCTGTTAGATCAGGACCCGAGCTTACTTGACCGATGACGTGGCAGCCGTTGCAGCCTCCACGTAGGTAGGCCTTCTCGCCGTTAGATGCAGCCTCGCTCATAGGAGTGGAGAGCTCGCGGATCAGGTTGTTTTTAGCGCGAAGTCCGACATCTGCGGTTTTTACTAAATACTGCCAAACTTGACTTTCCCAAAGTATCGCGCCATTCATATCGCCGGCTTTTACCGCGGCGTCTGCCTTGGCTTTGGTTTCAGGAATTTTGCCGTATTGATCCAGCGCGTCATCGACTAAAGCCTTGACCTTAGGATATTTCTCGTAGTTTTTCTCTTTTAAGAATTTAACGACTGATTGAATAACGTCGTCGGTGGCTTTATTTGTAGCTACTACCTTGTCGTATTCGGCTTTTAGGGCTTCTGGGCTAAGAGCTTTTAGCATAGAAGCTTTAGCTGAAGTGTATTTTTTATTCGGATCTTTTACGTATAGATATCCGAACATCTCAAGGTGCAGCGCAGAGCAGAATTCCGTGCAGTAGAAAGGAAATACGCCCTCTTTATCTGCGATGAAATTTACGCTCGCAGTCTTACCTGGCTCAAGCGACATATGCAAATCGTAATCATCAACCGTAAAGCCGTGAGTTTCGTCCTCGGCACGCTCTAAATTTGTCATATAGATCGTTACGTTATCGTCCTTATTAACCTCGATGTGCTCAGGATTAATATGGCTGCGGATCGCCGTAGCATAGACTTTTACGTTTTTGCCGTCGCGCTCGATGCGCTCCTGACCTGCTAGCGTCATAGCAGGGTGTTGCTTGCCGGTGCGAGAGTTTGTTCCCATAGTATAGGTAGGTTTCGTATGAAGCTTGCTAGCTGCGATAGAAACTACGTCGTGCGGCTCACCTAGACCGATAGGAAGATCGTAAAGCATCTCCATTTTAGGCCCTGTAATGTCGATAAGCTGGTGATTTTGCGGATGAAGCGGTCCGATAGGATTAAATCTATCGATCGAAAGCTTATCCAGTGCGATTACGTATTTGCCGACAGGCTTTGAGGATTTGCCCTCCATAGAATCAAGGTGACCGATATTGTAGTGGACGTTGATCCTATCTAAAACCTTTAGCGTCTTGTAGTTCCATTTTACGATCTGGCTATCAACGTAAAGCGATGTATAGATTACGCCATCTTGCGAATCGAAGGTGTTATGCAAAGGTCCAAGACCAAGCTCTGCTTGTCCGTGAAGCGTCTTTTGCATATCTAGGATCGGAATTCCGTATGGATCCTTGCCTGCGTATTCTTTTTTATCAATTAGCTCTTTAATCTTTTTGAAATCATAAACACTAGCGTGAGTATCTAGTTTACCGCCGATGATGATATAGCGACCATCAGGGCTAACGTCAACGCCGTGAGGGGATTTGGCTTCAGGGATCAAAAATAGCGCTCCCGCTTTTACGGCGGCGTCTATCGTAACGATTCTGTGTCCGTTTACGACCTTATAGTTTTTGCTGTCTTGAGCAAGCTTTTCTAGAATTTGCCAGTTGTAAACGTGCAGGTAGTCGGTATCGTTGCGGCTCATACCGGCTTCCATCGGAGGCAGACCCTTTTCGATGCCGCCCGTGTACATTTCGGAGTTAAAGCTGTTGGTAAACGCCCAGCCAAAGCTCTCGCCCTTACCTGCGTCACTTAGATCTTGCATATATGGAGGAAGCTCTAGAGAAAAGGATTTATTTACGTCGATTTTGCCTTTGTCGTAGTCAAATTTCCATAGCGTTACCGCACCGCGATAAACCGCCTGATACTCCTCGATCGGGTGCCAGTCGTTATCAAAAGGGGCTGCGTATTGGCTGGTTTCGATGACGTATTCGGTATTAGGCGTTACGAAAGAGCCGCCGTGATCGCTTTTGATTACGGGATTTACGACTATTTGAGTAGTCTCGAAATCGGATAAATTTATAACCGCGATTCTTGGGTTCGCCTTATCGTTGATAAAGAGATAATCGCCCACATACTCGCCGTTTTTTTCGCTGAAATTTGGATGGTGAGTATCGCCCCAGTTGATCTCTTTGCCGTTAATGGAGCCCGATCTTAAGACCGCCTTACTCTCCTCATCAAAACCGTATCCCTGCCAAGGCTCCGGGGTAAATACGCCGATATATTTGTAGATCCTCATCGACGGCACGCCGTAAACTAGCACCTGTCCGCTTTGACCACCGGAGGAGAACACCATATAATCGTCCTTCCGACCGGTCGGCTGATAGGTCTTAGCCGCCGCCAAAACGTCTTTTTCGCTTAAATTTCGTTCTTTCATCACGCGCTCTAGGTCACTATCTGCGGCACACAGGGCGCTTGCGGCGAACAAAACCGAGCCCAAAAGCACGGGTTTGAAACTTTTTAACATACTAATCCTTTCTTAGAATTTTAAAATTTTACCTGATTTGCTGACTACGAGGATCGCTTCCCCGTCTGCGTACATCGCTAAAAATTCGCTTTTTAAATCCACAACCTCCTTTAATCCTGCTTTTTGATTTTCGTAAATTTTATCTTTAGTAGCGATAAACTGCGTGCCGCGGGCGCACACGATGGATTTGATCCAAGAGCCCACGCTTTTGCGCTCGCCACTTTTTAAATTTATAAAATTCCCCTCTATATCGCCTGCAAACAGCGTCCCGTCGCAGTCTGCAAGCGCAGTGGCGATAGAGCCGCTTAAATTTTTATCGCCAGCTTCGGCTGAAATTTCGCTTTGAGTTTTAAGCCCCTCGTCTTGAAATTTTGCGCCTTTGAATTCTAAGCTTTGAAATTCCGCGCTCTTTGCGCCGCCAGCTTTCGTTTCGTTTGGCTCGGAGCCTTGCACGATTCTCGTGCTATTAAATTCCGCATCTTTAAATTTCACGCTACCAAGCTCTCCTTGCGCGGCGCGATTAGGCGCTGCATTGATACCACTAAATTTAGTCGCAAAAAGATCTGCGCTAAGACAGGCTACGCCGTTCCAACTTGCGACGCAAAGTCCGTTAGCGCCCAGGCTAACGGCATTGATCCTGCCGTAATGAAACGAAATTCCGCGCAGCCCGTTGGGGGCGGAATTTCTATTTAAAGATTGCCCGTTCGCGGTGGAATTTTCACCCAAGGCGTAGCCGCCGTCCGCGCTGTTATCAGGGTTCTCGTCTAATCTTATTAGTTGGTTCTTATCTACTACCGCGTAAATCGCGTCTTTTGCGGCATAGATCGCATCTATTTGGGCTGTGCCGCTACGCCCTGTCTTAAGCGCGCCTAAAAACTTTAATCTGTTGTTTAGTACCGCGATTTCGACTCCGCCCCAAGCTAGATAAATTTTGCCGTTCTTAAAATTTAGAGCCGTAATTTCGTTATCGCTGTATTTTTGCGCGAACTCCACATCCCATTTAGCAGTATCAAACATCCTAAGCTCGCCGCCACTGCCGCATAAAAGCAGTCGGTGCGAGCTTGCGTCGAATGCGCCCAGACGTAGCGTGGCGTTTAGATCAAAGCTATCAGCTGCTGCCATCTGCGATAAACAAATCAAAAAGGCAATACAAAATTTTTTAAAATTCATCTTAATCCGCTCTTTGCGAAATGATACTACCCCAAGGCTTAAAAATCGGTTTAAAGCTTGAGCTATAATGGAATTCTAAGTTTTCTTAAAAGTTGCGAAATTCTATGATATAAAACAGCTCTAAGTGAAATTTTATTTCGCATTTCGTTATATAAATTCCGCTTTAAAATTATAATTTCAGTAAATTTTTATTTTGACAGATTTTTACAATTCGTAATGCTCCTTTAATTTTGTTTAAATAAAAAGTTAGTATAATCGCCAAAGTTTGTTTTAAATTTTACTGAAGGAGAAACTATGGAGTTTCTGACAAGTTTGTCTGAAAGCACTCAATTCTTTTTGCAGCTCATTATAGTCTTGGGCTGTTTGTTTTATGGTGCTAAAAAAGGTGGTATGGCGCTGGGAATTCTAGGCGGTATAGGCTTAGTGATCTTAGTGTTTGGATTTAGATTAGAGCCGGGTAAGCCGGCAGTGGACGTTATTTTAACTATCCTCGCAGTTGTCGTAGCAAGTGCAACGCTACAGGCTACGGGAGGGCTTGATGTAATGCTTCAAATAGCGGAGAAATTGCTTCGTAAGCATCCGAAGATGGTTTGTATCATCGCTCCAACTGTTGCGTGGACGCTTACAATCTTATGTGGAACCGGACACACCGTCTATACGCTGCTTCCGATCATCTATGACGTAGCTATTAAAAACGGAATTCGCCCTGAGCGTCCGATGGCTGCTTCTACGATCTCCTCGCAGCTTGCTATCATCGCTAGCCCTGTTTCGGTTGCCGGCGTTTCGATGGTTGCGATCTTGCTAGGTCAAGGCGTGCATATCGAGGGCTTTAGTACGTATTTGGATCTGCTAAAACTCACTATCCCTTCTACTTTCATTGGTATGCTTGCGATCGGAACGTGGTCGATTTTTAGAGGTAAAGATCTGGATAAAGATCCGGAATTCCAAGAAAAGATCAAAGATCCAGAGCAGAAAAAATATATCTACGGCGAAAGCACGACCTTGCTAGGTCAAAAGCTTCCTAGGATTAAGTGGATCTGCATGTGGATTTTCTTAGCCACTATTGCGCTAGTAGCGGTTTTGGGTTACGAAAAAAGCTTACGCCCTGCGTGGACTAAAAATGTTCCAGGAAAATCTGTAGAGATCATCGTCGATAAAAAAACGGTCAAAAATATCACGATCAAAGATGGTCAGGTCATCTCCATGGTGGACGGCGGTAAGGTCGTCTCAAACGTCAAAGAGTCTAAGGCTAAGGATGCGACGAAATTTAATAGCGTCGAAATTTACGACAAAGATAAAAAGCTATCTCAAAGCATCGTCTCTCAAGACGGAAGTGTAGTAATCACGACGGGCGATAAGAGCGAAAGCATCGCAAATGCAAGCATTGTCGTAAAAGATACTATGAAAAAGACCACAAATTTAAATATGGTCTTAACCATTCAAATTTTCATGCTCCTAGCGGCGTCCATCATGATGATCGCTTCGGGCATCAAGGCGGGTAATATCGCTAAAAACGAAATTTTTCATAGCGGTATGATCGCGCTCGTAGCGATTTATGGAATTTCATGGATGGCAGAGACTATGTTTACTGCTCATATCGAAATGCTTAAGGCATCCCTTGGCGAGGTCGTTAAGGCCTATCCGTGGACATATGTCATCGTTTCGCTGCTAATTAGTAAATTCCTTAACTCTCAAGCGGCGGCGGTTGCTACTTTCGTACCGCTAGCGGTTAGCATCGGTATCGATCCGGGTCTTATTATCGCGTTTGCACCTGCTTGCTACGGATACTATATCCTACCTACCTATCCGAGCGATCTTGCGGCGATCCAGTTCGACCGCTCCGGCACTACGCACATTGGTAAATTCGTCATCAACCACAGCTTCATTTTCCCTGGGCTAATAGGCGTTCTTACTTCATGCGCGATGGGCTTTATCTTCGCTCATATTTACGGCTATTTATAATAGCTATATGCTCGCGAGTTCAACGCTCGCGAGCTTTTAAATTTCAAAATTCTTTAGATTAACGCTCCGTGCCCGCGCAAAGCTAAATCGTTTTAAATAAAATTTACGTTATAATCCCGCCAAATTCCACACAGGAGGCAGATATGCAAATCCCTATCGCATACGGCAAAGATGATCATCTAAAATTAGAGATAAACGAGAAAAATTTGCTCGGAGTTTTTGATCCAAACCCCGTGGCTAAATTTGACGAAACGGCGCTCATCGCAAAGGCTCTAGCAAATCCGATAAATCAAAAAAGCTTTGACGAGTTTATCGCAGGCGAGCAAAAGATCGTAATCATCGTAAATGACGGCACGCGCCCTACTCCGACGGCAAAAATTCTAAAGCAAATTTACCCAAAGTTGCGAGATAAAAAGAAAACTTTCATCATCGCCACGGGCTGCCATAGAGAGGGCACGCAGGAAGAATACGAGATGATCTTCGGCAAAGAAATTTACGCGGAGATCAGAGCCAAAAACGAAGTTCACGATCACGACTCCAAGCACGACGAGATGGTGTTTTTAGGCGAGAGCAAAAACGGCACGCAGATGTATCTAAACAAAATCGTAGCAGAAGCCAAAAAGGTAATCGTCATAGGCTCGGTCGAGCCGCACTATTTTGCAGGCTACACCGGCGGCAGAAAGGCATTTTTGCCAGGCACCGCGTCATACGAGAGCATCACGCAAAACCACAAGCTAGCTCTTAGCGCCGACGCACAGGCGCTGCGCCTAGAGGGCAACCCCGTGCATGAAGATATGATCGATGCGATGAAGGTGCTAGCGCACATCGACGTTTTTTCGATCCAGACGGTGCTTGATAGCGAGCACGGCGTGTATTACGCGAGCGCGGGCGATCTAAACGATAGCTTTTACGACTGCGTGAAAAAGGCCGACGAGGTCTTTTGCGTAAATATCCCGCGCAAGGCCGATATCGTGATCTCGGTCGCGCCATATCCGATGGACGTCGATCTCTATCAGGCGCAAAAAGCCCTAGATAACGGCAAACTGGCGCTTGCTGAAGGGGGAATTTTAATAATGGTCGCAAAGTGCCGCACCGGTATCGGACCAAAGCCGTTTTTCGATCTGATGGCATCCGCAGATACGCCTAAAAAGGTGCTAGAAAAGATCAGCGCGGGCTTTAAGCTAGGCTATCACAAGGCCGCTAAGATGGCTGAAATCTCGCTCTGGGCGCAGACTTGGGCGGTGAGTGATCTAAGCGACGAGGAAATGCGAGCCGTGCATCTAAAACCATACCACGACATCCAAAAGGCCGTGGACGACGCGCTCGCGCAAAAGGGCGCGGACGCTAAAATCATCATCCTGCCGTTTGGCTCGATGACGGTGCCTAAGGCCTAGGCTTGGCTAAAATTTTATATTACGACGCGAGCTGCGGTATCAGCGGCGATATGAATTTGGCCGCGCTAGTGGAGCTTGGCGTGGATTTTGGCTATCTTTGCGCCGAGCTTGAGAAGTTAAATTTAGACGGCGAATTTGAGCTCGTGCGCAAAAATGTGCTAAAAAACGGCATCGCCGCGACAAAAATCGATGTCGTACCACTAAAATCGCAGCCTCACGCCAGAAGCTACGCGGGTATCAGGCAAATTTTAGAGAGTTCAAATTTAAGCCAGAGCTGCAAACAAAGAGCGGGCGCGATATTTCACACGATTGCGCAGGCCGAGGCTAAAGTGCACGGCATGGACATAGAGCGGGTGCATTTTCACGAGGTCGGCGCGATTGACAGCATAGTAGATGTCGTTGGGGCTGCGATCTGCCTCGAATATCTTTTTGAAAAGCTCGGCGTCTCGCGCGTGCTAAGCTCCAAAATCGAGCTTGGCGGCGGCGTAGCGATCTGCGATCACGGCGCGCTTAGCGTACCTGCACCCGCCGTTTGCGAAATTTTAAAAGGCGTGCCCGTAAGTCTCGGACGCGCAAATTTTGAAATGACAACGCCCACGGGTGCGGCGATTTTAAAGGCCTGCGCAGATGAGTTTACGGACGATGCGAGCTTTAAAATCGAAAAGATCGGCTACGGCGCGGGCGGCAAGGACGCAGCGGGCTTTGCAAACGTGCTTCGCGCGATGATCTGCGAGGCGGACGAGGATTTAGACGAGCGAAATTTAGGCGCACGCTCAGGCTACGGCGAGGTTTGCAAACAGATTTTAATATCCACTAACATCGACGATATGGACGCCGAGAGCTTTGCGCTTGCGTGCGAAATTTTGCGCGAAAACGGCGCACTGGACGTGTTTAGCCGCTCTATTTTTATGAAAAAGGGGCGCGCGGGCTTTGAGCTAAACGCGCTGTGCCGCAAGCAGGACGCGCAAAAATTAAAGGATCTGATATTTACGCACACGACGGCGATCGGCGTCCGCGAGGTAGAGGTTGTTAAAACCGAGCTAAAGCGCGAGTTTGTGCGGGTGCAGACGAAATTCGGCGAGATAGGGCTTAAAATTTCTGGCACCTGCCAAGCGCAAAAAGCAAAGCCCGAATTTGACGACTGCAAGACCGCAGCGCTCGCGCACGGCACGACGATAGAGCGGGTGCGAAAAGAGGCGCTGAAAATCTATGACGAAACTAGAAAAACTAAAGGCTGATCTGCGCGGACTGGGCGAACTCGCGGTCGCATTTAGCGGTGGTGCGGATAGCTCGCTGCTGCTGCGCGCGGCGCACGATGCGCTGGGGGAGCGTGCGATCGGCATAACGATCAGATCGCCCTACATGTCCTCTCGCGAGATTGCCGAAGCCGTGGAATTTGCCCGCACTTACGGCATCCGCCACGAAATTTTAGAGCTAGGCGTCGCGGAGGAGATCAAAAACAATCCCGAAAACCGCTGCTATCTGTGCAAAAAGGCAGTGTTTTCGCGACTGATCGAGCGCGCCCGTGAGCTTGGCTTTAGCCGCGTCGCAGACGGCACGAACCGAGACGATCTGGGCGAACACCGTCCGGGGCTCAAAGCCAAAGAGGAGCTTGGCGTACTCTCGCCGCTGATAAATTTAACCAAATCCGAAATCCGCGAGCTATCGCGCGAGCTGGGCTTACCTACCGCCGAAAAGCCCGGCTACGCGTGCTTGCTAACGCGCCTGCCGCACGGGCGCGAGATCGAGCTGAGCGAGTTAAATTTGATCGAAGCGGCGGAAAATCTGCTCATCGCAAGCGGCTACGCAAACGTCCGCGCGCGGTGCGACCGCAAAAATATAAAGCTGCAAATGCCCTTTTCTAGCATGCGGGACTTCCTAAACGACGCTAAATTTAAAAGCGTCGTTAGGCAGCTCATCTCGCTTGGCGCAGCGGATGTGACGCTCGATCTAAAGGGGCTTAGAGAGGATGTTTTGCATGAGAGAGGATGAAATTTTAGAGCTTTTCGCGGGGATAAAAAGCGGCCGCGTGAGCGAGCAAGAGGCGCTAAAATACCTGAAAAACTACCCCTACGAGGACGTGGGCTGCGCCAAGATCGACACTCAACGCGCCCTGCGAAACGGCGCGGGCGAGGTGATCTACGGCGAGGGCAAGACTGATGATGAAATTTTACGTATCGCTGGTGCGATCGGCGCGAGAGGGCAAAATATCCTAATCACGCGCACGAACGAGCGGGTTTTTGAGCGGGTGCGCAAAATCTTGCCGCAGGCCGAGTTTAACGCTCGCGGCCGCCTCATCAGCGTCAAATTTAGCAAGCCCGCGCTCACGCAAAGCTACATCGCGATAGTATCTGCCGGTACCGCCGACGGCGCGGTAGTGGAGGAGGCGTACGAAACGGCGCGATTTTTTGGCAACGACGCGCGTAAATTTAGCGACGCAGGCGTGGCCGGGCTGCATAGGCTGATCGCAAATTTAGAGCAGATACGCGGCGCAAAGGTCGTGATCGCAGTGGCGGGCATGGAGGGTGCGCTAGCTAGCGTGCTGGCGGGCCTTGTGAGCGTGCCGGTGATCGCAGTGCCCACCAGCGTGGGATACGGAGCGAGCTTTGGCGGGCTGGCGGC
>CAUQWV010000016.1:0-56113 GCA_963522285.1 uncultured Campylobacter sp.
GTGCGAAACAGAATTGTGATTATACAAGAGCGATGCTTAAAGGGGGCTGAATAATCAAGAGAAATTTTAAAAAACGGTTTCGGAAAATTTCAAATTTTATAATGAAATTTTATGCTTAGCATGCCTGAGACAAATTTCATCTCCAGCCTCCGTAAAAATTTTATAAATTTCGCAAACAACTGTATCCAAACTGAAATTTGATTATACCGCGATATGCCGCAATTCGCGACCGCCGACCGCACCCGTTCGCCCAAAAACCCACTTGCAAAAACACTTAAGCGCACGATTATAAGATTTCGCTATAATCACGTCCGATTTAAAATTTATCAAAATTTAAAAGGACCTTTATGCGCACAATTTTTTCTATCTATATCTTCATCATCGCGGCCTTTATCGGCATCGAGCTCTCGCTCGGCGCACTCGTCGCGCCGGTGGTGTTTTTCCCGCAGCAGATTATCGGAGATGGCGTGCTATCGCACTTTCAAAGCGGCAAGCTAATGAGCGAGATCTTCGTAAAATACGGCGGCATCCTCATCGCAGTCTCGATCATCTGCCTCGTTTTTGAGATGATAAATTTCAACAACAACAAATCGCAATCCTTTCGCTTGCGCCTTTCAACCCTGATGCTGACGCTCGTAAATATCATACTTGCCCTACTTTTCGTGCTTTACTTTACCGACTACGTCATAAACGCCCAAAAGATCGGTGCAGAAGCGACGATGACGCCGGAATTTGCCCAAATCCACGCGGCTAGCGAATGGTGCATGAAACTCATCATCGTGTTTCAAACGGTGCTATTTTTCGCAAAAATCCTCCCCGCCCTCGCCGCGAAAAAGGCAACACCGGAGCAAAGCGTAGCCGATGCAGATTAAAATTTACTACGAAGATACCGACGCGCAGGGCATCGTGTATCACGCCAACTACATAAAATTTTGCGAGCGGGCGCGCAGCGAGGCGCTTATGCAGGCTGGGGTGGACTTCGCGCGCGTGGACGCACATTTCGTAGTTAGCGAGCTTTGCGCTAAATTCTTCCGCCCCGCGCGTCTAGGCGATACGCTTGAAATTCGCACGAACCTAGCCGCGCTCAAAAACGCCAGTGCCCTTTTACGGCAAGAAATTTACAAGATCAAAGATATTAAAAACGTCGATTTCAGCGAGCTTTTATACGCACAGGACGTAAAAATCGCCTTCGTAAAAGACGGCAGGCCGATCAAATTTAGCGCCGAAATTTTAGAATTTTTCAAATCACTTCGCACGCCGAGCTCAAATCCCCTTTTTCAATCGCGCAAGCCTTAGCGTCGCAGCTTGCGCCGTTGCCGTAAATCCATTTTGAAAATCCGCTTTTATTTCACCCCACCGAAGCTTGAAATTTCGCCGATCGTGCTCAAGCCGCTACACATCATAACGGAGATCTGCTATGCGATCGCTCATCCGTGCGCCTCGCGTCGGCCGCCCTTTATAAAATTTCGCGTCCGCAGTCTGCGCCACTCTGCCCCGCTCGCTGTTTGCACTAAGGTAGAGCGCAAATTTCGCCGCCGTCCGACTGCACGGAGAACAGCTGCACTTCCTCGCGACAAGGCATTTTATCCTGCGCGAAATTTTGCTCGCTGCCTACTCTTTCCAACGCGAGCTGTGTGAAATTTCAATCCGTAGCGGGTACCCAAACGGCTTTGTTTTTGAAATTTAGCCTTGTGCGAACTTTCGTTTTTGCACGTAACCTCGCCGCGGCACGTTATCTCGCGCGATTATTTTTGTTCGCAACTTTGCTCTTGTGCGAAAGAGCATGCGCTAAATTTCCAAAAAGTTCGCTCTTGCGGGCTGAAATTTGCGCGGGTACCTCTCACCGAGCAAAATAAGGCGCATGGCGAACCTTCTTGGTTTCTGCGTTTTTCTGCCGACATAGCATACGAAATTCTGCCCGCGATAGCCTTGCTAAGGCGTGCTATCGGATTTTTACTCAAAATTTTTATACAAAAGCAAAATTTATGGACGGGCTGCTTAGTTTTGCGCCGCGCGGCCATCCCCGTATCGCGATTTAAATTCACTGCAGCTCTCGCCGCCGCGTAGAATTTCCAAGAAATGCCGCTATCCTACGCCGACACGGGATTTTGCGAAGCGGTAATGTTCTTCGGCGGCGTAAAATTTCGCAGCGGGCAATACGTAAAATTTGATCCGCTTTGTTATCTTGCGACGAAGTAAATTTTGCGCTGCCGCAAAATTGCGCTCAGCAATAACCCACTCTGTATTCCTTTACTTTGCCTCAAAATGCCCCGCAAGCCGCGGCGTTCGCGCAAAGCTGCGCGCAAAATCAAAATAGCACGCAAAGAAAGCGCCAAAATGCGCCTCACAGCAGCCCTTTTATCTTTTGCAGATCCTCTTTGAAAAGCTCCGCCTTGCTCGGATTTTGCGCGATGAATGCGGGATCGAAGCTCGGCACGAAGCTGATGCCGCCCTCGTTAAAGACTGAGCCGTGCAGCGCGTCCATGCCCGCCAGATCGCCGTTTCGCAGCACGATTTTACAGCAGAGCTCCCCTAGGCAGAGCACGACTTTGGGTTTTAAAATTTTGATTTCATCAGTCAGATACGGCGCGCATTTTAAAATTATTTCCGAGCTTATGCGCCTATTTTGCGGCACCGCGCACCTTATCAAAAAGCTAAAATAAATTTCTTCCGGCGCGCAAATTTGATCTAGCGCCGCTGCTACTTCAGCCTCCAAGCCGCCGCCAAAACCCTCGCTAACGCCAGGCGCGAGAGCTACGATCATAAGTTTTACGCTCGCGGGAGTTTTAAAATTTTTGATAGTTTTGAAATTTTTAAAATTTTGCTCGCTAGAGCTCGTGCGCGTTTTGGCAAGCTCACAAAGATTGCACTCGGCGGTAGCGGATTTTAGCGCGTCCAGCGCCTTGAAAAATCGCGTGCCGCCGCTTAAAATTTCGGCGCCTACGTAGCGGTAGCCGAACGCTTTGTAATAAAGCAGTCTGCGTAGTTGCGAGCTTTGCACGACGCGCCTACGATCTGTTTAAATTTCGCGCGACGAATCCGCGATCAAACTGCGCCAAATCTTTGTAAAATTCCGCTCTAAAGCCCTGCTCGCGCAAAAACGTCGATAGGCTCTGCTTTTGATCATAGCCCATCTCGCAGGCTAGAAATTTTGCGCGACGTGCGGCGATCAGCACGATGCGTTTTAAAATTTCATCCCCCCTCTCGCCGCCAAACAGCGCCTGTTTCGGCTCTTGCAGCACGCGCGCGTCCAATGCGTAGGAGTTTGCGATGTATGGTGGATTTGAGACGATTAGATCAAACTCGCCAGCGATCTCATCCGCGTAGGCGCAGTGTACGAACTCGATGTCTGCGCCCAAATTTGCAGCATTTGCGCGCGCCACCTCAAGCGCATCCGCGCTGATGTCGCTAGCCGTGATGCGGCAAGCAGGAAGGAGTTTTTTTAAGCAGATAGCGATTATGCCGCTGCCCGTACCGATCTCGCAAATGCGCGGCTCGCCCAAGCTCTGCGCCAAAGCAAGCGTCTTTTTCACTAAAATTTCGGTCTCGCAGCGCGGTATCAGCACCCGCTCGTCGACGTAAAATTTAAAGCGCATAAACTCACAGCTTTGCGTGATATATTCAAGCGGGCGACCGTCTTTGAACTCGGCTATCTTGGCGCGAAACTCCGCTTCATGCGCGAGCTCTTCCGAGCATTTTAGCACGAGCTCTTCGCTGCTAAGTCGCTCGCAAAGCTTTAAAATTTCGCGCGCGACGTATTTTGAGCCGCACTGCCCCAAGCCCCATCTTAGCGCCTCAGCGATCCTCATCAAGCTCTCTTATGCGCTCGTACAGGCTCGGGTGCGAATGATACACTGCGGCGTAAATTTTATGAGCGAGTGGAAACGCCTTGTTTTCGCTGCCCAGCTTCTTTAGCGCGCCGATCATGCTCTCTTTATCCTGCATGCTCGCGCCATGCCGGTCCGCGCTAAATTCGTGCATGCGGCTAAGCTTGCAGATTACAGGCTCAAAAAACGCATGCAAGATCGGCGCAAACAAAATCATAAAAACCAGCGTCGCGCCGCCGCCCGCGTTAAGCCCTAGCGCGCCGAATACGCCTGCGAGGAGGTTTCCGAATACCGCAAACGTCGCGCCTAAAAGCACGAAGCTAAGCGCTAAGCCTTTCAAAACATCGCCGTGTTTGAAATGCCCGAGCTCGTGCCCTAAAACGGCTAAAATTTCATCCTCGCTCAGCTTCTCTATGAGCGTGTCGAAAAGCACGACCTTTTTCGTCGCGCCGAAGCCGCCGAAGTAGGCGTTTAGGCGCTTGTCACGCTTGCTCGCGTCGATCGTAAAAACGCCGCTACTTTTAAAGCCGCAGCGCTGCAAAAGCCCCTCTATGCGCTCTTTTAGCTCGCCGTGCTCTAGCGGCTGCATCTTATTAAACAGCGGCGCGATAACGGTCGGATAGATCAAATTTATCAGTAAAACTACGCCGAAGCTTAGCAAAAAGCCCCAGACCCACCAGTGCGCACCCAAGCTATTTACGCAAAAAACGAGCGCAGAGGCTACCGCAAAGCCAAAAACCAGCGTGAGCACAAGCGATTTTAGCGCGTCTTTTACGAAAACGGCGGGCGTTATCGTGGAAAAGCCTAGGCGCCTGTCTTTGACGAAGGTTTTGTAAATCTCAAGCGGAAGCGCTATCGCGCCGCCGATGATTAAAAACGCCATTACGAAGCAGCTCTGCGCAAAAATCCCGTCGCCCGCTAGATCATATATCGCGCGCTGTAACGCGCTAGCGCCCGCAAGTATCCAAATAAGCGCCACCGCAAAAGAAAAGCAGTGCGAAAATATATTAAATTTTAAATTTACCGCGCCGACCTCGCCCGCCTTGCGATAATCCTCCTCGCTAAGCACCACCGCAGGCTCTTTTAGCTTGGCGCGGATGAAGCTTAGCTCAAGCAGATCGAGCGAAATTTTATAAATCGTGTAAAGCGCGTATAAAAAGATCAAAAACCAAACCATCGCGCCTACTTTAGGCTCTCGGCGAGCGAAAGCACTTCGTAATATTCATTTTCCATACTGTTTAATGTTCCTCTTTTTTCTTCAAGTTCTTCAAAAAGCCCCTGCATCCCGAGCTTTTGATAAATTTCAGGCGTCGAAAGCGCGTGATTTAGCTCCTTTATGCGCGCCTCGATAGCCTCGATCTTAGCGGGGTACTCTTCTAAAATCTTATTCTGTTTGTAGCTAAGCTTTGCGGTGCTCGTTTTCTCCTTTTTGTTTTCGCGACCGCCTTCCTCCGCGCTCGCGCTCGCGCCAACATCGGCCTCGATCTGATCAATCTCCGCCATCTCGTCTTCAAACTCCAGATACTGCGAATACGGCATTTGAATTTGATCGATCGTGCCGTTTTTTTCGAAAACCCAAAGCTTATTCGTGATCTTATCGATGAAATAGCGATCGTGGCTTACGATGATTACCGCACCTTCGAAGCTTAGCAGATAATCCTCCAAAATATTGATCGTCGCGATATCAAGATCGTTCGTCGGCTCGTCCAAGATCAGACAATCGTACTGCTCGGTAAAGAGCTTGGCAAGCGCCAGGCGGTTCTTTTCGCCGCCGCTAAGAACACCCACGGGCTTATCCAAAAACTCCTTCGGAAACAAGAAATTTTTCAAATACCCATATACGTGCATGTAGCTGCCGCGGACGCTTATGTGATCGCCGCCGTTGGGGCAGAAAATTTCGATTATGCTTTTATCGTCCGTGATGCCGCTGCGGGTCTGATCGAAGTAGCCGATCCTGATCTCGCCGCGTTTGATCTCGCCCGCATCGATCTTGCTGCGGCCGAGTAGAATTTTAAGCAAAGTGCTTTTGCCCGCGCCGTTAGCGCCTACGATACCGATGCGCTCGCCCTGCAAAACCCGCGCCGAAAAGCCCTTGAAAAGCACCTTGCCGTTTAAAATTTTACCGATATTCGTGCATTCAAAAAGCATCTTTTTGCGATTGTCGCCGCCCGTGCCGTTAAAGCTCCTACTCGCGCGCTCCAGCTCGAGCCGCACGCGACGGATAGCGCCCGGATTTTTCTTCGCATCCTGCCTCATCTGCATGATACGCGCCTTGCGCCCTTCGTTGCGCTTTAGGCGCGCCTTTACGCCGCGGTGCAGCCACTCCTCCTCGGCGCGCAGCTGTTTAAGCAGCGTCTCGTGGGACTTTTCGAGCGAAGCGAGCATCTCCTGCTTGCGCCTCAGATAGTTCTCATATCCGCCGTCGAAATTTGAAATTTTACCCTCTTCGATCTCGATACTGCGCGTCGCCAAGCGGTCGATGAAGTAGCGGTCGTGGCTGATAAAAACGATCGTCTGCTTTGATGCAAGCAGCATCTCCTCTAGAAATTTCACCATATAGACGTCGAGGTGGTTCGTGGGCTCGTCCAGCAGCAGCACGTCGGGCTTTTTAAGCACCAGCGCGCCCAGCGCCACGCGACGAATTTCGCCGCCGCTAAGCGTGCAGACGGAGCGGTTTTCGTAAATTTTAAGTCCGAAATTTTGCAGCACCTGCTCGATCTTATTGTCGATCTGCCAGCCGTCCTTGGCCTCGATAAATTTAATCAATTCGTCTTGGCGCGCTAAAAGTTCCTTGTTTTCGGGATGTGCGGCGATTTTGCTCGAGATCGCGTCGTATTCGCTAAGGGCGGCGTAAATTTCGGCTAGCTCCCTTCGCAGCGCGTCTTTGACTGAGAGATTTTCGTCAAATTTAGGCGTTTGAGCGAGCATCTGGACATTGAGCCCGTTTTGAGTGATCACACGCCCCTCGTCGATCTCGCACAGACCCGCAATTATCTTCATCAGCGTGGACTTGCCGCCGCCATTTTTGCCAATCACGGCGACGCGCTCGTTAGCGTCCAGTGCGAAATTTACGCCGTCTAAAACGACGTGAGAGCCGAATTTTTTCGTAACATCGATAAGCTCGATCAAAGCCAATTTTAAGTTCCTCTAGTGTTAAATTCGATAATTTTACACAAAATTCTATTAAATTTTAATAACTTTTAAAGCTTTAGCGATGCAAAGTTTGGAATTTAACGGCCTGCGCGTAGAAATTTTCGTCCCGCACGCGCCGTCTCTTGCGTCAGCCATGCGCGCGCAACCCCTCAGATCCACGCCGAATACCCCGCCCGATACCTCTGCATCCGCGCAATTTGTCTCATCTGAGCTTCCCACACCTATCACGTCCGCACAGGATGATCCACCCGCTATTCCGTTCGGCCTGTCCGCGCAGGCTACTTCATCTGAGCCTCCCGCGTCTGCAGCACCGAATACGCCGCTCGTTACGACCACTATGCCCGCTTCGCCCTCCTCCCTCGCCGCGCCTAAGGCACAGGCCATTCAACCCGCCGCGTCACTTGTGTTAAATACTAGACCAGAATTTACGGCGGCTACTGACTCGATTTCGTCCGCGTTATCGATGCAGAATACAGTGCTCGCAACGTCCGCACGGGCCGCCGTGCCTGCGCCGCCCTCTGCCGAAGAGGCTACGTCCGTGCCGATCATCTACCTGCACGCCTTGGAGTTTAGCGCAGCCAGTGTGGGCAAAATTTACGAGTTCGTCTCAAGACGAAGTAGCGCCGATTTCGTGCTTGCGGCGATCTATCTAAACGAGGCGCAGTGAGGCGATAAGCTCAGCCCGTGGGCGGCAAAATCGCCGTTTAAGGGGGCGCGCGATTTCGCAGGCGGCGGCGCGGCGCACTTAGAAAAATTTGCAGACAAGCTGATCCCGCGTATCGAGCGGCACGTATTCGGCGCGGGAAAGCCTGCGTGGCGAGCGTGCGCGGGATACTCGCTGGCGGGGCTTTTTAGCGCATATGCTGCGTTTGCGAGCGATAAATTTCAAAAGATCGCCTGCGTCTCGGCGTCGTTTTGGTTCGACAGCTTTGACGCCTTCGTCGCCGCGCACTCGCCGCAAAGGGGGCTGGCGCACGTCTACGCATCCTTGGGCGAGGCCGAAATGAACCCGAAAAATCCGCGCGGAGCACTCTGCGGCGAGACGGCGCGAAATTTTATCGCAAAATGCCGCAGTGCGGACGTGAGAGCGGAGTTTGAGCAAAATCCGGGCGGGCATATGCAAGATGAGATCGCAAGAATTTCAAAGGCGATTTTAAGCCTTATAAATTCTTAAAATTCGGGGGAAATTTAAAATTTCGCAGGGCGGCTGTCAAGTGACAGGCGCGACAAAACAGGTGCGGCGAGAGATTGAAATAAACGAGCCGAGAAGCGGCATGAAGCGCAAATTTAAAGCTAGCCGCCGTTAGAATTTCTCGCGCGATGAAATGAAATTTAAAACAAACTCGCATTAAAATTTTATAACGCAAGCGGTGTGGCAAGAATGGTGTATCGCGATGCAGCGCGAATAGAACAGCGCGTAGTTGGTATTTTAGCGGCTTTGATAAGTGCGATATCGTTTGAGCGTAAATCATATGTGCGGCATCGATGCGGTATAGGTGGCGCGATGTATGCGGATTTCAGGCAGGTCGACGTTAAATTTTTATAGGTTGCACTAGTGGCTTAAAATTTAAAGCGAGCCGTCATTATAAAATTTAAAGCAAAATCATGTCGCGGCTAGGATTTAGTGTGCCTGCGAGCTAAATTTCAACGGCAGCGCGTCGCCGTGTATGATCCCGCCGTTTCATTTAGTGCACCTACGAACTAAATTTACCGCTGAAATTTCAAAATTTATACTGCGCTGAAGAACGCTTTGATACTACGATACACGCCGCTCGGTTTAAATTTTAAATTTAACGTCGGCTGAGTGCACTCAGCCGACACCTGCTGGATTATTGGTGGCGAAATTTGCGGAATTTTGTGAATTGCCGTTTGCGGAATTCGTCCTGTGAAATTTCGCGGCGCATGCTTCATTATTAGCTCTTTACCGCGCTTCGAGCGGCATACGCTCTGCTTTCCGCAACTACGCCGAGCCGCCTCGCCGCTCCATTTTTTGCGCGCGCTACGTCGTGTTTGCCGCACATACGCGGCATGTGCCGCTCCGCAAAAAAGCCACAAACACGCTAAATTATAACCGCACGCTCTGAATTTTGGCATCGTAAATATTGGGTAAATTTACGCGCCCTGCCCTGCTTATGTCCGTATTTCTACGCGCCAAACGGTGAGAATATGTCCTTGTCGCAAACGAAACGAGCGGTTAAATGATAGGCTCGACAAATAGGCACCGCAAAGTATTCACAATAACGGCAAAAATTCCCGCTAAAATTTCATGCAAAACCGCTGTAAAATTTATCTGCATTTGATGCCGTAGCCGTCACGGTCCACGCATATAAAGCCCGTCGTAGCGCCCCCGTCGCGTGCCATCACCACGCCGTCTGCGGCAAATCTATCGTCGCAGCCGATCTCGTAGTCTTTTTTCACCGCCTCACCCGCAGGATTGTCGAAAATCTCGTAAAATTCCGAGACAAACCCGTCTTTGTAATAAATAGTGGTTTTGCCCTCGCCCTCCCAGATGCTTACGCCCTGGGCATTTGCGCTTTTTGTTTTGGCTTTAAGTTCATTAAAAGTCCCAAAATCCCAGCCTAGGATTTTTAAAACAGCGCGCTCGTTCGTCTTTTCATCTATATTATAAAAACTCGCATTTTGGTTTTTGTCTTTATTCACGGCTCTCATGCTTGAGACCTCATCGCCGCCAAAACGGATGTCAAAAGAAACTCTCTCGGGCTTTATCTCACGCGCAAAATCGCGCAGGGATAAAATTTGAACGCGATTTTGCTCATAATTTTCCGCTAAATCCGGCTCCGAAAAGAATAGTTTGTAGATTAAAAACCCTGCAGTTAGCACAAGCGCAGTGCCTACGAGAAGCTTAAATAACCTAAAAATTTCCGAGAAAAAATATTTTATAAAATTCACGCCCGCTTATTAAATTTCACCGAATTTCGCCGTCTACGCAAAGGGCAAAATTTTTTTGTAGTTGCTCCACAGCTCGCTCTCCTCGCCGAAATACGCGAGCAGCCCGCGCGCGTTGCGATCGAAAGGGTTGGGCTCTTTATGCAGCGCGATACGCTGCGACAGGCGCAGATCGTAGGTGTTGTATATCGCAGAATACGGCACCGGAAAGTCCGAAGCGTAAAGCAGGCGCGAGTGCACGTCCGTTTGGCTCGCCAGATGCGGCAGAGCCTTGGCGCGCACCGGCGTCATCAGAGCGGAAACGTCAGCGTAGAGATTTTTGTGCGTGCGCAGAAGCGCCAGAAGCGCGAAATAATCGTGTCCGAAATTTCGCGGGCGGCGCGAGAGCGCACGAAAAATATGCGAATACTCGTAGTTAATCGCCATGTGCGCGCACACCGTCGTAACGCCCAGCTCAAGCGGCGCGTAGATCATCTCCAGCGCCTCATAGCGGCGCGAGCTCGGCACCGAGCTTTCGTTGCCGACGTGGATCACTAGCGGCAAGCCGAGCTTGGCGAGCTTTTCAAAATACGGCACGTAGCGAGGCAGCCTCGTATCCAGATCCCAATAGTTTTGTAAAAATTTCGCCCCCTTAAATCCGAGCTCAAAGCAGCGATCGATCTCATCTAGCGCGTCCGCCCTTTTTGGATTGATGCTAAAAAACGGCACGATGAGATCAGGGTTTTTTTGATAAATTTCAAACACGCTGTCGTTGTCCGCGCAGACGGTCTTATCGCGGTGGATTAGCTCGCCCGCGTCGCTAAATTTAGCATCCACGCCGAAAAGCACCGCCTTTTTAACGTATTTTGAAGCTCTAAGCCCGCCTAGCAGAGCATCCACATAGGCTTCATAGGGCTCTTTGATCGCGCGCGATACATCTATGCCGAAGCGCCTGCCGAAAAGACGCAGCGCGAGCCTGTCGTAAGGGCGGTCGAAGCGCACCTCCTTGCTTAGCAGATGGACGTGAAAATCAAGCGTTTGCATCGGGGATCCTTGGGAAAATTTTGCCGAGTTTATATCAAATTGCGGTAAATGGTTAGAATTTTAAATTTGGGTTTAAATTTACGCACCGCGCCTTGCCGCGCATAGAATTTAGCGCGGACGTAGTCCGCCCCTTATAAAGCGTCGTCGGGGGTTAGGTGGGGGTTTGGGGGCGGAAAGGGGAGCGACCTCGCAATTCAAGCCTCCTTTCCGCCCCCAAGATATTTCATCTATACGTAAACGCAATAGTACATTCAACAAAATCAGGATTTACACAACTAGAGTTTTAAACAAAATTTTACAATGTAAAATGTAAAATTCTACTAATTGAAATTTATAACTTTACAGCCAAATTAATAGAATTATGCAGCGAAAGTTTAGCACTCCATGTTATCGAACTTGCCGTACGAATATTTTTTTGTGGATGGAATATTTTAAGAAAAAATAGGCAAAGGGCAAAGTATATAAAAGAGCGATTACGCACAAAATAGCCGATGTTGATACAAAAGCAAACCTAAAAGAATTTTCGGCTACAATTTCCCCCAAATAAAGGCAAAATATGAAAGAAATCTCGCTACTAAGGCTCTCGCTTGCAATCTACGTCGATATGTTTTTGCGCCTAGTAACCACGTTTATCAACACCTACATGATCTCGCGCGTGGACGTCTCGCTAGTAGGCGCGCTGGGCGCGGGCAACGAGATATTTTTGCTCTTCGTCACCGTTTTCGGCTTCCTCGCCGTGGGCTGCTCGGTTCTCGTAGCGCAGGCGCTGGGAGCGAAAAACAAAGTCCTAGCGATGCGTGCGATCCACACGAGTATCGCATTCAACGCGCTAGTGGGGCTTTGCAGCGGCGTTTTCGTCTTTAGCTGCGCGCCGTTTTTACTCCGCGCGCTGCAGGTGCCCGCCGAGCTTTTGAGCGAAAGCGCGATCTATCTTAAGGTCATTAGCATCGTCTTTGCGATAGACGCCGTCGCGATCGTGCTTAGCGCCATCGTACGCGTCTACGGATACGCAAATTTCATCATCGCGGTCTCCGTGGTTATGAATTTAGTAACTCTCGCGGGCAACTACGTCGTGCTCTTTCGGCCGTTTGGACTGCCGTACTACGGGCTTGAGGGCATCGGCGTAAGCACCATCGCAGGGCGTATGATCGGCGTATTTTTATTCTTCCTCATCATCACGAAGGTGTTAAAGATAAAATTTTACCTCACGATGTTTTTAAAGATCAAGCTCGCCACGCTGCGTAAAATTCTATCCGTGGGGCTTCCGAGCGCGGGCGAAAACATGCTGTGGATCGTGCAGTATCTGATCGCCTTCGCCTTCGTCGCGAGCATGGGCGAGGCGAGCCTTACCGTACAGACGATCTATTTTCAAATTTCATCATTCATCTTCTTCGGCGGAAGCGCGATCAGTATGGCAAACGAAGTGATCGTAGGCCGCCTCGTAGGCGCCGCTAAGCCGCAGGAGGCGTACCGACACACTTTTACCGCACTGCGCTTCGGGCTCGGGGCGACGGCGCTTTTCGTCGCGATCGTATTTTTAGCGCGCGAGCGGATTATGGAGATGTTGAGCCTAAACGAGGCGCACAAGCAGGTCATGCGGCCGCTTTTTTACCTAACGCTCGGGCTTGAGTTCGGGCGGACGCTTAATATCGTGTTCGTAAACGCCCTGCGCGCAAGCGGCGACGCGAGGTTTCCCTTTGCGATGGGCGTGATCTTTATGTGGGGCGTCTCGATCCCGGTGGGCTGGCTTTTGGGTATTCATCTGGGGTATGGAATTTTGGGCGTTTGGATCGGGTTTTTCTGCGACGAGTGGCTGCGCGGCAGCGCGAATACGGCGCGATGGATAAGTAAAAAATGGCAGAGCAAAAAGTTAGTCTAAATTTGCTGGGCCTGCCGATCAGCCTGCGCTTTAAGCGGATGAAATACGCGCGCATCCGCATCAATAAAGAGTGCGAGATCAGCGTGAGCGTGCCGCGCTCCTACACCGCAGCGCAGGCAGAAAATTTCATCCTAAAGCACGAAAGCTGGATCCGCCAAACGCTAGAGCGGCTGCGAAGCAAGCTACTAGCGAGCGATCAGGTTAGAATTTTAGGTAAAATTTACAAGCTGAAATTTAGCCGCGAGGTTGCGCTCGATACAAACTGCGGCGCGAATGAAGTTTTATGTAATGACAGCGCGCAGAGCCGCGTAAATGACGATGCGAGTAACGACGCGGGCGGCATAAATTTGGCTCATTTACAAAGCGGCGCAGACATAAGCGGTAGCGGCGGCGATGTGAGCGGCAGCGCAAACAATGCTATGGGCGGTATGAATGACGGTGCGCGCGGCGCCACGGGAAGTGAAATTTTAAAATTTCACTCGGGCGAACGCACTTCACAAAGTGGTGCGGCGGACGAGTATTTGAAATTTAACCTACCGGACGATGCAGCGCAAGGGCTCGCGCAACAGAGTGAAATGCGACAAAGCGGCTGGTTTATAGATACAGCGGCGCAAAATGGCGCAACGGACGCAGATTTGGAATTTAATCTCGCGCGAGAGGACGCAAGCCTGGAAGGCGGCGAAAATTTAAAATTTAACTCGGACGGGTGCATTCCACAAAGTAGTGATGCGGGTAAATTTAACTCTGCTTTAAGCGGCGAAAATTTTGAATTTAATCCTGCCGCAAGAGGCGAAATTTTAAAATTTAAACCTATCGCGGGTGAGGGAATTTCAAATTTTAAACCCGCTGCAAGCGGAGAAATTTCAAGTTTTAGCTCTGTCGTGGGCGAAGAAATTTCGGTCGCTAGCGAAAAAACTTCAAAATCCGCGAGCGAAAACGCGCCGCAAAATGTAGCGCAAGGCGCGCAAGCGGCGGAAATCGAGCGCGACGAGCCTGATTTTACGATCAAAAATTTTATCCAAAGCTCTAAATTTAAAGATAAAATTTTCATGTCACGAGACGCGATCTTTTGCGAGGGTGAGGGCGAGTTTGCGGCGTTTAAAAAGGCCTTTGCGCTTGAGATTTATCTGCGCTATATCGCTAAGCTTTCCCCGCGGATAGGCCGCAAGATCGCGCGGGTGCGGGTGCGTAAAATGCAGACGCGCTGGGGCAGCTGCAACCACGCAAAGGGCTCTCTCAACTTCTCGCTAAGCCTGATAGAGCGGGATCCGCGCTTCGTCGAATACGTCGTGTTGCACGAGCTCGCGCACCTCATCCATGCAAACCACGGAGCGGATTTTTACGCGCTCATCGCGCAGATCATGCCCGATTTTAGGGCACGTATCAAGCTAGGCAAGGGCTAGTTCGCGAACGGAGCGCCCGTTTAAATTTCACGCCGCTGCGGCACGATCTTTACGGTCGTAATTTCAACCGATCTTCCGTCACGCTGTAGCAGGCCGTAGCCAGTCCGAACTCGCGCGGCACAGGCGGCGAAATTTCGCAAATTTTCGCGGGCCCAAACGCTAATCTAAAGCCGCAAATTCCACGTATTTCTCCATCGCAACCAGCAGGAGCCAGCGCGCGGTAGGGCTGAAAAAATAGTGGTGTTCGGGAACTTGCTCCATTATAAATTTTAAAAAATCGTAAAAATATTCGGGCACAAATTTAACCTCGGCGCTCGTTAAGCTATCGCCCAGATAGCAGATTTCGCCGCCTAAAATCCTCTCTTTTGCCGCGGGGTTTGCGTCTATGAAGCTTCTGGCACCGGCAAAGCTTAAGCAGTCCGCGGTCGCGTAATCTTTCAAACCTCGCAAGACGGGCTTGGAGCCGACGAAGGTGAAATTTTCCTCTACAAATTTCACTCCGCCCTCGCTTACCTGCCAGCGATCGCCCAAGCTCGATAAAAACGCAAACATCTCATCGTCTGCGGATCTGAAATTCGCAGATCCGTTTTTGCGATCCATTTTCGTCCTTTTTAAATTTGTAGTCGCTTGCGGTGCGCGAACCGTTCCGAGCCGTCGTTTAATGTCGCAGTAGCGCTCAAAGACCATCGCAGACGCGGATAAAATTCTACTCGCAAGCATTGCCTTATAAAGTCGCGCAGTGTTTGCTGTGATCAAACAGACGGCGCTTAGCAAACGACGACTAAACGATAGGCGCTAATCACATGAAGCAGGGGGCGAAGATCAAGCAAGCTACGATCAAATGAACGACGCCTAGCGAGCAAGCAAACAAGCAGCAGAGAGGCTAAGCAGGCAGCGGCTAAATTTAAAATTCCGCAGCCCGCTAAGTTAGAGCTCAAATAATCGCCGCACAAGACAAATCAAGACAAATCAAGACAAATCAAGACAAATCAAGACAAATCAAGACAAATCAAGACAAATTACTTGAAAAAATTCTTGATTTTATCGAGTATCCCCTCGTCGTCTCCGCCCTTGCTACCGAAGCTTTCTTGAAGCTCGCGCAAAAGCGCTTCTTGCTTCTCGCTGAGTTTCTTAGGCGTCTGGACATTTACCTGCACGATCAGATCGCCGTTTTTCTTAGTGCGGATATTTGGCGCGCCCTCGCCGTAGATCGTGAAGCGCTGCTTGTCCTTCGTGCCTACTTTGAGCTTCAGCTCCGCCTTGCCGCGCGGCGTCGGCACCTCGATGCTCTCGCCCAAGATCGCCTGCGTGAAAAACACCGGCACCTCGATATACAGATCATCTCCGTCGCGCAGGAAGTGGCTGTCCTCCTTCACGCGCACTATCACGTACAGATCCCCGATCTCGCCGGTTTTGGAGACGTTGCCCTTGCCGCTTAGGCGTACGCGCTGTCCGTCGTCGATACCTGCGGGAATGTCAAATTTAAGGCTCACGTCCTCTTCGGTAAAGCCCTTGCCGCCGCAATCCTTGCACCTATCTTTTACGATCTCGCCCGTGCCGCCGCATTCGGAACAGCTTTGGATGAAGCTCATATATCCGCGCCTAACCGCGACGCGCCCCGTGCCGCCGCAAGCGGAGCAGGTATGTCTTTTTTTGTCCTTCGAGCCGGTAGCGTCGCAGGTGGAGCACGGCTTTTTGATCTTGTATTTTATCTCCTTGTGTACGCCCTCTAAGGCATCTTTAAACTCCAGCGTTACGGCTAGCTCGGTATCTATGCCGTATGGATCGCTAGGGCGAGTCGAGCGACCGCCGCCGCCGAATGCTTGCTCAAAAAAATCGCCGAAAATGGAGCTAAAATCGAATCCGCCGCCGCCCGCGCCGCCGTATGCGCCGCTGATGCCCTCTTTGCCGTAGCGATCATACATCCTGCGCTTTTGATCGTCGCTTAAAATTTGATACGCTTCGTTGATCTTTTTAAATTTCTCCTCCGACTCCTTGTCGCCTTGGTTGCGGTCGGGATGGAATTGCAAAGCGAGCTTTCGAAACGCCTTTTTTATCGTCTCGGCGTCCGCATCGCGCGCCACGCCTAAAATTTCATAATAATCTTCTTCCACGAAATTCTCCTTAAGCTATAACAAAAGGGGCAATTTTATCTAAATTTAATAAAACGCAAGTTAAGACTTAACTATTTTTATGTATAATGCAATATTTAAAATTTCAGATCAACGATTCAAAGGATAAAAAATGATAAATGTATTGATGATAGAAGATGACAGTGAGTTTGCACAGCTTCTAACCGAATATCTGGCTAAATTTAACATCCAAGTTACAAACTTTGAAGACCCGTATCTGGGCATTAGCGCTGGGATTAAAAACTACGATCTGCTGATTTTGGATCTTACGCTTCCTGGGATGGACGGACTTGAAGTCTGCAAAGAGATCCGCGAGAAATACGATATCCCGATCATCATCAGCTCGGCTAGAAGCGACGTGAGCGATCGCGTCGTAGGCCTTCAGATCGGCGCGGACGATTATCTACCAAAGCCTTATGATCCAAAAGAGATGCACGCGCGCATCATGAGCCTCATCCGCCGCTATAAAAAAGCTAGCGAGAAGGAAGAAACTGCCACGGATAGCGTATTTCGTATCGACGATAAGCGCCATGAAATTTACTTCGGCGAGGAATCGCTAGTGCTAACGCCTGCGGAGTATGAAATTTTAGAATACCTAATCAAGCAGCATAGCTTTTCGGTATCTCGCGAGCAGCTCGTGTACCATTGCAAGAGCCTAAAAGATAAGGATTCAAAGAGCCTAGACGTCATCATCGGACGCCTACGCACCAAAATCGGCGACAGCTCCAAAGCGCCTAAGCATATCTTTTCGGTTCGCGGTATCGGCTACAAGCTCATCGGATGAAGCACTCCTTAATCACTAAAATTTCGGTTTTTTTTGTAATCGCGATCATCTTAGTCTGCGTGCTTTTCATCACGTTCGCACGGATGCAGATGAATAGAGCCCTAGGTAGCATGCAGGCTAATCAAATAAACGCGGTCAATAATCTACTTGAGCTATACAAACGTAATGCCCCTCCCAGCGATATTGAGCGCTACTTCTCCAGCTATGGCTTGGAGCTTGTAAAAGACAAAAATATCATCCAAAACATCATCACGAGTGGTAAAATTTTTTTCGTTCAAGACACCTCTATTGGCGAGTTTAGCTCGGTCGAGTATAATAATTCACTGTTTTTAAATATAAAAAACAACTCTTTTGTCGTGGTTTTCGAAAGCCTTGGCACGAAGAATTTAAACGATCCGCTTTGGGTCGGGTTTTTGCTTACGATGGCGGTTTTGATCTCGCTTTATCTATCGATAGTGCGAAGTTTTACGCCGCTAAAAAAGCTAAGTAAAAATATCAAAAAATTCGCCCAGGGCAATCTGGACGTAAATTTAGCCGCCACGCATAGCGAAGACGAGATCGGGCAGGTCGCGCAGGAATTTAACAACGCGATTGCTAAAATTCAAGAGCTGATCCGATCGCGCCAGCTATTTTTACGCACCATCATGCATGAGCTTAAAACCCCGATCGGCAAGGGCAGGCTAATCACCGAAATGCTCGATAACGAAACGCAAAAAGAGCGGCTCGTCAATGTCTTTGAGCGGCTTGAAATTTTAATCAACGAGTTTGCCAAAATCGAGCAACTGCTCTCAAAAAGCTACTCGCTAAATTATCAGGATTATCATTTTAGCCTCATTTTAGAGCAGGTAAAAGATATGTCGATGCTCGATAATTGGGACGAACTCATTAGCACAGATATCGAGTGCGATGCGGTGATAAACGTGGATTTCGGGCTGTTTGCGCTGGCGATTAAAAATTTAATCGATAACGCCCTAAAATACTCCAGCGATAAAAAAGTCCGCATTATTTGCGATGAAAACAAAGTAAGCGTCGCTAACCGCGGCGCAGCGCTTGCGAAGTCATTCGAGCACTATAAGCAAGCCTTTATCAGAAATAAAGACGAGAAAGCTACCGGCATGGGGCTTGGGCTTTACATCATCGATAAAATTTGCGAGCTACACAAATTCCGCTTCGAGTACAATTACAGCGACGGCACGCACTACTTCTCGATAGTATTTTCGCCGAAGGGCGCCATATGAGCGGCACAGACAGATTCGAAGAGCTCGTAGCAAGCTTTGAAAAGCTTCCGGGTGTGGGCAAAAAATCCGCCCTGCGCTTTGCCTACTACGTAAGCGTGCAAAATTCCTTCCTGGGGCTAAATTTAGCGCACAATATCGAAGAGGCGGTGCGCGGACTGCACAGATGCCGCATCTGCGGTGCGGTATGCGAGGGCGAGATCTGCGAATACTGCGCCGACGACGAGCGCGAAAGCGATAAAATTTGCATCGTCGAAAATCCCAAAGATATCTTTATTTTAGAGAGCAATAAAATTTACAACGGCCGCTACTTCGTGCTAGACGCCGCCGACGAAGATAAAATCGCGGCGCTACGCGAGATGGTGAGCCAAAACGGCGCGCGCGAGCTGATATTTGCGCTGACGCCTGGCATTAACTCAGACGGCATAATGCTCTACGTCGAGGACAAACTCGCGGATCTAGGTTTGAAATTTACCAAGCTCGCTCAGGGCGTGCCTACGGGCGTGAGCTTAGACAACGTCGATATGCTTTCGCTAATAAAGGCGATCAACGGGCGCACCGATATTTAAAATTTCGACGAAATTTTAAATTTATGCGGGTAAATTTATCGGCTAAATTTAAAGCGCAAAACGGTGAATGGGTTTTGCCGCGGAGCCCAAGCGGCGAAATTCAGGCGTTAAATTTAAATAGTGGACGTGCGATGAAATTTATAAAATACGCGGCTTCGGTGTGCGATACGATGCGGCAGGCGCGGCGGCAAACAGCTTCTCGCTCGCCGCGAGGTTTTAACGGCGGATTTGAGCCGTAAAATTTTAAGCGCTCCGTTTCAAAGCGGAATTCTAAACGGCAAATTTCGAGTGCTCAAATTTTAAAAGCGCTTTCGAAAGTAGCGAGACGGGGTTGCACGAAGCTGCGAGCTCATAAAATTTAAAGGCGAATTTCAAGGCGCCGAATGGTTTAAATTTTTAAATTTCGCCGGCGCGGGATTTAAAAATTTAAACGTAATTTTCTATTATATTATTTAAGGACAAAGGTGAAAAAGGTTCATTTTATCGGTATCGGCGGCATAGGCATCTCCGCATTAGCGAGATTTTTACACGAGAAAAATTTTATCATTTCGGGTTCGGATATCAAAGAGAGTGAGACGACCTACAAACTAAGAGCGGACGGCATGGAGATCATCACGCCGCACGACGCTTCGGCGATCAAGGATCAGGAGATCGTCATCTACTCCGCCGCGATCAAAGAGGACAACGTCGAGCTGCAAGCCGCGCGTAAAAAGGGGATCGTCTGCCTCTCGCGCAAGGAGGCCCTGCCCTTCGTGCTAAAAGACAAACGCGTCTTCGCAGTCGCCGGCGCGCACGGCAAAAGCACCACGAGCGCGATAACCTCGGCGCTGATAGACGGCTCGGTCATCATCGGCGCGATCTCCAAGCAGTTCGGCTCAAATATGAAGTACGAAAATAGCGAAAACATCATCTTCGAAGCCGACGAGAGCGATTCTAGCTTTTTAAATTCCAACCCCTACGTCGCGGTCGTGACCAACGCCGAGCCCGAGCATATGGATCATTACGACAACGATTTGGATAAATTTCACGCGGCGTATCGCGGCTTTTTGGAGCGCGCCAAGATCCGCGTGATAAACGCCGAGGATGAGTTTTTAAGCTCTATCAAGCTCGGCTGTATCAAGCTCTTTCCTTCGCGCGACATAACGGATCTAAAGGTGCTGCTGCGCGATCATCAGCCGTTTATGAGCTTTAATCTAAAAGAGCTCGGACGCTTCGAGGTTTACGGGCTCGGAAGGCATATCGCGATTGATGCGTCGCTAGCGATCCTAGCCGCGGCGTGCGAGACGGGGCTAGAGCAGATCCGTAAATATTTGCTAAATTACAAAGGGATCAAAAAGCGATTCGACATCCTGTGCGCCACTCCAAGCTTCGTGCTCATCGACGACTACGGCCACCACCCTACCGAGATCAGAGCGACGCTGCAAAGCGCGCGCGAATACGCTAGCCTGCTAGGGCTTAGCAAGATCACGGCGATCTTTCAGCCGCACCGCTTCAGCAGGCTTAAGGCGAATTTAAACGCTTTTAAGGACTGCTTTGCGGGCGTGGAGGAGTTAGTCGTACTGCCCGTTTACGCCGCGGGCGAGCCTAGCAACGGCATCGATCTGAAAGAGGAGTTTAAGGGGCTCGGGGCGCTATTTACCGAGCGGGTCTTTAGAAACGGCGAGCGGATAGAATTTAGCGATATTTTCGGCGTTCGCCACATCATAAACGACGGGCTCGTGATCGGATTTGGCGCAGGCGACATCACCTATCAGCTGCGCGGAGAATTTTAAGCTTGAAAACTCTCGCCGAATTTATAAGACAAACTCCGCTACGGGCGGGCAAGGATAAGATTTGAGATTTTTAGTATTTATTTTCGCATTTTTATTTATCGCGGCGATCTTCTTCGTGCGGGACGAAATTTTAAGCAAAAGGGCTAAAATCATCGCCACGGCGCTGATCGTGCTGCTGTGCGCGGGAGCGTATCTTTACGAAAGCGCGAGCGAGCGCTCTGCCAAGCTTGAGGAGGAGATGGTTTTTAAATTTAACGCGGGCGCCAGATTAAGATGCGGCGGCACGATAAATTTTGCTTCTGAAGCTCGCGGCTCGGCAAATTCCTCTCCCGAAACGCGCGGTGAGGATGCGAAAAATTTGGGCGCGCAAGAGGACGAAGTAAATTTAAACGCGCAGGACAAGACCGCTTCCGCCGCGCAAATAAACGGCGCCGTCTCGGGCGGGCAAAATTCCGCACAAAGCCCTACTTCACAAAATTCTACGCAGCAGAACGATACGCAGAACCGCGCGCAGCAAAATTCCGCGAGCCAAGAAGGTATGCAAAGCTCTGCCTCACAAAATTCCGCGCAACGAGACGACACGCAAATCTCCGACCCCCAAGGCTCCGCGCAAAATTCTAAAACTACGCAAAATTTTGCCGCAGACAAAGAGCTAGGCTCCGCGCAGATCGTAACGCGAGAAAACTTCACCTACTCCTTTTCGCTGGGCACTTTCATCGCCAAAAAGAGCGCAGGTGCGGAGTTTAAGGGCAAAACCTACAAGATCAAAGAATGCGTTTATGATCAGTGACGAACTCTTTACGCGCCTCGATCTAGGCGAGTATCTAGCCAAATTTAAAAGCTTTTTGGCGCGCGAAAAGCCGCTGTTTTTAAGCGGCGATAGCAAGCTGAATTTTGAGAAAATTTCAGAGCTTACGAAATTTGATCTGGCGCAGTGCGAGAGCGTCGCAAACCTAGACGACGCGCTGATGCGTATCTCAAAGCACGGCGTGCTGCATATCAGCGAAATTTACGAGTTTAGCAAGATCGTCCGATATTTTTTGTATCTCAAAAAGCAGCCTTTTGAGGGCAAACTCGCCGCTTGGCTTGCAAAGATCGAGATTCCGCAGCCCATCGCGCAACTAAAGGATTATTTCGACGATCAGGGCGGCTTCCGCGACGCGATAGACGAGCGCTTCGGCGCGCTAAACGAGGCGTTTAAGATAAAGCGTGATGAGATCGAGCAGACGCTAAAAAGGCTGATCTATTCCAAAGCCCTTTCGCCCTATCTCGCCGACACGCAGATCCACTACATAAGCGACACCGAGGCTCTGCTGGTGCGCGGCGGCTTTAATCACGTGCTAAAAGGCAGCGTCGTAGCGCGCTCAAGCGGAGGTTATTTTTACGTGCTGCCCGATGCGATCGCGGCTCTGAAGTCCGCTCAAAGCGCGATTTTGGATAAAAAAGAGCAGATCGTATTCGAGCACTGCAAGCAGATTAGCGCGGTTTTTAATAAAAACTTAGCCTTTCTGAAATTTATAAACGCTGCCTTCGATGCGATCGATGCGCTGATTGCACGCGCTGCGATGGCAAGAGCGAGCGATTATGAGTTCATCCTGCCTGAGCCCTCGCGCAACATCGTATTAGATAGCTTCGCCCACCCCGCGCTTAAAAATCCAAAGCGCGTGAGCGTGGAGTTTTGCGGCAAAATTCTGCTCATTACCGGCGTGAATGCGGGCGGAAAATCGATGCTTTTAAAAAGCATTCTAAGCGCGGCGCTGTTAGCCAAATACCTCCTTCCGATGCCTATTCGCGCAAGCGGCAGCCGCATCGGCACCTTTAAGGAGTTCGAGCTCATAATGGAGGATCCGCAAAACTCCAAAAACGACATCTCGACCTTCGCGGGCAGGATGGTTGCCTTTAGCAAGCTTTTCGGGCGCAAAGAAATTCTAATCGGCGTCGATGAGATCGAACTGGGTACCGATTTTGAGGAGGCTGCGAGCCTATACGGCGCGATGATCGAGCAGCTGATAAGCGGCGACGTGAAGATGATCATCACCACGCATCACAAGCGCCTAGCGATGCTGCTAGCAAAGGATCCGCGCGTGGAGCTGCTGGCGGCGCTTTACGACGAAAAAAACAGCGCGCCGAAATATGAATTTTTAAAGGGCACGATCGGCAAATCCTACGCCTTTGAAACCGCGCTGCGCTACGGCATAGCGCAAAATTTGATCGCCGCGGCGCGCAAAAACTACGGCGAAAACAAAGAAAACCTGAACGAAGCGATCTCAAAAGCGATAAATTTAGAGCTTGAGCTAAAACAAAAACTAGCCCAGACGCAGCAAAAGGAGGAGAAATTAGACGCGCTAAACGAGGCGCTGAAAGATCAGCGCGAGCGCGCGCAAAGCGAGCTGAAGGCGGAACTTTCAAGGCTGCAAAACGAATACTACCGCGCGATTTCGGAGGCCAAACGCAGCGTAAGCCTAAGCGACGTGCGCGAAAAGCAGCGCGCCATAAACCGCGCAAACGAGCTCGCACGGGTCGTGCAGCAGCCAGAGCTTAGCGCGCCGGAGCCGCAAAGCTTTAAAGTGGGCGATCGCGTAAAATACGGCAAGATCAAGGGCGAAATTTTATCGCTCAGCAAAACCCAGGCACTGATGCTAAGCGATGGCATCAGGCTGCGCGTGCCGCTTAGCGAGCTAAAGCACAGCGGTGCGGCGCCCGCGCCCGCAAAAAACATCAGCATCAAGGTGCAAAAGCCCTCCTCCGCGTCGCTCGTGCTCGATCTGCACGGCTTGCGCTCCGAGGAAGCGATCAGCAGGCTTGATAAATTCATCAGCCAAAGCCTCATGATGGGCTTTGATGAGATCATCGTCAAGCACGGCATCGGTACGGGCAAGCTCGCTTACGCGGTAAAGGAGTTTTTAAAATCGCACCCTAGCGTCAAGGGCTTTCGCGACGGCACGCCCGCAGAAGGTGGTTTCGGCTCAAAGGTCGTCTCGCTTTAGACTTAGGCTAGAAGGCTTTTTCGCTTTAGACGCCAGCGCGAACGATGCGGAATTCTCTCATTTCATCTATGCCTTCGCCGAGGTTTTACAAAAGCACGGGTGCTTTTAACGTAGAATTTCGCCGCGGGATTTTAAATTTTACGCCCGCGAAGCTATAAAGCTTTTAAATTTAAACTTAGGATTTTAAAAATTTAAAACGCAAGAGCTCAATTTGAAATTCTAAAATTTTATGCGGCGTAAGCCGCTAAATAAAAATGCGCGGACGCAGTCCGCCCCGCTTAAAGCGTCGTAGGGGGATGAGTGGGGTTTGGGGCGGGAAGGGGAGCGACCTCGCAATTCAAGCCCCCTTCTCGCCCCAAAGATTGCTCGCCTACAATTAATATTTGCATGGCATGTTTCGATAGGGAAATATACTGAATTTTGCAGCTCAGAATTTTGAAATTTCAAAGCGTTCGCAGAATTCTAAAAATTTTGCGAATTTAACCCATTAAACGGAGAGGTTTCGCATTAAAATTTTAATAGCTGCAGTCGCTCATTATAGGGCACGGCCGGGGCTAGGTGAGACTTGTGGACAAGCAGAGCAATGCGGTGCTGCGGAGGCGGAGTCCTGCGAGAAGTGCGACCTCGCAATCGGGGTCTCCTTCCCGCCCCAAGAGAAATAAAAATCACGGTATAAATTCTGCAAGCCGTGGATTTAGTGATAAAATTTTATTTTGTAAATTTCTATGAAATTTTATGTATAGTTTGGCATCTGCGTGTTTTATGCGTGATGTTCTTGTAAGGGGGCGGCGCTCAGAGTTGCGAGGCGCGCCCGCCCCCTTACCAACCCCCACCCGCGCGACGCTAGCGGTGCGGACTATGTCCGCGTTAAATTTAAATTGCGACTGCGTCGCATAAAATTCCACCAATAATAAAATTCTTTCGTGCTTAAAATTTTAAAATTCCAAGCGCAAAAGAATTTTGAAATTCCAAATACGATAAAATTCAAGCGACGGCGGAATTTTAAAATTCCTATTAGCGGCGAAATTTCGGAATTCTTATAGGCAGCAGAATTCTGAAATTCCGTAAATTTAAGCGAAATTCTGAAATTTCGTAAATTTAAAACGATTGAATAAGGAGGCCTCATTGAACCCGATTACCGAAAAGCGCAGCGTTTCGGGCTATTACTACGCCGAGGATCGCGAGTATGTGTACTTCGTGACGGACGCGCCGCGCGAGCAAAACTACCGCTTTATTTTCGACGCAGGCGCGATATATTCACAAGATGATGCGAGCGGCGAGGTGCGGCTTAGCAGCGAGGCGGAGTTTTTCGCGGTCGTCAAAAAGATCCTAGCACAGTATCGCGATAAAATTTTAGAGCACTCTGCAGAGCTTGAGAATTACGAAAAAATCTACACGCGCCGCGGCGATTTTTCGAAATTTATGAAAAGGCATTCGATCCTAAAATACGAAATCCGCAAATTTCAAAACAAAATTTCGCATTTTTACGAAGCACTGCTCATCTGCGCAAACGAGCAAGCGGCCCTTAAAAAGCGGCTGAAAAATTACGCCTACGAAGCGGGCGTTTTCAAGGGCGTGATGAGCGAATACGCCGTCAGGATCGAGGATATCTATCAGTTCATCCAGGGCCTCAAAAACGACAAAATTAGCCGCAACATCTACATTCTCACGATCATCTCGTCGCTACTTTTGCCGCTAAATTTCATCACGAGCTTTTTCGGGATGAACACGACGGGGATGTTTTTAAGCGGCTCGCAGCACGGCACGCTCATCGTGACGCTTGCGATGTGCGTGATTTTCGCAGCGATGGTCGGCTTTTTTATGCTCTACGTCAAAAAGCGAAACTAAGGCGGAGAGATTAAATTTGAATAAAAACGAGCTAAAAAATATCCTAGGCGGATACCTCGGCATGGAGATTGCGGGCGATTTTAGAGTGCTGAAAGAGCATGAGATCGAACGCTGAACGACGCGGCAAAATTTCCTTTTGAGGGCGATAGCAAGCTGTTGCGCGAGTTTTGTATCTTTGCAGATAGCGGCACCGGCGATCTTTGGTTGCTAAGCTCTAGCGGCGAGATCGCGTTTTACGACCATGATTTGGAGTTTTTGTCCGAGGCAAATTTGAAAAAATTCGATCTAAATCTTGCGGGCTGGCTAAAGATCGCCGAGCTTTTTTGCAAATTTGAAGCTATTAGCAACCCGAACAGCGCGCAAAAGGCAGAGTTTAAGCAAAGCGTAGCTAAAATCTGTCCGCAGATTTTAGAAATTTGGGAAATTTAGGCGCTATTTGCGGCGCTAAATTTAATCGCAAAAGCGCAAAATAGGAGCAATGATGAAATTTATCGCATATTACGACTCGCCGCTTGGCAAAATCACGCTCGCGGGCGATAAGGCGGGGCTTTGCGGACTGTGGTTCGAGGGCGAGAAATACTACGCGCACGCCCTCGCGGCAAGCGGCGCAGATAAAAAGCGTAACGGCGCCGATCTGCTCACAAAAGAGCAACGCGCCGCAAGCGAAACACAGCGCGATTTTGCGGCGTTGAAAAAGAGCGACAAGAGTGATTTTGCCACAAAAGCGACGAACGGCACGGACGGAAAATTCTGCGCGCGCGATTTTGCGGCTCAGGATGCGAGCAAAAAATCTTATGCGACCGACCTTTCGGCGCAAAGCGCGGGTGAAAAATTCTACGTAAACGAGCAAGGCGGCTACTTCGAGGAGAAAAATCTGGCCGTTTTCGATCAGACTAGGCGCTGGCTTGATCTGTATTTTAGCGGACGCGAGCCGGGTTTTACGCCCGCTCTAAATCCCGTAGGCTCGGCGTTTAGGCGCGCCGTGTGGGAAATTTTGCTTAAAATTCCATACGGCAAAACCACGACCTACGGACAGATAGCGCGCGAAATCGCCGCGGCACGCGGGCTAGCGAAGATGTCCGCGCAAGCCGTGGGCGGCGCCGTAGGACACAACGAAATCTCGATCATCATCCCCTGCCACCGCGTCATAGGCGCGCACGGCAGCCTCACGGGCTATGCAGGCGGCATCGACAGGAAAATAAAGCTGCTGCAGCTCGAAGGCGTCGATATGCGAGGGCTTTTCACGCCCCCAAATAGCACCGCTTTATGAGGCGACGCGGTAAAATTTGAAAGATCGCAAATTTTAATGCTTGCGCCAAGTCGCGGCAGAAGCCGATTAAATTTAAACGATCCGTCCATGCCGCGCGCAGGATAGACGCAAGCGGCGATCAAATTTGAACCCGAGGCGCAGCAGCGCTCTAAATTTCACCATAGTGTTAGCAGCATGCATATCCTGCGGGAAGCAAACAGATGCCGCGCCGCCCAAAATCTCAACCGCGATGCCGCGAGCATTAAATTTATGCCGTAATTCCCGCCCATCGATACCGAAACAAGCGCAGGTAGCGATTAAATTTAAAAAACCGAAGCGAGTTTCGGATCTCAAATTTTAACCACAATCCGCCCGCGATAAATTTAAACCGAGATTTTGCACGCAAAGCTCGCAAGCGCGGGCTTGCGCCTATAAATTTTAACAAAACTTGGCGCACCGAAGCGGCTCGGCGCCGTAAAATTTCAATCTCGATTCGCCGCCCTAAACGAATCGGTAAAATTTCTCGGCAAAATTTCGCCGATTTATCGGATCATAAAAATTTTAAAACCCAGTCGCAACTGAGTTTTAAAATTTTACGACTCCTGCGGCTCTTATTATCGGGCTTCGTTTAAATGGAGTAAATTTAAAATTTCGCCCCCTGCTCGTTCAATAAAATTTTATCGCAAAAACCCGCCTAAAAATGGGGAAAACCCGCTATAATCTTGAAAAAATTATGGAGCGCTTTTTGGAAAAATTTCTACTCTTCGCCGCGATCTTACTCATCGCAAGCATCGTGCTTAACAAGATCTCGGGCAAATTCGGACTTCCTTCGCTCATCGTATTTTTAGCAGTAGGGATGCTCGCGGGCTCGGACGGGCTTTTGCGCATCGATTTTACGAGCCACCGCATCACTCAAGACGTCGGTATGATCGCGCTTATTTATATTTTATACGCGGGCGGGCTCGATACGAATTTAAAATCGATCCGCCCGGTAATGGCTAGCGGTATCATCTTAGCGACGCTCGGGGTGGTGATCACCGCATGTGCGACGGCGGTTTTGGTTAAAATTCTGCTCGGCTTTAGCTGGCTTGAAGCGCTACTTTTGGGCGCCATCATCTCCTCGACCGACGCCGCGGCGGTCTTTGCGATACTGCGCGCCAAAGGAATTTCGCTGAAAAATAACCTCGGCCCGCTGCTCGAGCTCGAATCGGGCAGCAACGACCCGATGGCGATCTTTTTGACCGTCACGATCATCCAGATCATCTCGCTAAATCAAAGCCCGAGCGCGATCGATATGCTGACGCTGCTAATCAAGCAGTTTTTTATCGGCGGGCTTATGGGATACGCCTTCGGCAGGGCGCTACCGTCGATTTTCAATAGATTAAGGCTCGAGCATTGGGGGTTGTATCCGGTGTTTTCGATGGCGTGGGTGGCGCTACTTTTTACGCTATGTATGAAGCTCGGCGGCAACGGCTACATCGCCGTTTACGTCGCGGGAATGTTCGTTAATAAGCGAGAATTCGCGCACAAGAAAAATCTCATTGGATTTCACGACGGCATAGCGTGGACTATGCAGATCACGGTTTTTATCACGCTAGGGCTTTTGGTTTTCCCGTCCGAGCTACCCGCCGTAGCACTTATGGGCTTTGTAACGGCGCTATGGCTGATGTTTGTCGCGCGACCTTTAGGGGTATTCATATCGCTCGCATTCTCTAAATACAGCAAGAAAGAGAAGGTCTTTATCTCATGGGTCGGGCTTCGCGGCGTCGTGCCTATCGTGCTTGCGACCTATCCGTATGCCGCAGGGATCGAACACGCGGGGCTTATCTTTAACACCGTCTTTTTTATGGTCCTAATCTCGGTGCTGATACAGGGAATGAGCTTGGAGCGCGCCGCGGATAGATGCGGCGTACGCGAGCTGCCGGAGCTGGAGAGCGCGGAGCCCAATTCGAATATGCCGATCTTTTATCGCACGCTGCGCCAATACACCGTGGATCACGGCTGCGTGCTGATCGATAAAATTTTAGCCGAGCTTGAGCTGCCGGAGGATTTCCTCGTCATCCTAATCAGGCGGCACGGCGAATACATCAAGCCTACTGGCTCGACGGTGCTGCAAGAGGGCGATCTGCTGCTCGTCCACTGCGATGAGGAGAGCGTATACAACGCGGTTTTGAAGGGTTTCGAGGCGTCTAAGGCGTAAGCTGTGCGGAATTGCGGCGCAAAATTTTAGTTTGACGCGCCTTTTACCGCTCGTAACGACTGATTATCCGCGCCTAAATTTACGCCATCGCGTAAAGATCGCTAGCCGCAAAGGCGCAATTTTAAATTTCGCAGAAGCTCCCAAGCTTATGAGATTTAAAATTTCAGCCGCACGAAATTTGACCCAAAAGCATCATGTATTAACGGAGTGCCGATCCGTTTTGAAATTTAACCGCGCAAATTTTAAATTTTCTAAATTTCGTAAATTTCAAAAAGGTTTAAATTTGGCGGATTCCAAACGGATGAAATTTTGAATCCGCTTGCCGAGACGCTATGTCCTTAACGATAGATTCTATTTTAAATTTTAACTCTTGCGAGGTAGAAAATAGCTTTTTTGAACCCCCAGTTTCAAACTCCAACGGAGGAATTTAAATTTCACTGCCCTTACGACGCAATATCGAAATGTCGTGTTTCAAATCGCTACGACCGCGAGAGCTTGCGACCTTTAAATTTAGCGTTTTTAAAGCGGCTCACTCGCACTCCCAGCGGTGCTTTTTTATATCGACGCGCTCGCCTCTAAATTCCACGCCTTCGGCTTCTAGCAGTTCGCGCTGAGCCGCAAAGCTCGCCGCCAAGGCGCCCGCATGATAAAGGGCGCGGTGACACGGGTAGTCGCCGTAGAGTTCCGCTTGCGAGAGCACGCGCCCCACGAGCCGAGAGTGAGCGGGCAGCCCGATCAGGCGCGCGATCTGTCCGTAGCTAGCGACCCTGCCCGCGGGGATCTCCTCCACAAGGGTAAAATTTCATAGATCAAATTTTGCGTCAAAACCATGGCGCGATTATACTCTTTCGCGTTTAAATTTAGACCTAAATGTAGCCGCTTTGCGCCGCTAAATTCGATATAATTTCTAAAATTTAGCGCTTTAAAAGGAGTGAGCTGTGGATAAAAAATTTCAATCAGACACAAAAGAGCTGGACGAGAAATTTGCCGCTATCCCTGAAAATTCAAAGAAGCGATACGATAGGCATAAATTTATTAGACGCGTGATTATAGGGTATTATTCGTCGGCAGCTACAACCATCTATTTCTCGCTAATGCTAATGTTTTTTCTTGATTTGCTTTTTTCGAATATCGGTATAGAATCGTCGTCTAAAATTTTTAGAGATATTCGTGATGTCGCGATAATAGTTTTGCCTATATGCGCGACGATCTGTTTTTTAAGATACACTAAGACTAAGCGATACAGCAACCTTTTTATCAAGGATCAAGGAGATAGTTTGTTGGTCTTTACGATAGAAAATTTTGCCAGTATAGTTTTGCTTTTATATCCGACCTTGATTTTTACCGGGATATTGGAAGGCGCCGCAGCTCATATATTTTTGTACGCCTTAATCGTAGCGCCGATTTGCGGAATAGTTTTTGGGGTATGCTATTTTTTCAATACGGGCTCATATACCCCGAAAGACGAAGCGTAAATTTCATTAAATTTAGCTGCGCTTTTAAATTTTACGACGCGGCGCCTCGCCTAATTTCAAAATTTAGTAGTTTTAAAATTTTACCTTGCCGAGGCCTGCGCGCGAGCGAAATTTCAACCGAATATTCAGCCCCTCTTTATATGTAAAGGAATATAATTTCAAAACAGATATCAACTTTGATTTAAAGGAGAAAAGATGCAAAATCAAAGACGAGACCTACTAAAGGTAGCCGCTTTGGCGGCGGGCGCTGCGATGCTCGGTACGAGCGAACTGGCTGCGAGCGAAAAGGCGTTTAAGCTCTCAAAGCGCGATCATAGCAAGCAAAGAGCGCTGCTGCTCTCAAGCTCGGGCTACAAGGACACGAAGTATCTATCGCACGCGGTGTCGTGGATCGGTAAATTTGCGCAAGAGAACAGCCTCGCGGGCAAAAAGATCGTTTTCATCCCTTACGCGAGCCTACGCAGGAGCTACGACGAATATGAAAAGCGCGTCAAAGAGGCGCTTGCGAGCCTAAACTTAAACATCGTCGGCGTCCATCACGCTAAAAACGCCGCGAAGGAAGTCGCGAGCGCGGATTGCATATTCGTAGGCGGCGGCAACACCTTCAAGCTCGTGCACGATATGTACGAAAACGAGCTCATCGCGCTAATCAGCAAAATGGTCGAGGACGGCACGCCGTATATCGGCTGGAGCGCGGGCTCAAACGTCGCGGGCGCTACGATGATGACGACGAACGATATGCCGATCATCGAGCCCGAGTCGTTTAATACCTTCAACATCTTCCCGCACCAGATCAATCCGCACTTCATCTCGGGCAAGCCCGTGGGGCACAACGGCGAGAGCAGAGAGGAGAGGCTGGAGGAATTTTTGATCGCTAATCAAAAATCGACCGTTTATGCGATGCCGGAGGGTACGGCGTTTTGGCTTGAGGGCGAGAAGGCGACCGTGCTCGGGCCTGCTGCGGTGCTAAAGATGAACTACAATAAAAAGGTCGAGTTGATCGAACCTGGCAGCTCGTTTAAGTATTGATCGCACCCGCTCAAATTTAACCGAGAGGTGCCGGACAGCACCGCTAGTTTGAATGCGCGAATCGGCTAAATTTTAATTGCGGCGCTCGGCTAAATTCGGGCGCCGCTTTTAAATTTACGCGGCAAAACGCGCTTTGCTTATGCGGAGCGCGATCAAAAGACAAGCGTCAATTTAAGGCGGCGTGCGACTCCTGAAGCCATAAAGAGTAAAATTTAAAACGCAGATAGAATGCCCCGCGTCCGCCTTCTTATGCCGCTCGGCGATTTTATTCCGTATATCGCAAACATCCTTGCCGGCTGCGGCGGGACGGTATATTTGCAAAAAAAGAAGCGGTAGCGCTTATGGCGCCGCCAAAACCGGTTCGAATGACCGCCGAAACTTAACCGATCGGGGGGGGCAAAGCTTAAAATTTTTATCTCGCCGGAATCGTCGCAAGAGTCCGAATTTCCCGCAAAGGTATTTTACGACGATATGTATCGAAGCATCATTGCAGGCACGGACGAGCCCACGCGCACCGCATAAATTCGTAGCGCAGCGTGAAATTTCCGTCCGATTTGCAAAGCTTGGTTTGAACTTAAATTTAAAAATCCGCCCCATCGCCGTAAGCTGAAATTTTGCGCGATTGTTTTAAAATACGTTTAAAATTTTAAGGAGAGCTCATGGCGTTTTCAGATTTTTTCAAAAAAGGCGGTAAAAATAGCGCAAACGCTGCAAAGATTGGCAAGAGCGCGCAAGAGCGCAAGGATATAAGCATCGAAATTTTAAAATCCCAAGGCGTGCCGTTTACCCTCCATCTGCCGCTGCGGTACGAGACGGATGAAGTCACCCCGCGCGAAAAGGACGAAGTCATCGCCCGCGCGATCTGCTCGTACGCGGCGATAATGTGCGCCTGCTCGATCAGAGACGAGGGCAAGCTCGCGGATGAGGGTAAGCAGGGCGCGCGGGACTTTCTTACGAACCGCTACGGCTGCATAGACAAGCTCACGCGCATGGAGTGCCGCGTCACGCAGGGCGAGGCAAGCCGCGACGAGGCCGTAAATATGGGCTGGAAATACGAGTCGCTGTGGGCGCTGATGTGGGCGATGGGGCTCGTGGAGGAGCTAAGATTTCCGAGCGAGATCTGCGACTGCGCCTTTGTGATGGATACCTTTAGCGGCGATTTTTCGGCGCGCGTGAAGCTGCGCGATACGGATGAAATTTTACAGGCGCTCGATCTCATCTACCGCTACCACTGGGCGTGCGTCAATGCTCGCATGCACGGCTCAGACTGCGCGGGGCTTGATGAAGAGGTCGTGATGGAGAGGCGCGGCGGGTTGGAGTGGCTGTGCTGCAAGGGGGCGGAGAACGATAATCTGACGGATGAATATAATGCGTGGGATTATCCGGACTTGAATACTTAGCGACCCCTTTTTTCCTTTATACGTCGTTGTAAATTTCGCCGAATTTCAGTCACGTATTATAATATACGCTCCTTCATTCGGCTCATTTCCGCCTCGTCTAAAGAAAAATAGCGCGCCTTATTTACATGTAGCGGTATTGTCTCGCTTTACTATACGTCGTTGCATCTGAAATTTGCTCGGTCACGTATTGTATATACGCGCGCTCCGCCCGCAAATTTCATCCGCGCCTCGCTTAGCTTCGCAATACTGCCGCCTGTATTTTTGCGCTAAAATTTAACCTCGATTGCACGCTGTTTTTTACCAATCCTAAATATATGTGGGTGGATCGAAAAGCATACCGAATGTGATATAAATTTATAAGTTGATTGGGGATTGAAATTTTAAAATTCTATTGCGAACTGCGTAAGAAATATCGCAAACGCGATCCGCCGAAATTTCAGACGGGGCCTGCTAAATTTCAGAGCGCCGTGGAATTTCAAAATTTAAAGTTGCGGGCGAGCAAGGCGCCCGTCCGCGTATTTTAAGCCCGCCAAATTTAAGCAAGCACGTCTGCGCCGCAGACCTAGAAATTGCATCAGCCCTGCGTCGCAGCGCTTCCGCTCGCAAACGCCGCCGCATTCAGCGCCGCGTCGTAATCGGGCTCATCTGCGATGTCGCCCGTAATCTGCTTGTAGGCGATCTTGCCCGCGGTGTCCACGACGAAAACCGCGCGGCACGTTAGCCCTGCAAGCGCGCCGTCCGCGATCAGCACGCCGTATGCGCGCGCAAACTCCTTATCGCGAAAATCGCTTAGGGCGCGTAAATTTTTGATCCCCTCGGTCGAGCAAAATCTGCCCGCGGCAAACGGCAGATCCATCGAGATCACGAAAACCTCGGTATTTTTTATGCTCGCGGCGCGCTCGTTAAATTTGCGCGTCTCGGTCGCGCACACGTCCGTATCCAGAGACGGCACGGCGATGATGACCTGCGCCTTGCCCGTGCCGCCGCCGACTTTGACCTCGCTAAGATCGGGCGCGACTAGGCTGATCTCGGACGCCTTATCTCCCAGCTTAAGCTCGCTGCCAGACAGGCCGACGCTTACGCCTTGTAATTTGGTTTGTTGCATGATTTTCCTTTGTTTTAAAATATCTGAAACGAGCGCATCATAGCCCGCGAAAGCAAACGCCTGCTTAAATCCGAAAACAAGCGGCTCGGGCACTAGCTCGGCCGATATGAGCGGTGCGTAGATCGCTCTGCAAAGATGAAATTTTACAGCGCGAAGCGGCGGCGCAATTAAAGTACCCCGAGAATACCGCGACTTAGCATAAAGCACTGATGGTCGTGATCTGATATAAGTCTACGATAGTTGCGTTCCGCCTTAAGGCTGTGCCGAAGGTAAAATTTCGCCCCGTTTGCGCGATCCCGCTTGCGGCGATTTTGTCCGTGAATGAAAATCAAAGCGCGATAGCGCCGCACGCGCTTTATCTGCGAATGAATAAATCTCTAGTAAAACGATAGGCGCGACATCATGAGCGCGTTTTAAGTTATGTTTTGAATTTTTAAATTTAATTGAAATTTTTTAATCTAAATTTACAATCTACAGAAATCAAAATTTATGGGTTGAAATTTTATTTGAAGCTGGAGTGTGAGTTTAAATTTCGGCTCGTAAAGCGGGTTAAATTTAAGCGCCGTCTTAAAATTTAAAGAAGCGCCGAGGATTGGCGATAAAGCTATCGCCGCACCCTAGCGCTTTTTAAGCTTAGCCGTTGCGCTTTTTGATGATCTCTTCGCCGACGTTTTTAGGAACCTCGTCGTAGTGATCAAATTCCATCGAATAGGTCGCGCGGCCCTGAGTCTGAGAGCGCAGATCGGTCGAGTAACCAAACATCTCCGAAAGCGGGCAAAACGCGTCGATGATCTTGTTTCCGCCGCGCTCGCTCATATTATTGACCTGTCCGCGGCGCTTATTTAGATCGCCGATGACGTCGCCCATATACTCCTCAGGGGTTTCTACCTCGACCTTCATCATAGGCTCCAAGATTACGGCGCCTGCTTTTCTAGCACCCTCTTTAAAGCCCATAGAAGCGGCGAGTTTGAACGCCATTTCGGAGCTATCGACTTCGTGGTAGCTTCCGTCATAGACCGTTACGCGCACGTCCTCGACCGGATAGCCCGCCAAAACGCCGTTTTGCATCGCCTCTTGGCAGCCCTTATCGACCGCAGGGATGTATTCTTTTGGAATCGCACCGCCTTTGATATCGTTTACGAACTCATATCCGGTGCCCGGCTCCAAAGGCTCTAGGCGCAAAAATACGTGACCGTATTGACCGCGACCACCCGATTGTTTGGCGTATTTGTACTCCTGCTCGACCGTTTTGCGGATAGTCTCGCGATATGCGACCTGCGGCTGTCCGACCTCAGCCTCGACTTTAAATTCTCTAAGCATTCTATCTACGATGATCTCAAGGTGCAGCTCGCCCATTCCCGAAATGATCGTCTGTCCGCTCTCTTCATCGGTCGCAACCCTAAAGCTTGGATCCTCTTGCGCCAATTTTTGAAGCGCGATACCCATTTTCTCTTGATCGGCTTTGGTTTTAGGCTCTACCGCTACGCTGATAACGGGATCAGGAAATTCCATACGTTCTAAAATTACTTTATCTTTTTCGCTAGCTAGCGTATCGCCCGTAAGGGTATCTTTAAGACCCACGACGGCGCCGATCTCGCCCGCATAAAGCTCCTTTATCTCTTCGCGTTTATTTGAGTGCATCCTTAGCAAGCGTCCGATGCGCTCTTTCTTACCCTTGCCGGTATTTACGACGTAGCTGCCGCTTTCCAAAACGCCGCGATAAACACGCACGAATGTAAGCTGACCTACAAAAGGATCGGTCATAATCTTAAATCCAAGACCCGCAAACTCGCCCTCGTCGGTAGAGCTTACGTGAACCTCGCTGCCGTCCTCATACTGCCCCTTAATCGCAGGTACTTCATCCGGCGCAGGTAGATAATCTACGACCGCATCTAGCAAAGGCTGCACGCCCTTGTTTTTAAATGCGGTGCCGCATAGCATAGGAAAAAAGCTTAGGCTTAAGCAGCCTTTTTTGATGCCTTTTTTGATTTCCTCCACGCTTAGCTCTTCGCCGTTAAAATACTTCTCCATCAAAGCTTCATCAGTCTCTGCTACCGCTTCGATCATCTTGTCGCGATACTCTTGCGCTTTTTCTCGTAATTCAGCAGGAATTTCAACGATCTCGGGAGCAGAAGGACCCTTACTATCATCCCAAACGAGCGCTTTCATAGTGACTAAATCGATAACGCCCTTAAAATCATCCTCTGCACCGATTGGAATTTGAATCGGAACAGGATGAGCTTTGAGCCTATCTTTTACCTGCTGTTCGACATTATAAAAATTTGCGCCGACGCGATCCATCTTATTTACGAAAATGATGCGCGGAACATGGTATTTATTCGCTTGACGCCAAACGGTCTCGCTTTGAGGCTGAACGCCGCCTACAGAGCAAAATACTGCTACCGCACCATCTAAAACGCGCATCGAGCGCTCGACTTCGATAGTAAAGTCAACGTGACCCGGGGTGTCTATCAAATTTATCTGATGATTATTCCAAAAGCATGTGGTAGCGGCAGATGTGATCGTGATGCCGCGCTCGCGCTCTTGCTCCATCCAGTCCATAGTAGCGGCGCCCTCGTGAACCTCGCCAATCTTATGGCTCATACCGGTAAAAAATAGAATTCTTTCGCTTGTGGTCGTCTTTCCGGCGTCGATGTGAGCGGCAATTCCGATATTTCTAACCATATGTAAAGGGGTTTTTCTTGCCATGACGCCCTCCTACCAACGATAATGCGCAAAAGCTTTGTTGGCTTCTGCCATCTTGTAGGTGTCTTCCTTCTTCTTAAATGAAGAGCCTTTAGAATTTGCGGCGTCCATAAGCTCGTAAGCCAGGCGCTCTATCATCGTACGCTCGCTTCTTTTTCTCGCAAAAGAGATGATCCAGCGAATAGCTAAAGCCTGCTGGCGAGCCGGTCGTACCTCGATCGGAACCTGATAGGTTGCGCCGCCTACACGACGAGACTTAACTTCCATTAAAGGCTTAACGTTATCTATGGCATCGTTAAAAATTTCGATACCTTTCTTCTCGCCGCCTTTATTGTCGATGAAATTTAAGGCGCCGTACATAATATCGGTAGCGACGCTCTTTTTGCCGTCGAACATAAGCGAATTAATAAATTTTGTGATTACTTTGCTGTCATAAATCGGATCAGGCATAACTTCCCTAACGGGAGCTTTTCTTCTTCTCATTTTATTCCTTCAAATTTTAAAATTTTACTCAAACTCGGCAAAATCTAGTGCCGGTCTGTTTCGGCTAAACTATTTTTTAGGTCGTTTAGCACCGTATTTTGATCTTGCGACGGTTCGTTTCGCAACGCCTGCAGTATCGAGTGCACCGCGGACGATGTGGTATTTAACGCCCGGTAGGTCCTTTACGCGACCGCCGCGAACTAGCACGATGGAGTGCTCTTGTAGATTGTGACCTTCACCGCCGATATAGCTGATGACTTCAAATCCGCTAGTAAGCCTTACTTTGGCAACTTTACGAAGCGCAGAGTTTGGTTTTTTAGGGGTCGTGGTATAGACCTTAGTACAAACTCCTCTTCGTTGAGGGCAATTCTTTAGCGCCGGAGACTTCGATTTCTCGGTAAGCTTCTTGCGCTCTTTTCTGACCAATTGATTTATGGTTGGCACATCTTTCCTTTCACAAAAATTTATTCAAAAAGATTTGGATTATACTTTGTTTAAACTTACAGAAACGTAAATTTAACTAAATTTTAATCTCTAATCAGTACAAACTCTCCGCCGCCGCAGATCACTAAGCAGATCGCAGCAGAAAGATACAGATATACGATTTCCAGCTCAAATCCGCCCACGCCGGTAAGCGCGCTCAACGGAGTGTGTAGGACATATATTATCATGAGCACATTTGCGATCACAAGCAGAGCGCCTATGCGGCAAAATACGCCTATGATTATCATCGCTGGCGCCAGCACCTCGCCTACGTATGCACCGTAAGCCACTAAATCCGGAATTCCTCTGGCTACCAGCATCGATTTTACGCCGTCTATGCCGTGAGTAAGTTTAAAAATTCCGTGCATTAAAAGACAAACTCCAAGCCCCAACCTGATAAACAACAGACCGAAATTTATGTTGATCATATTCATGTTTCATCCTTTAAATTTAGGGCTTTTTGCCCTAAATTATTTTTTAAGTTTAACTTCCTTGTCTTTATACAGACCGGTTCCGACCGGAATTATGCGACCTAGGATGACGTTTTCTTTTAAGTCCTCTAATCGGTCAAATTTACCCGCGATGCTAGCCTCCGTTAAAACCTTCGTAGTCTCTTGGAAGGACGCTGCCGAAATGACGCTATCGCTTCCAACAGCTGCACGAGTTACGCCCAGCAGTACGGACTCTGCAATCGCAGGCTCACCACCAATTTTCATAATGCGCTCATTTTCTTCTCTAAATCTGCGGCGGCTAATCAGATCGCCGACGATTAGCTGAGTATCGCCGCTATCGACGATTCGAACCTGACGGAGCATCTGAGATACGATGATCTCGATATGCTTGTCGCTGATGACGACGCCTTGAGAGCGATAAACCTGTTGAATTTCGCTTATCAGATAATAATGCAGCGCCTTTTCGCCTAAAATTCTAAGCACGTCGTGCGAGCTGATAACTCCGTCGGTAAGTTTCTCGCCTGCGTGGACGAACTCACCGTTTCGCACCTGTATCTGGCGGCTCTTATCGATTAGATACTCGGCGCTCGTTCCGTCTTCGCCCTCGATTACAATGCGCTCTTTTGCACGCAATGCCTTATCAAAGCGGACGGTTCCGTCGATGTCTGCGATAATCGCAGTATTTTTTGGACGGCGCGCCTCAAATAGCTCCGATACGCGCGGCAAACCGCCGGTGATATCTTTTGATTTCGCAGCAGCCTTCGGCGTCCTAGCCAAAATATCCGCAATCGCTACCTGATCGCCCTTGTTCGTAAAAATCGCGGTCTTCGGTCCTAGATTATATTTGATAGGCTCGCCCTTGCTAGGAGTTACGATAATGGCCGGTTTAACGCCCTGAGGTAGATACTCGTTGATAACCAAACGGCTCTGACCGGTAGTCTCATCATATTGCTCCGTAGCGGTGTATCCAGGCTCGATATCCTCAAAGCTGATCTTACCCTCGCACTCTGCTGCTATCGGGATAGAATACGGATCCCACTCGGCGATAATCAAACGATCGTCTTTTTTAGGCTTAGCGATAAGATCTTCGCTTTTTACGACGCTATTATCATCATAAGTAATGACCGATTCGCGCGGTATATAGTGGCGGATCGCCTCCCTGCCATTTTCATCGGAGATGACTACGTACATACCCTTCTCGCTTACGACATGACCTTTTTTGATATCTCTTAACCTCTCTAAATAATCGCCCTTTAGGATGAAATACTTAAGCGTACCATTTGCTCCCGCTTTGATCTTTTGGGTTACCGGCTCGCCGTCTTTGACGCGAAGTTCGCTTGCAAACGGAATTCGAGTAGGGATATTCCAGTCTTCTTTTATAACCTCTACTAAACTATCATTTTCTCCAACGGTTTCGCCGTCTTTGAATACGATGTAGAATTTCCCCTCAACTTTACCGCTTACGCCCGCAAGCTCGGTAGGCTTGGCTAGATCGTGGCGTCGGATAGTATATTTAAATTCTTCCTTCTTGCCCTTTAGCGTGATATTCACATCATCATGAGTTATATCGATGCTTACCTTGCCAGTAATTGGAGCTTTGATCTTGGGCTCTACCAAAAGCACCGCGGCATTTCTGCGGTTCATTACGATATTTTTACCGCCGTTTTCATAGGTCTTGACGTTGTAATATCTAATGAAACCCTCTTTATCGGCGATTACTTGGCGATCTTGCTGCTCGGTAGATGCGGTACCGCCTGCGTGGAAGGTTCGTAGCGTAAGCTGCGTACCCGGCTCGCCGATTGATTGCGCAGAGATGATACCGACTGCTTCACCCGGTTTTACCAGCTTGCCCTCGCCTAAATTTACACCGTAGCACTTTGCACAAACACCTTTTTCAGCCTTACACGTAATAGGCGTACGGATGCTTACGGATTTGATGCCGGCATCGACTATGGTGCGTACCTCATTAACGCCTAGAAGCGTGCCTTCGGTGAATAAAATTTCATTCGATACCGGATCAATCACATCCGAGCTTAGCACCCTACCCATAATCCTATCGGCTAGGCTTTCTATTTGCGTTCCGTTCTCTACAATCTCGGTAACCTCGATACCCTCGTGCGTACCGCAATCGTGCATCGTAACCCTGACATTTTGCGCGACATCGATCAGTTTTCGCGTCAGATAGCCCGCATTTGCGGTCTTTAGCGCCGTATCGGCAAGACCTTTACGCGCGCCGTGGGTCGAGATGAAGTACTCATTTACATTCAGACCCTCTCTAAAATTTGAAGTGATCGGCGTTTCGATGATCGAGCCGTCGGGCTTACTCATCAGACCTCTCATACCAGCTAGCTGTTTAATCTGCTCCGCGCTACCTCGCGCGCCACTATCGGCCATCATATAAATAGAATTAAAGCCGTCCTTGTCCTTCTCCATCATCTTCATCATCTCATCGGCTAGCTTCTTGCTGGTGCTGGTCCAGATGTCGATCGTTTTGTTATAGCGCTCGCCGTCGGTTAGTAAGCCCGCGCCGTATTGGTTCTGAACTTCTCTAACCTGCTTTTTAGCTTCTTCTACAAGACCCGCTTTAGACTTCGGCACGATGATGTCCGAAACGGAGATCGAAACGCCCGCTTTAGTCGCAGATTCAAAGCCTAAGTTTTTAAGATTATCCAAAAATTCTGCGCTTATCTCAAGGCCGCCGTTTTTATAGACGTAATCGACAAGCTCGGCGATATCCTTCTTTTTCATGATCTTATTCCAAAGATGATCCGGAATAAAGCTAGGCAGGATCGATTTGATGATCAAGCGGCCCGCGGTCGTAAAGATAATGCGGCGATCGATCATCGTTTTGATCTTAGCGTGGATGTCTAGGGCATTTGCTTCTACGGCGAGCATTACTTCATCGACGTTTGCAAAAATTTTATTCGTTCCTTTTGCGCCCGGCTTTTCGAGGCTTAGATAATAAATTCCTAAAACCATATCCTGGCTAGGCACTGCGACAGGCTTTCCGCTCGCAGGAAGCAAGATGTTCATCGAGCTAAGCATTAAAATTTTACATTCCGCGATCGCTTCTTGGCTGAGCGGCACGTGCACCGCCATCTGATCGCCGTCAAAGTCCGCGTTGAATGCGGCGCAGACTAGTGGATGCAGCCTGATCGCCTTGCCCTCGACGAGTACCGGATGAAACGCCTGAATAGACATCTTATGAAGCGTAGGCGCGCGGTTTAGCATAACCGGATGGTCTTTAACGACCTCCTCCAAGCACTCCCAAACTTCATTGATCCTATTTTCAATCATCTTTTTAGCCTGCTTAACGGTCGTTGCATAGCCCTTCTCTTGCAGGCGAGCGATTAGATGCGGCTTGAATAACTCAAGCGCCATCGTCTTAGGCAGACCGCACTGATCCATGCGTAAATTTGGACCTACGACGATGACGGAGCGGCCCGAAAAATCCACGCGCTTTCCGAGTAAATTTTGACGGAAGCGGCCTTGCTTGCCTTTAATGATCTCGCTTAGGGATTTAAGCGGTCGCTTATTGGCGCCCTTTACGGCGTTGGCGCGACGTCCGTTGTCAAAAAGCGCATCCACCGCCTCTTGAAGCATTCGTTTTTCGTTGCGGATGATGATCTCGGGTGCGTCTAGCTCCATCAGCCTTTTAAGTCTAGAATTCCGATTTATGACGCGGCGATATAGATCATTTACGTCCGAAACCGCAAATTTACCGCCCTCTAGGCTAACGAGCGGACGCAGATCGGCAGGCAGTACGGGCAGATTTGTAATCATCATCCACTCGGGTTTATTGCCGGAATTTAAAAAGCTCTCGACGACCTTTAGACGCTTGACGATGGTTTTTTTCTTCGCTTCGGAGTTCGTATTTTCCATCTCCTGCTTAAGGGCGGATAAAATCTCGACCAAATCAAGCTCGGCTAGCATATCGCGGATCACCTGACCGCCCATTTTGGCGACGAAGCCCGTCTGCGAAAAGCGCTCTTTTAGGCTCTGATACTGCTCTTCGTTTAAAACGTCGTATTTTTCGACCTTTTTAGAATTTTCGTTGTCGTAAAACGCCTCGCCTGCATTCTCTACGATATACGCCTCATAGTAAAGCACGCGCTCGAGATCTTTCATCTTGATGTTTAGCAGCGTACCTATGCGGCTAGGCAAGGAATTTACGTACCAAATATGCGCCACCGGCGTTACCAGCTCGATATGCCCCATTCTAGTGCGGCGAACCTTCGAGCTTGTGATCTCGACGCCGCACTTTTCGCACTTCCAGCCCTTGTAGCGCATCTTTTTATATTTGCCGCAGATGCACTCATAATCTCTTACTGGACCGAAAATTTTAGCGCAAAAAAGACCGTCGCGCTCCGGCTTGAGCGTGCGGTAATTGATGGTTTCGGGCTTTTTGACCTCGCCGTGGCTCCAAGCTTTAATCTGCTCAGGGCTAGCAAGCCTGATAGCAAACGCGTCGAAGTCGTGGACTCTGGCGTCCTCTTTTATTTCTATTCTTTCTAAATTTGAATTATCGCTCATTTATTCTCTCCATTCTCGTAAATTTCAACGTCTAGAGCAAGCGATTTAAGCTCGTTTGTTAAAACAAAAAATGTCTCAGGAATTCCTGTAGACGGAACGTTTTCGCCTTTTGTCAGCGCCTTATACGCAGCCAAGCGTCCGTCGACGTCATCGGATTTGATCGTTAGCATTTCGCGGAGCGTGTATGCCGCGCCGTATGCTTCCAGAGCCCAAACTTCCATCTCTCCAAATCTTTGACCGCCAAATAGCGCCTTGCCGCCGACCGGCTGCTGCGTGACTAGGCTGTAAGGACCGGTGCTTCTTGCGTGAACCTTCTCGTCGACTAGGTGGTGCAGCTTAAGATAATACATGCAGCCCACGTTTACGCGCTCTTTGATCTTTTCGCCGGTGCGACCGTCGTAAAGCTCAGTCTTGCCGTCCTGATCGATGCCCGCCATTTCAAATAGCTTTTTGAAATCCTCCGGCACAATGCCTTCGAATATCGGAGCGGAAAATCTAACGCCCTTAGCCCAGTCTCTAGCGTATTTTAAAAGATCTTCGTCGCTGATCTTCTCAAGCGTTTTTTTAGCCTGCATTAGCTTGGAAACGCCCGCGATCTCTATCATCTTGGCGCGTAAATTCGCAAGCCACTCGCCCGTTTTCTCCTCTAAAATTTTAGCGATCTGCTCTCCTAGACGCCAGCCTACAAGACCTAAGTGACTCTCCATTATCTGACCGATATTCATACGGCTTGGAACGCCGAGAGGATTTAGCACGATATCCACGCGCTGTCCGCTAGGCAGATATGGCATATCGACTTCAGGGACGATATTTGAAACGATACCCTTGTTTCCGTGGCGGCCTGCCATCTTATCGCCCACTTTTAGCTTGCGCTTGGTAGCGATATAGACCTTTACGAGCTTAACGACGCCGCTTGGTAATATATCGTCTTTTTCTAAAATTTCGATCTTTTCGTCATGCTCCTCTTTGAGCTTGCGCTTTTCGTTTTGAAAATGGTTTTTTAGCTCCTCGTATTCCTTCTGAACAGCTTTAGAATAAGCCTTGACGAAGGAATTTAACGTAAAGCGGTTGGAGCTTTCAAGCTCCTCTTTTTTAACCTTATCGCCCTTTTTATAATCTTTTTTATTTAGACTTTGATCACTTTGTAAAGCGCTTTTAGAAAGAAGCGCCACTACCTTTAGCATCTCTTCGCGATCAAGCATCAAAAGCCTGTCGTGATGCTCCCTTTCGAGCTCGGTTTTTTCATCTTCATAGGCTTTGTTCGTGCGTGGATCCTTCTCGTAGCCCTTTTTAGTAAAAATTTTAACGTCGATTACGACGCCTTCCATAGAAGCGGTAGCGTAGAGCGATTTATTTACCACATGCCCCGCCTTCTCGCCAAAAATTGCGCGCAAAAGCCTCTCTTCAGGCGTCGGTTTGACCTCGCCTTTCGGAGTTACCTTGCCTACTAGGATCATGCCGGGCTTTACGTGAGTACCGATCTTTACGATACCACTATCATCGAGGTGGGTAAGCTCCTCCTCTTTGATATTAGGGATGTCGCGCGTGATCTCCTCCACGCCGTCTTTAAGCTCTCTAGCCTCGATCTCTTTTTCATAAACATGCACGCTGGTGTATTCGTCGGCGCGGATCATCTTTTCGCTCATGACGACGGCGTCCTCGTAATTATAGCCGTGCCAAGGCATGAAAGCTATGAGGGCGTTTTTGCCGATCGCAAGCTCGCCGCCATCCATGCTAGGGCCGTCGGCTATGATTTGACCCGCCTTTATCACGTCGCCTTTTCGCACGATAGGGCGCTGCGAAAAGGTAGTGTTTTGGTTGGTGCGTAAATTTTTCTCCATCGAATAGTGATCGATAAACGGACCTTTTTCGTCCTCGCCCAAAATGAATATGTTTTTATTATCAACCTTTTCTACGACGCCCTCGCGTTTAGCCTTGATCGCTTCCCATGAATCGCGCGCGATTATCGCTTCCATGCCAGTTCCTACAATAGGAGCAGTGGAGTGCAGAAGCGGCACGGCTTGGCGCTGCATGTTCGAGCCCATAAGCGCGCGGTTAGCATCGTCGTGCTCCAAAAACGGAATCAGCGATGCCGCTACGCCCGCGACCATACCAGAGCAAAGATCAATCAGCGAAATATCCTCGCGCTTAGCCATGATGTTTTCGCCGTCTTTTCTAACCTCCAAAAGCTCTTCTACAATATTGCCCTCTTCGTCCAATTTAGCGGACGCAGGAGCGATTACGAGCCCCTCTTCTTGCGTAGCGGTAAGATATACGATCTCGTCGGTGACCTTGCCGTTTACGACCTTTTTATACGGAGCCTCGACAAAGCCCAGATCATTTACCTTCGCATAGGTTGCTAGGGTATTGATCAGACCGATATTTTGACCCTCCGGCGTCTCGATAGGGCAAATTCTACCGTAGTGCGTAGGATGGACATCGCGCACCTCAAAGCCGGCGCGCTCTTTAACTAAACCGCCCTCGCCCAGCGCAGATAGACGGCGCTTATGCGTAACCTCGCTAAGCGGGTTGGTCTGATCCATAAACTGGCTTAGCTGGCCACCGGTGAAAAATTCCATAAGTGTAGTGGTGATGATTTTAGGGTTTACGAAATCATACGGCATAAGCTCGTCTAAATTTCCGCTAATGCCGGTAAATTTATCCTTGATCGCCTTTTGAACCTTGATAAATCCAAGATGCATCTCGTTTGCCAAAAGCTCTCCGATTGAACGTATGCGGCGATTGCCGAGATTGTCGCGATCATCGATGAAGCCGTCGCCGTTTTTAACTCTAATTAGATATTTCGCGGTTTTGATAATATCCTCGCTGGTTAGTACAGTTACGTACTCCGGCGCCTCGATGCCTAGTTTGTGATTCATCTTCATACGACCGACTTTGGTCAGATCGTAGCGCTCCGGATTAAAAAATAGATCGTTTACGAAACTCTTTGCCGCTTCTTTTACCACCGGCTCGCCCGGGCGCATAACCTTGTAAATTCTAATCGCAGCTAGATCGTTCTCGTCGTCTATGCCCTCGCTTTGCTGCAAGAGCTTAAGCGCGTCGGCGTCTTGGATGAAGGAATTTATGATTGAAGTATCTACGCCACTAGCTAGGTCGTTGGCGATCGTAAATTTTTTCTCGGTATTGGCAATCTTGGCTAGCTTACCCTCATCTAGCGCGGTTAGCGAATCAAAAAGCACTTCGCCGCTGTTTTTATCGACGATTGCGTCGGCTAGGTAGCGCTCGGCTAAAATTTCAGCCGGATACTCGATGAGCTTTAGTCCGTCCTCTGCTAGCTTCTCCGCTTTTTTGACCGTTAGGCGTTTGCTTGCTTGATGAAGCACTTCGCCCTTTTCGTTTATAATGTCGTAATCGAGCCTGCCGGAATACTCTTTAGGATCGAAATCGGTTAGAAATTTTCCTTTTTTAATATAGATCGTCTTAATAGGATAAAATAATTTTATGATGTCTTGTTTTTTGTAACCTAGTGCGCGAAATAGGATCGTGATCGGAACCTTGCGCCTTTTATTTATGCGCACGTATAGTACATCTTTTACGTCATATTCGAAGTATAGCCAGCTGCCGCGATCGGGTATTATTTGAGCGGTGTAGATGAGTTTATTTAGAACCGTCGGACTTTCTTCTTCTTTAAAAATAACGCCCGGGCTTCTGTGCAGCTGATTTACGACGACACGCTCTACGCCATTTATAATAAATGAAATTCTATCGGTCATTAGAGGAATGTCGCGAATGAATATATCTTGCTCTTTGATCTCTTTTACGCCGATTTTTTTGCCCGTCTTTTCATCGCGCTCATGCACTAGCAGACGAAGCTTCATCTTTAAATTTACCGAATAAGTAAGACCTCTCTCCATGCATTCTCTAATCGAATACTTTGGCTTTGAAATTTCGCTGCTTACATACTCGATACTTAGTCTATTCTGTGCGTCGTGGATAGGAAAAATGGCTTTGAAAACCTTCTCTATGCCGCTTTCTCCACCCGAGTTATCAAGATTTAAAAAATGATCAAAACTTTTCTTTTGTAGTTGTAATAAATTCGGAATTTCGATGTCTTTGGGAACCTTTGAAAAATCCACTCTAAGACGATTTCCTGAATATAGGCTGTTTAACATTCCACTACCTCGTAGTTGTATTTTAAAGAAAGAAGTGCCGATGCAACGCATCGGCACACATTTGTATGCGAAATTTTAAAATTCCGCGATTTATTTGAGTTCGACTTTAGCGCCTGCTTCTTCAAGCTCTTTTTTAGCCTTCTCGGCGTCTTCTTTGTTAAGTCCCTCTTTAAGAACGGACGGAGTAGCCTCGGTAGCGTCTTTGGCCTCTTTTAGACCAAGGCCTGTTAAGGCGCGAACAACCTTAATTACATTGATTTTCTTATCGCCTGCATCAAGCAATACGACATCGAATTCTGTTTTCTCTTCAGCCGCTGCCGCACCTGCGCCGCCAGCACCTGCGCCGCCTGCTACCATAACCGGAGCTGCGCTTACGCCGAATTTTTCCTCAAATTTTTTAACTAGTTCGCTAAGCTCTAGTACCGAACGATTAGAGATATACTCCAAAACCTCTTCATCTGTTGAAATTGCCATTTTATTCTCCTAAATTTTAATTAAGCGCTAGCTTCTTTTTTCTGCTTAAGCGCATTGAGGCCGATCGTAAAATTTTGAATCGGCGCATTCCAGACTTGAAGTAGCATCGCGATAAGCTCGTCTCTCGAAGGCATCTTCGAAAGCGCTCTAACCTTATCTATGCCGGCTACTTCCCCATCGATATGAGCGGTCTTAAGCTTAAAAATTTCATTTTTCTCTTCAAATTTAGCCGCTACTTTACATACAGAAAGCTGCTCGCCCCATAAGAAGATATTGGTATCTTTAAAGCTAAGTCCGTTTTTTTCGGCATTTTTTAATGCGATATTGGCTAGGGTGTTTTTGATAACCCGAACCTTTACGCCCGCTTCGCGCGCGCTATTTCTAAGATCTTCAAGCTGCTTAACGCTAAGGCCTTTAAAATCGGAAATTACTATAGCTTCGCTAGCTTTGAAAGCCTCGCCAAGCTCCGCTACTATCTTTGATTTTTCGTCTCTCGTCATTAGGTCTCCTTTCCGATCGGTGATTTCAAGCCAAGCGATCGAAATTTTAAAATTTCGATCAATTAAGTTAAAAACCTTGAGCTATCTCCAATCTAAGATAAAAATTTAAAATTTTATTTTAAATCGATTATTTCTTGATTATCCAGCGTAACCGCAGGACTCATAGTAAGTGAAAGTGATGCGTGAGTTACGTATCTGCCTTTCGCAGTCGCTGGCTTATGCTTATTTATGGTTTTGATAAACGTCGTAAGATTGTCTAAAAGCTGCTCTTTACTAAAGCTCGCCTTGCCAAGACCTGCGTGGATATTTCCCTGCTTATCGACGCGGAAATTTACCTGTCCACCCTTAGCGTTTTTAACGGCCTGAGCGACATCCATAGTAACGGTACCGGTTTTAGGGTTCGGCATAACGCCTTTTGGACCGAGAATACGACCTACCTTACCGACTAGTCCCATTAAATTTGGAGTAGCGATAAGAACATCGAAATTTATATTTCCCTTTTGAATCTCTTCGATCAGATCATCGGCACCCACGATATCGGCACCCGCTTCGCTAGCCTCGCTAGCCTTTGCGTCTTTTGCAATCACGGCTACTCGAACGCTCTTGCCCGTACCTGCAGGTAAAACGACCGAGCCGCGCACCATCTGATCGGCATGTCTTGGATCTACGTTTAGTTTAAGAGCGATCTCCACCGTCTCGTCAAATTTAGCAGAAGCTAGAGTTTTTACCGTACTTACCGCTTCGTCTACGCTATAAATTTTATTTACGTCAACTTTTTTTAAAAGTTCGCTGAATCTTTTTGAATTTTTTGGCATATATTTCTCCGCAATTAAAGTGCTACCGCTTTTTTAAACCTTAGCGGTCAAAAGGTCTAGTCAGTGACCGTAATACCCATAGAACGAGCCGAACCCGCTATAATCCTAGCCGCCTGCTCTCTATCTTTAGTATTCAGATCGGCGATCTTTTTCTCGACGATCTCTAAAACCTGAGCTTTCGTTAAGGACGCTACCTTCTTTTTAAGAGGATTGTCCGAACCCTTATCTATCTTCGCCGCTTTTTTGATCAAATCCGTCGCAGGCGGTTGCTTAGTGATGAAAGTAAAGCTTTTATCGGCATAAACCGTGATGATAACAGGGATGTTAAAGCCCGCCATATCTTTGGTTCGCTCGTTAAACGCTTTGCAAAATTCCATAATATTAACGCCCTTTTGGCCTAGCGCAGGACCTACCGGCGGGCTTGGATTTGCTTTTGCGGCCGCTATTTGCAGCTTGATTTCGCCAACAACTTTCTTAGCCATAAATTTACTCCTTGATAAAATTTAAATAATCTTTTCAACTTGAGAGTATGAAATTTCAATCGGCGTGCTTCGTCCAAAGATCGAAACATTTAGGCGAAGCTTGCCGTGGATCATATCATACTCTTCTACGATGCCGTTGAAATTAGCAAAAGGCCCGTCGACAATCCTAACCGTCTCGCCTTCATCAAAATTAATCTTGGGCTTAGGAGCCTCGCGATTATTAATCTTTTCTAGAATTATTTCGATATCCTTTTCCGGTAGCGGAGATGGCTTTTTCGCCTCGCCGATAAAGCGACTGACCTTAGGCAGCATCTGAATTCTATGCCATAAAGTGGTATCCAGATCTAAATTTGCAAAACAATACCCTGCATATAAGCTACGCTCTTTAATGGTTTGCTTTGTATTTTTAACCTCTATAACATCCTCGGTAGGCACTAGCACTTCGCCGATCTTGGCCTCAAGTGCTTCATCTTGCTTTAGCGCTTCTATCGCACGCTTTACCGCCATCTCGCTGCCGGCGTAAGTTTGTATCGCATACCATTTATTTGCCATATTACGATCCTTACTTAAGCCGTTATCAAAGCGGACATAATAAGATCCACTAGCGCTAAAAACAGTGCGATAACTACGACTACGACGACTACAGAGATATATGCTGTTTTAGTTTGATCTTTAGTCGGGAAAATTACCTTATCTAACTCTACTTTTGCTTGTTTATAATACTCTTTTACTTTTTCCATACCCAATCCTCGTGGCAGGGCAAGAGGGATTCGAACCCCCAACCATCGGATTTGGAATCCGGCGCTCTACCGTTGGAGCTATTGCCCTATAACAATTAGCCTTTTAACTTGACTTCTTTATGAAGCGTGTGCTTTTTTAATCTAGGGCAATATTTTTTAAGTTCTAGTTTTTCGGTTGTAGTTTTGCTATTTTTATAAGTAGTATAGTTAATATCGCCACTTTCGGAGCATTTCAATCCGACCTTTACTCTACTTGAATTCTTTGCCATTTGGTTTCCTTGAATAAAAAAGCAAGTGGAATTTTAAAATTCCACTTGCAAAAAATTAAGCGATGATTTTCGAAACTACGCCTGAGCCTACGGTGTGACCGCCTTCGCGAATCGCGAAGCGAGTACCTTGCTCAAGAGCAATCGGAGCGATTAGCTCAACGGTAATCTTAACATTATCGCCGGGCATTACCATCTCGGTTCCTTCAGGAAGGGTAATCGAACCGGTAACATCTGTCGTACGAACGTAAAACTGCGGTCTATAATTATTAAAGAATGGAGTATGGCGTCCGCCTTCTTCTTTAGTTAGGATATAAACCTCGCCCTCAAATTTAGTATGAGGAGTGATCGATTTTGGTTTGCATAAAACCATACCGCGCTCTACTTCCTCTTTCTTGGTACCGCGTAATAAAACACCTACGTTATCGCCTGCTTCACCTTGATCCATCTCTTTTCTAAACATCTCAACACCGGTAACGGTAGTAGTCTGAGTAGGTTTAATACCTACGATCTCGATAGTATCGCCAACTTTAACGATGCCTTTTTCGATTCTACCGGTTACAACGGTACCGCGACCGGAAATCGAGAAAATATCTTCGATCGGAAGAAGGAAATCTTTATCAGTATCGCGAACAGGAGTTGGAATATAGCTATCAACCGCGTCCATAAGCTCCATAATCTTTGCAGACCATTCGCCGTCTTGCCCAGCTTTGGCTTCCTCAAGAGCCTTAAGAGCAGAACCCTTAATGATTGGGGTCTCGTCGCCAGGGAATTTATACTCTTTTAAAAGATCTCTAACTTCCTCTTCAACTAGCTCTAAAAGATCCGGATCATCGACCATATCGGTTTTGTTTAGGAAAACTACGATATAAGGAACGCCTACTTGGCGAGAAAGCAAGATGTGCTCGCGAGTTTGAGGCATAGGACCATCTGCAGCAGAGACAACTAAAATAGCGCCGTCCATCTGAGCCGCGCCGGTAATCATATTTTTTACGTAGTCGGCGTGGCCAGGGCAGTCAACGTGAGCATAGTGACGTTTCTCAGTCTCATATTCGATGTGAGACGTAGCGATAGTAATACCGCGCTCTTTTTCCTCTGGAGCGTTGTCGATATTGTCGTAGTCTTTTAGCTCGGCTAGACCCTTCCTGGAAAGAACAGCAGAAATAGCAGCTGTCAAAGTAGTCTTACCATGGTCGACGTGACCGATGGTACCAATGTTTACGTGTGGCTTGTTACGATTAAATTTTTCTTTAGCCATCATATCCTCCGTTATTGATTTGTGGATTACACAACAAACTAAGCGACTCTATTTTATGGAGCTCATAGCGGGACTTGAACCCGCGACCTCTTCCTTACCAAGGAAGTGCTCTACCTCTGAGCCATATGAGCCTAAACTCAGGCAAAGAGAAATCGCTACCAATACCCAACAATGCGACCAAAATTTAGATTATGTAAGCATATAAAAGCAGTTAAGTTTTACAGCTCCCAGTAAACCTAAATGGTGGAGCGGGAAACGGGGCTCGAACCCGCGACCCTCAGCTTGGAAGGCTGATGCTCTAGCCAACTGAGCTAATCCCGCATCAAAAATTCATGGTGGTGAGACGTGGATTCGAACCACGGAAGGCAAAGCCAGCAGATTTACAGTCTGCCCTCGTTGGCCACTTGAGTATCTCACCCTTTGATGAAATCTGGTCAAACACTGTTACAAAAAATGGAGCTGGTGGACGGGATCGAACCGCCGACCCACTGCTTACAAGGCAGTAGCTCTACCAGCTGAGCTACACCAGCATTTTGAAATTGAAGTGGCAATTATAACCGAAAAATCCCCAATTGTCAAGGCTAAAACAGCCTATTTTAAAATTTCATAAAATTTCTGCTATAATGCGCGCAATTTTAAATTTTAAGGAATTTTATATGAAAATCGTACCTTGGATCATAATAGTTTTTATGATTTATTTGATTTATTATTTTATCTCCCGCTCCGAAAAGCGTCTAAATACCCTTGAAAAGCGCCTAAATAAGATAGAAGAAAACTTAAGTGAGATAAAAAAAGCTACCGAAGCCAACAGGCTTTTGATCGAAGAAGCAAAGCTGGACTCTGAAGATGACGCAAAAGAGCAAGAATAAAATTAAATTTAAAGCCCCGATCTCGCTAGCTTGGCCTTTTTCGCTAAATATCTCGTGCTAAAAATTATGAATATATTTTATGCATACTTTGACAGTTTTGAAAGAAATTTTGCCCCAACGTCAAAACCGTAAAGTGCAAGAAGCTCGTGCGTAACTAATTTAAAATTTTGCGAAATTTAAAATTTGCGTTTTATCATGCAACGCCAAGCAAATCCGCGCAAATCAATAAATCAAAATTCCAGCCATTAGCTGCAGCCGCATAAAATTAGAATTCCTGCCAAAATCCATCCCCCAATTCAACTTCTTAAAATTTTGCGCAATCCCTCAACAAAATTCTAAACCACAAAATTTTAGTATTTAAAATCACATTACCCAACCCCGCCGCAGCAGCAAAGCCTATGTGGGCTCGCACCGCGCGCCGCCCCAGGTTGATCTATCCGAAAGCTCAAAAGCGCAGACCGCAACCTTTACAAGCTAACGATAAAATTTCATCATAATTTTTAAAAACCAAAATCTAAAAAATACGGAATTTTACTCCAGAGTGTGGATTGCGTAAAAAGCTAGTGAAATGCAGGAATTTCACAAGTGCGAAATTTATCCATTGTAATTTTCCTCGTCCATAAGCGCCTCAGCGATGAGCTCCAGCGGATTTACGCACCTCATCTGCGAGCCACTTAAAGAAAGCGAATTATTTAGCTGCATCCTGCACGCACTGCACTCAGCGGAGACTGCGCGTACGAGCAGATCCGCCATTGCACGCGCCTTAGCTAATCCCACTGCGCGCGCAAGCTCGTAGTGCTCGGCCTGCATCGTCACGCCGCCAAATCCGCAGCATTTATTAGGTTCATCCATCTCGGTTATTTCGTAGTTTTGAGCGAGCAAACGGCGCGGTTCTTTCCAAACACCCTGCATTTTGCTGGCATGACACGGATCGTGATAAGTAATCGCTAAAACCCTTTTTTGGCGCTGCGCATCAAAAGATCACTTAAGTTTGTAAATTTATAAAAGTACTCGCTCGCCATAAAAATTTTACTAGCAAGCTTTTGCGCACGGGCTTTCCATTGTGGCTCGTTTTCAAAAAAATGCGCATAATCAACCTACAGCATTGCAGAGCATGTAGCCTCGGGGTATGATAATCGCATCAAGAGCAGGCAGAGCTTTTTCGAAATATGCTATATTAAATTTTGCCGCGTGTTCAACCGCTGCAAAATCTCCCGTAAAATATGCAGGAGCACTGCAACAAGCTTGTTCCTTCATCAAATTTACGTTTAGCTTTAGCGCTCGCGCGATACGTAAAATCGCCTCTCCTACGCCCGTGTAAGCGTAGTTTCCCATGTAGCTGATAAAAATTCCGATAGTTTTTTCGCCGCCATTGTCGATAAATTCTGCGTGAGAGTTCATAAAGCTCTTTTTCGCAGGAGCAGGCAACAAGCGCTCTTTTTTAAGTATTGGTAAGCCAAATTTAGGCGACATAGAGCTTTGCGTATCTTTTCGCATCTTAAAGCCACAGCTAAGAAACACGTATCCAAGCGCTGCTGCTAGATCCAGCGCTTTGCGGTGCCCGAGCAGCCAAAACGCAGCTTTTTTGTACCACGCGATACCAAATTTCTCCGCAATGTGCGCGCGAATATTCTCGATTGCCGTATCTATGGGCAAAGACTCGCCGCAAATATCTACGCAGCTGGTGCATAAAAAGCAGCTCTCAAAAATTTTCTTAGCGTTTTTATCAAGCTTTAGCTCATTCCTGCCGTAAGCGCCCAAAAGATCCACAAATCCGCGCAGGCTAGTTACTTCATCGCCGTTAATGCCATGAATCGTGCAGATTTGGATACATTTACCACATTTTACGCGGCGCTCGCTAAGTGCCGCAAAGTCGAACGCTCCAAGCTTTGCCCTACCCATAGCTGCGCCACTTAAACGGTTTTAGAAAAGCGCTTTTCACCCAAATTTTTATCCATATACTCATCAAAGCACATCGCGATATTGCGGATCAAAAGCGTACCGGTAGGCGTTACCGAAATTCTATGCGGCGAGACTTGTACGAAATCCTTTAGCGCCTCAAGTTGCTTTAAGCTAGTGCCAAAATGCTCGAAAAATTTTATCTTAAATTTCTCCTCAATCGCCTCTATATCGACGCAGAAATTGCTCATAAGCCCCATAATTACCTCTTTGCGCAGCAGATCCTCTTCATTTAGCAAAATGCCCCTGCAATACGGCAGCCTGCCCGCATCGATCGCGGCTTCATAAGCGTCCATATCTTTAAAATTTTGCGCATAGTGGCGCGCACCTTCGCCGATGCTAGTTAGCCCGATGCCGATCAAATCGGCGCCGCCCTTGGTCGTGTAGCCCTGAAAATTACGGTGTAGCGAGCCGTTTTTAAGCGCGGTATGAAGCTCGTCTTCGGGCTTTGAGTAGTGATCCATGCCGATCATCTCATATCCGTTCGCGCTTAAAAAATCGTGTGTAAATTTTAAAATTTCAAGCTTCACTTTAGGCTCCGGCAAGGTCGTTTCGTCAAATTTACGCATAGATTTTTTTATCCACGGCACGTGCGCGTAGTTAAAGATTGCAAAGCGGTCCGGATCAAGCGAAAGTGCAAGCTCCAGCGTGCGCTTAAAGCTAGCTAGGCTCTGATACGGAAGGCCGTAGATCAGATCCATATTTATCGATTTTATCCCCCTCTCGCGCGCCATGGCTATGACGTCCCTCGTAAGTTCGAAAGGCTGGATGCGGTGGATCTCCTTTTGCACGCGCTCGTCGAAATCCTGCACGCCGTAGCTTATGCGGTTAAAGCCGTTTGAAACGAGCACGTCAAGCTGCTCGACGTTTAAAAATCGCGGATCGATCTCGCAGCTGATCTCGGCTTCGAGGCTGAAATTTTTAAAATATTTTTTGATATTTTTTATGTGGCGCGCGAGCTGTTCGGCACTAAAATATGTAGGCGTGCCGCCGCCGAAGTGCATCTGCACGACTTGCCGCGAGCCGTCCACGACGCTGCTTAAAATTTGCATTTCGCGCTCGATATAGTCCAAATACCGATCCATCTTGTCGCGCTTGCCTGTGTAGATTACGTTGCAGCCGCAAAAATAACAGGCGGAGCGGCAAAACGGCATGTGAAAGTAAAGCGACAGGGGCGTAGAGCTTTTTTGATTTTTTAGCTCGTTCAAATACCCCTCGTAGCTGAAATTTTCGCTAAATTCCAGCGCGGTCGGATAGCTCGTGTAGCGGGGTCCCGGGCGCGAAAATTTCGCGTAAGCGTCGAAATCTATGCTATTCACGGCCGCCCGCCTTGGTTTTGATAAGCTCTTCGATGTCGATAAAAAGGTTCGGATGTAGGCTTTTTACGCGCGAAACAACGGCATCGACGTCTAAGCTTAATCTTTTCGCATTCGGATTTGCGCCCGTAAGCCTTCTGATCTCGTCCATACACACGATCCACGCGTCGCCGAAATCTACCGGCGTATGCTGCAAAATCGAGCGCTCAAGCTTGAGATTAAAATTTTCCTGCATCGCGTTTTTGGTCGCGGCGATGAGATTTGCAAGCGATTTTATCGAGATCATCGTGTGCACTTCGTTATTTTCGTCGATGCCGAACCACGGCTCCTCGTCGCTCCATGAGCCGCTTTTTAAAGTGAGTTTTTTCTCGTTGTCCTCGCCCTGCGAAATTTCAAAAACCGTCCTTTTCGAGCTATCCAGCCCAAAAAATTCGCTCGCTTTGTCGATCTTTTTTAGCGCTTTATCTTTTTCTTCCATGCGTTCTCCTAAAATTTATCTTTTTTGATCCAGCCAGACCATGACGCCCTTTTGCGCGTGCAGGCGATTTTCCGCCTCTGCAAAAATTTCATCCGCGTGCGCTTCAAACACAGCCTCGCTTACCTCATATCCGCGGTACGCCGGCAAGCAGTGCAAAAAGATCGCGTTTTTTTCAGCCAGAGCCATTAA
>CAUQWV010000017.1:0-42945 GCA_963522285.1 uncultured Campylobacter sp.
AGATTATGCTGAGATAGAAAAGTGGAATCAAGCGGAAAAGAATAAAAAGCTTGAGTAATATTATAAATTTGAAAAAGAGTGGCTAAAGACGATAAAAAAGCAAGGAAGCGAGAAATAAAATGCTAAATTACAAAAATATCGGTTCTATTTATGAGCTTAACTCTTTGTCTAAAAGCGGCTCGGATATATATTTGCTTATCGGATCGCACTTTATGGATAAGATAGATATCTTTAGTAATATCACAACGGATTTTCTTATAGGCGTCAAGTGGGTATTCTTCTACGCAGAGAAAGCGTCGCAATTAGAAGATATCTTTGATAGTTTTATAGAGCGGCACGATTTATTGGATATCGTTACATTGTCATACGGAATCGATGAAAAAACAGAGCTTGTAAATCTATTTTTATCTAAGATTACTCCAACAACTATGGGCGTGTCAATATTGGATGAGAAAAATGCCGCTGAAAATGATCTATTGTGCGAAATTATAAAAGGCATAAATAATAAAAATGGCGATAAAATTTAAAATGAGGTGAAATATGCAGCAAAATGAAGAGTTGTATTATTTTATAGCTGGATTCATATACGATTGGTGCGATATAGAGCTGTTTTGCGATGAATTTTATAAGATGTATGATTTGGAATCGCAATATTGCGCAACCAATAAAGCGGAAGAGCAGGCATTAAAAGAATTGGATATGATGGCGGGTAGATTTTCTGAGTTTGATGAAGATTTTAAAAAGGCTCCTAACGTATTTTTTAAAGAAGGCGAGATAAGGCAAAAGGCAGAAGAAATTTTTCGATTATTTTCTAATATCAAAATTTCAAAAGAGGAATTTTTTAGATTTTTGAAAGAGCAGAGAGGGCTAGATTTTCCAATTGGCGTTGATTTAGGCGAAGGCTATGTAATGTGCCCGAATTGCTCCAATGCAATGAAAGTAGATGGGCGCCAAAGCGTGATTACATGCGATAATAAATATTGCATCGCTAAACTTATCAATCCTTTAGCGAAATTAACGCTTGCAAAGATCGAGAGTGCGAAATACAATAGCCAAGAAGCCGATTAAAAGGCTCAAGCGGATAAATCTTTGCTAAACTGCAAAAAGGAGTGCGATACTAAGCGGAAAGGAAATTTACGAGAATTTTTTGTTAAGATTTTCGGATAACGAACGCGATATTATGAAAAATTTGGCGAGAAATATATATGAACTAAATAAAAGAGAGTTTATCATTGAGTTTGATGAAAACGATATATACAAAGTCAGATTTTATGACGATTTTGAAGGATGCTGCGATCCAGGTCTCGAAGAAGGAGAAGAGGGATGGGATGAGCTATTTTTTGGATTTGAATTCGTAGTTTTAGAGGTTTTATCGACGCAAGCTGTAAAATTTAAAAAGGGCGACTATATCGAAATAAACTATAAAAACTATCCCAAAATATTTGATATGGATAGAAATTTGATTTAGATATGATGATTTAATAGAATTATGGAGAAAAATAGATGTTTAATTTAGAAGAGCAGGAATTCCGCATAAAGGGTATGGCGCAAGATGTCATAAAAGAATGGGATAAATACGATTTAGGCTCGAACGATAGAGCATTCAAATTAAATTAGGTAGCAAAAAACAAAAAATAGGATTTTAATATGATAAAAAATGAATTTGAATTTTTAATTGCCTCCGTGCCGGATAGAGAAAAAGTAGTAGCCGAGATTTGGCATATGGACAGAGAGCCTTTAATACAGATCAACCATGAAACAAATAAGCTTTTAGTCGCTGCTGCCGAGACTCGGCATAATATCAATTTTTACGAGCTTATATGGGCGCTATATGCTGGGGGATTATGGCTAAAAGATGGGAATCAAAGACCGAATTTTACGGAGCAATTTGAGAAATTTTCAAAGAGAAACGGAAGATGCTCGAAAAATATCTTTAAATTTACAAGATATGAAAATAAAGTGAGTATAGAACATAAAGGAAATGTAATAGCCCGCGTCATAAAAGAAAGTGGCGCCCTATCGGTAGGTTTGTTAAATTTTGGATTTGAATTAAAAGACTGTGTAGAGCTCGAAAATTTCGTATGGGCTTTGCAAAATTCTAGGAAACTGCTAGATGGCGCAGTCGTCTAAATATAGCGGCAAAAACATCTATAAAGGATAATAAAATGACCGATTATTTCGTAAGAAAGGAAAGCGCGATAAAATTAAATAAGCTTTTGGGGTTAGATTCGGCGGGAGATGAGCAGGATTGGGAGCTAGAATTAGCAAATATCGGCAAAATTACGTCAATGATAAATCTACTAGAAAACAAGACATTAAATTTCCACGACAAGATTGCTCTGTCGCATTTAATTGTCGCTTCGTTTGAGAAAGAGGACGAAGAGCTAGGCGTAGTAGACAAGGATAGGATCAAAATATTTGCCGACTTTCTGGGCGATAACTTACAAATCAAAAATATCATAAGAGAATACTGGGTAGTTGCGTATGGGAATTTGAGTAGAAATTTAGCCTATTTGATATTTGGGGATAAATAAAGATATTAAATAATGCAGCCCAAAATTAGAAATTTGTGTTTATCGTTAGAAAATAGAATTTTAAATCTACATCCTTTTAATCCCGAGCAAGTATGCTGCTGCATAGCGACATGGTTTATTGAAAATAAAATTTTGTTTCTTATGAAAGAATACGACGGCTGCGGTTTGGACGAGCTGTTAAAGTTAAATTTTAAAGATTATCCGACCGAGCTATCGATTTACGGCGACGGAAAAGCAAAAGATCTCTTTGGCGCAAAGATTATCAAATCGGACAAATATCGCTTGATAAATAAAATTAGAGCGCTGAAAGATCAAAAGAGCTTAAGACTAGTCTACGAGGAATTAAACTCGATTGTATTTGATAGCTTGGTAGTTAGCGTGGATTTGGACTTGGCGTGCGAATGCCCGCAATGGTCGCCTAGCGATTATAGAGTTATGTTGAATGAAGCGACGGACGAAATCGTTTTCGCCTGTATAAACTGCGAGAAGAAATTTTATCCGCATACTCTTACCGAGTGCCAAATAGATTGTAATCTTGCTATTCCTAAACGCGGATATTTTATCAATTAACTATTTCAATCATTTCTTTTATAGCCAACTTTGGTATCCAAGAAAGACGCTGGTGGCAAGGACTCAAACTATTTAATCCAGTCTAAATTTAATCCGCTCCGGCGCATTAAATTTCACGATCGATTTGCGCTAAGGCGCCCGGGCATCGCCAAGCCCGAGCGCCGTTAAATTTCAAATTTAAAACTGCCCGAAAAGATCGTTCAGCGCCTCGCTAATGCTAGGATGCGTAAAAATTTGATTTTTGAAAAAATCCGCTTTCGCGCCCAGCGCCATGGCGATCGCCAGCTCATTAACGATCTCGTGCGCGTTTACGCAGTGAAGCGCCGCGCCTAAAATTTCGCCGCTAGTCGCGTCCACGACCGCTTTCATCATTCCCTCGTCGTGCGCTACGACCTTGGCGCCGGGCACCGCCGCCATCGAAAGCTTCAGCACCTTGATCTCACGCCCGCTCTCTCTTGCTTTGCGCTCGCTAAGGCCGATGCGGGCTAGCGGCGTGCGGGTAAACAGCACGCTTGCATGCGGCGCGCGGTTTTTCGTAGTGCGTGCGCCGTCTCCGAAAAGCGCGCTAAAAATTATCCTAAAATCGTCTAAGCTCGTGTAGGTAAACATCTCTCCGCCGCGCACGTCGCCTGCTGCGTAGATGTCGGCAGTCGAGCTTTGCAGATGCTCATTCGTGATGATATTGCCGTGCGCATCCGTCTGCACCCCCGCAGCGGCTAAATTTAGATCATTCGTATTCGCGCGACGACCGAGGGCGTATAAAAACGCGTCCGCCACGATCGTTTCGCTCTCGCCCGCAAGGTTAAATTTCAGCTCGCTGCCCTTTAAGCTCAAAAACTCGCAGCCCTCGATGATCTGTACGCCTTGAGCCTCTAGAGCGGATTTGACGCTGGCAGCCACGTCCTCATCCTCGTTTTTCATAAATTTTGATCGCATCAGCACGCTCACTTTCGAGCCGAATCCCGCAAACATCGAGGCAAACTCAAGCCCGATAAATCCGCCGCCGATGATTACTAGATGCTTCGGCAGGATCTTTAAATTTAAAATTTCTTCGCTACTATAAGCGATCTGCGAGCTTACCTCAAAGCTAGGCTCGACCTCCCTCGAGCCCGTATTTACGACGATCGTTTCTGCCGAAATTTCACGCGTTTGTCCGTCAGGACTTAGCACGCGCACGGAATTCGCGCTCGTAAATGAGCCTTCGCCGTCGATTACATCGATATTCGGGTTACCCTTTAGCATCGCTAAATTTTTCGCCCTCAGCGCCTCTACGAGTTCGTCCTTTTTCTGCATGCTCAGCACGAAATACTCTCCGAGCACGCTAAAATTTACGAAGCCTGCTTCCTTGCTCGCCGTAACTAGCCGCTTGGTCGGGATGCAGCCTACGTTGATGCAGGTGCCGCCGTACATCTGCGGCGAGCGCTCGATGAGAGCGACCTTTTTGCCCAGTGCGGCGGATTTTGCGGCAAGGGTTTTGCCTGCTTTGCCAAAGCCTATTACGATGATATCATAATCCATTTTTAATCCTTTTGATCTGAAATTCCGCGGGATTATAAGAGGTTTTATTAAATTTAAAATCTGAGCGGCGCAAATTTAAAGGCGTAGGCAAGCGGCGCGAAATTCCACGACGAAATTCTAACTGCAGCACAGAATTTAATACGGAAAATAAAAATTTCAGCCCCAATCGTTTTAAAAATTCTGCGCCGATAGAATTAGAATTTTAAGCGCGGGATATGCGGCGTTTTATAGCGCTTGGTAACGGATAGAATCCAAGCTACAAAATTCTAAGCCCCAAACCGCTCTAAAAATTTAAAGACGCGAAAAACGCGGAATTTACGCCGTAAAATTCCGCCACTAGCGCTTTTTTACGCCTAGCAAAAACATATCGATGCGATCCTTGATTAGCTCGCTCGCTTTGAAATTTAGCTTTTCGTCGAAAAACAGCAGCCTGCTAAAATGCGGCTCTCTAAGTAAAAAGCAAAAATATAGCGCTAGGCTTTTTGCCGTGCGTCCGGGCGCAAACTCGTCCGCATGCGCCGCCAAATACTCATCCAGCGCATTCGGTGAACCTAGCACGCCGCTTTTTAAAAAGATTTTTGGGCTCTCGCTAAGCGCGCCGTTAAAACCGCTGAAAAGTATTAGTCGGTAGAATTTTATCGCCTCCGGAGCAAAAAGAAACTCCAGATAAATCCCTGCAAACTCCTGCAGATACTCGCGCAATTTTAGGTCTTTATTGATTCGCATGCGCTCGTTCATTCGCTCGTCGAGCTTTTTGCTTTGCAGTTCGATGATGCGCAAAAATAGGCTTTCTTTGTTATCAAAATACTTATAAACCGACGATAGCGAGCCGCCGCTAAGCTCGATGATATCGCTTAAGCTCGTAGCTTCGTAGCCTTTGGCTAAAAACAGCTCCAGCGCCGCGTCTAAAATGAGCTTGCAGCGAATTTCGGATTTTTTGTATTTAGGCGATTCGGGCATTTCGCCTCCTTTGAAATACTAAAATTTTTTCATAAGTGTATAAAAAATATACTTAATTAAGCAACATTATTGGGCAAAATTCTAAAAGCTTAGCAAAAAAATAATTTTGCGCGGCTTTGCAAGCGAAGCGAAATTTTATATCGTGCGGGCGCAAACAAGCGGAATTTATCGCGCGCCAGCTACGGTAAGGCGGAGTCTATCTTTGTAAACGAAGCGTTTAATGCCTATTTTAGGCAAATTTAGCAATAATTACCTAAAACGCTAAAAGGCATCTTTGTATGAAAAAAGTCTCGATCGGCGAAGCAGCCGAAATTTTAGGAATTTCAAAAGAAGCCGTCTATAACCGCATCCGCAGAAATTCCTTGCGCGCCGAGGAAAGCGGCGGCGTACGCTACGTGCTTTTAGATGATGAAATGCAACAAAGCGAGCCCGCTTCGCAAAGCTCTGCGAAAAGTACGCGCACGGGCGGTATAGCAGGCACTCAAAGCTTCATCGACTATCTCATAAAAGAGGTCACCGAGCTAAAGGATAAAATCGAAGCGCTGCAAAGCGACAAAGACAGGCTACACAAGGAGAAAGAGGAAATTTTGATCGCCTCAAAAGAGGAGATCAAGCTGATGTATAAGGAGCGCGACGAGAAGCTGGGGTATTTCTTGTCGTTTTTCGATAAGCCTCTCATCTCCGCTAAAAACCGCGAGGCCAAACCCTTCGACGTCGAGGTAAAAGAGAAAGCCTACGATGAGCGGGAGTGGACGAGCCTGGCTAAATTTATCAGATCGCTTAAGCGCAAAAAACGCCCAAAAGCGCAAAGCCTAATCATCGAAAATATCGGCAAGAGCAAGTTTATCCGCGTCGAGGGAAACGAGCTTTTAATAAATCAAAGCCTAGATATAAAATCACTGAAAGGATCTAAATGAAACTACGCAAAATCGCTAGCTATGCGCTGGTAAGCGGCTTCGGGCTCGTTATGGCGGGCTCGTTAGCGGGCTGCGACGATAGGGGGCAGGAGCAAAATGTCCGTCTGCAAGAAGGCGCGCTCGTGCGGCTTGAAGAGGTCGCGCCGGGAAAATATAAAATTTTAGAGGAATTTCCGAGCGAAAAAACCCAGATTATCTTAAGATCGCTAGACGGCACGGAGAGAATTTTAAGCGATGAGGAAACCAAAGCCCTTCTAGCCGAAGAAAACGCTAAAATCGACGCCGGCACTTCAAATTTAACCAACCAAAACGCGCAGCTTAGTAGCGGCGGCATGAGCCTGGGCGAAGCGATCTTGGCAAGCGCTGCGGGCGCCATCATCGGCTCATGGATTGGCGGCAAGCTGTTTAACAACCCAGCCTACCAAAGCCAGCGCCAAACCGCCTACAAAAGCCCGAGCGCCTACTCTAGAAGCGTCGATAGCTTCAATCAAGCAAAGCAGCAAAACGACAAGGCGCGAAGCGGTAGAAGCGGATTTTTCGGCGGAAGCAAGAGCGGCAAAAGCGGTGGATTTTTCGGCGGCTAAACGCGCTTTGAAATATACGGCGGCTTTGCGCAGCGAGTTTAAATTTTGACGCGCGGCGCTTAAAGAGTGGAAAATTCCGTCGCAGCAGAATTTTAGCTAAAACGAAAGCGCGCTCTGTGCGGCACGTTTTCGGTGAAATTCGATACGGTAAAATTGTATTACGGCGGAATTTTATTACTATAGAATTCTCTATCGCTCGGGGGACAATGTCCTACGGCTACATTATCGCTAGAAAAAATTTTACGGCGTACGTAGTGATTTGCAATCCTTACGTGGCGAGGTTGTCAAGATAAAATTCCGCGCCGCTACGCGCATAGCGGTTTGTAATTATTACCGCGACGATGTCATGACGAGGCGGAATTCGCGCCCGCTGGCGAGCACATCGGATCGCATTTTTTACTGAGGCGTTGCCGCGCGGCGAAATTTTGATATGAAAGGCGGCGCCGTGCGATAAAATTTTATATTGCGATGCGACGTTAAAGCGAGCGAGGCCGTGCTGCGACGGGAGTTTTAATCACCGCATCCGCAATCGGAATTTCGTATCGCGGCGCCTATTGCGACAAATTTTATATCGCCGAGCGGTGCTAAAGTGAGTAAATTTTACTCGAGCGAAATCCAGGTCGCAGCATCGCGCGATTAAGTCATGCCGCAGTTTTTTGAGAAAGCCGAGGAGGGGCTACTTGCAAGGGTGTATTTCTTGCAGAAGAGGTGCCGCTCTGCGGCGGGGCAATGCACCGCTCGCCTGCCGAGCTCTGATTAACCGGCGCGCTTAGAGGTGCGAGCTCGTAGCTCGCGTTTTATTCTGCTTCGCTGCGCTCGCAAGAGACGCCGACAGCGACTAGTGCTATATTTGTTTTGCGCTGCGGGCGGAATTTTAAAATTTACATAAAAAGGAAAATCTATGCAACTAAAAAAGATAACACCGTTAAGCAACGAATATCTCGAAAAGCTCGGCTTTTACTGGCACACGGACGCCGACGAGAGCCCTTACGTCAGCGACGAGATCGTGCGCGTGAGCGCTGCGGAGGCGGATGCGTATTACGAAGCGGCGAACGAGCTATACGAGATGTTTGTCGCAGCCGCGCAGCACGTCATCGACAATAACCTCTTCCACGAGCTCGGCATCCCCTTCAACCTCGTAGATCTCATCAAACAAAGCTGGGAAAACGAGGTGCACTGGCACCTATACGGGCGCTTCGATTTCGCGGGCGGGCTGGACGGCAAGCCGATCAAGCTGATAGAATTTAACGCCGATACGCCCACGGCGGTGTTTGAGACGGCGATCATCCAGTGGGCGATGCTGAAAGAAAACGGCATGGACGAGGCGAGCCAGTTCAATGACCTCTACGACGCGCTGCGCGATAATTTCAAGCGGCTCGTGGTGCTTGACGGCGAGCTAAGCGATTTTTCTAAATTTTACGAGGGGTGGAAAATTTTATTTAGCAGCGTCGCGGGCAATGTCGAGGACGAAAAAACGACGAAGCTTTTGCAGCAGACCGCGGAGGATGCGGGCTTTAAGACGCGCTTTGCCTACGTGGACGAGGTGGAATTTAACGACGAAGAGGGCATGTTTTTTGAGGGCGAAAACTACGAGTATTGGTTCAAGCTCATCCCTTGGGAGGCGATCGCGATCGAGGAGGGCGAGCTTGCGCTCATCTTAAAAAACATCGTGCAAAATCAAAAGGCGATCATCCTAAACCCCGCATACACGCTGCTTTTCCAAAGCAAGGGGATTATGAAAATCCTGTGGGATCTGTATCCAAACCACCCGCTGCTGCTGCAAAGCTCCTTTTCGCCGATCATCGGTAAAAAGATGATCAAAAAGCCGTTTTTGGCGCGCGAGGGGGCGAACGTGGCGATTTTCGACGCCGACGGCAGAAAGATAGAGGAAAACGGCGGCGACTACGGAAATCAGAAATTTTTATATCAGGAATTTTACGAGCTAAACAAAGACGAGTGCGCCCAGAGCTATCAAGCGGGGGTGTTTTTCGCCTACGAAGGCTGCGCGCTAGGCTTCCGCAAGGGCGGCGAGATACTCAATAATCTCTCAAAATTTGTGGGGCATTATATCGAGGATGCAAAGTAGCGGCGCGGCAAATTTTATAAAATTTGAGAAATTTTAGGGCGGAGTAGTTTGGCAGTAGCTTTAGCGGCAAGGCTCTGCCGGCAGTAAATTTTATCGCCGAGCGTCGGCGAAATTTAACGCCAAGAGGCTACGGTAAAATTTAACGTAGCGTCGCGGCCAGAATTCTACGCGGATAAAATTTCGAGCAGAGTAAATTGGCTCGAGCTAAAATTCCGTGCAGAGCAAGATTTGCGCGAGCTAAATTTTAAAATTTAAACGCGAGCGGCAAAAATTAATCTTTCGCTTCGGCGCGAATTAGAATTTCAAAATTTAGACGCAGGTTTCAGCGGCGGTAAAATTTACCGCTTTTTTCGATGCGAATTAGAATTTTAAAATTTAACGCCCCGCACGCTGCAAGCATTAAATTTCAGCAAGGGCGGAATTCGCGATAGTAAAATTTCGCGAGAGCAAATTTCCGCAATAGCTAAATTTCGCAGAGTTAAATTTTGCCGTTTAGACGCCGTGTTACAAATCGTGCGGTAAATTTAACGGCTAAATTTAACCGCGCTGCTGCGGCTTAAAATTTTAAAACGCAAAGGGGAAAATATGAAGATCGTATGTTTGGATGCCGCGACGCTGGGAAGCGATGCCGATCTTAGTGAGATCGCTAGCTTGGGCGAGTTTGAAAGCTACGAGATGACCGAGCCCGCGCAAACCGCGCAGCGCCTAGCCGGCGCTGGCGTCGTCATAACCAACAAAGTCCTAATCACGGACGAGATCATGGCGCAAACCACGCTTAAGCTGATCTGCGTCAGCGCCACGGGCACGAATAACATCGACATGCAGGCCGCCCAGGCTCGCGGCATCGCGGTAAAAAACGTGGCGGGCTACTCGACGAACAGCGTCGTGCAGCAGACCTTTGCGTCGCTGTTTGCGCTAACCAACGCGCTCGGATACTACGCGGATTACGGCGGCAGCGGCAAATGGTGCGAGAGTGAAATTTTTACTCACATTGACGCGCCCATCAGCGAAATTTACGGCAAGGAGTTCGGCGTCATTGGGCTTGGACAGATCGGCGCAAAGGTCGCCCGTATCGCCGCCGCGTTCGGCGCAAACGTGAGATACTACTCCACTAGCGGCGCGAACGATAACGGCGAGTTTGCCAGGGTGAGCCTGGACGCGCTTTTGAGGGCATGCGACATCATCTCGATCCACGCCCCGCTAAATCAAAAAACGGCGGGATTGATCGGCGAAGCGGAGCTTGCGAAGATGAAAGATGGGGCGATCTTGATGAATTTCGGCCGCGGCGGCATCGTGGACGAGGAGGCGCTAGCTCGCGCCGTGGACGAACGAGGCCTGCGTACGGCGCTTGACGTGCTGCAAACAGAGCCGATGAGGGCGGATCATCCGCTTTTGCGCGTGAAAAATCGCCGCAACGTCATCATCACGCCCCACATCGCATGGGCGAGCATAGAGGCCCGCAAATGGCTGATAAAGATGATCGCGCAAAATATTAGGGATTTTATGAGCGGTAAATGAATGCAGTTAAAACGCCGAAGCAAATTTAACAAGATCAAGATGCGGCGCAAGGCTCACAAAGACTCTGCACATAGTATTTCAAAGCGCTACACATAAAATTTTATTAGCTGAAAAGAAGCGATACCGCTTCGGATAAAATTTTAAATTTACGCCGCGAATAAGCTATTTCTCCGCTTTGAATTCATAGATTTATCTTTTCTTGCAAATTCTTTTTATGCTCATCCAAAATCCCGTAACTATAAAAAATAACACAGAAATCGCCGCTACGCAAAATAAGAACTTACCCGCCTCGCCGAAGATATAGCCCGAATGCACGCTCAAAACGGCTTTATGTATAGCAAAAGGGCGTGGCATGGTGCTTTTCGCATCATCATAGCGAGCATGCCGCAAGATGCCCTTTTTAACGTTTACGCTCATCGTGTTCATATGCTCTTCGCCCTCTTCGCCTTTATCGAAATAAAAGATCATGAAATTTTCTCCATCTTTTTGAGCGATGATGTTAAAGAATTCGTAGTTTTCACCGCGTTCACGCTTAAAAATATCAAGTGCCGTCTGCAAATTTAAAATTTTATCTTCATCCTCGAGCGAAAATCCTCGCACTTCGGTAAAGCTCGTTTTTCTAAAAATTTCCTTTTCGCCTAGCGCTCTGTTGGTGATTTTGGCTATCCAATCATACGACCAATAAAGCCCGCTAGCGCTTATCGTAAGCAAAATAGGTAGTAACAAAACTCCGGCCACGCCATGCAAGCTATATAAAAACGCATAACCTCTCGCTTTAAAATTTATCCTAAATGCACGTAAAATTTTCCCTCTAAAGCTAGGATAATAAATCACTGCGCCTGAAATTAAGACTAAAATAAACATAACCGTGCTAAGCGCCACGATATTTTTGCCTATTAGCCGCAGAGTTTCGTTTTTGCTTAGCCCAAATCCCAGATTGGTATGTAGGTTTAGCATTACGCCGATAAACGTATCGCCTATGTTTTCCGAAGTAATTTCGCCGCTATAAGGATCTATAAAATATGATTTAAACTCGCCGCCAGAATCTGTACCAGAAAGCCTAATCGCTTCGTTTTTATTTTGCGGAATTCTATAATAACTAAGCGTAAAACCGGGCTTGGCTTTTCTGAAAATATTTAAAATTTTGGCGGGCTTAAGAGCGTCTTTTCCGCTCGGGCTCACGAAAGACTTGCTTTGATTTAACACATCTATAATCTCGTCATGATACGAGATAATAGCGCCGCTAAGGGCTACGATTAAGATCGGCACGCAGCATATAAGCGTCAAAACAAGATGGACGTTGAACCAAAATTTTTTCCTTTTTAGAATCGCCATTAATTTCCTTAAATTTTAAATCCGCGGACGAAATTTTATGCGCCGCGAATTTAAAAGTTCACGTTAAATCCAACCTGCGCCTTCATCCCGTCTACGACCATCATTTGATAATTTCCCGAGCGCGTTAGTACGAATTCGTTGAATATGTTATAAAGCGTAAAATTTAAACTTGCGTCTTTTGTAACTTTATAGCTCGCGCCCAGATCAAAAAGCGTGTATGAGCGGATATCCTCATCGTAGCTTAGGCTATCGCGCGTCCTACTATAATAATTTATTTGCGACCATAAGTTTAGCTTGGAGCTTACGTCGTAATCAAATCCTAGCTTTACCGAATGGATTGGAAAATTATTTAAGGTTTTGCCCTTCTCGCTACCCGTTTTTTGCTCGGATTTCGTATAGGCGTAGTTTGCATGCAGCTTCAAATTATCTAAAATTTGATAATCGCTACTTAGCTCTAGACCCCTAACCTCAGCTTCTGTGATATTTATAGTATCCCAAATTCCGCGTCTGTAAGTTTTGCCGTTATGCACGCAAGGGTTTCCCGGTCTTGGACGGCAAATTAATTTGGTAGAAATTCCATCTTTGATTTTGGTATAAAACGCGGTAGCGCTAAAGTTAAATTTATCGTTATCGTCGTAAGAAAACCCGCCTTCGTAGCTTATGCTACTTTCGGGCTTTAAAGAGCTTCTGCCGATCTGCGCTCCCTGACCTCCTGCGAACGGCAAGGCAAGGCCCTCGCTACGCTGCTTAATATCCGGAGTTGAATATCCCGTCGAAACGCCGCCTTTAATAGAAAAGCTTTCGTTTAAACGATAAACGGCATAAGCGCGCGGCGATATATGGCCGCCATAGTCCTTATCGCGGTTATATCTGATTCCGCCGGTTAGTGTTAAATCGTCAGTTAGATAAAAATCATCCTCGCCGTAGATCGAATAATCCCGTCTTTTGACATTTGCCTCATCTGCGGTAGTCGCGGCTTCGTTTAATCTCTCGCTTCGGTATTGCACGCCCAAACTCAAAGCATTTGAATCGAAAAAATATGAGCCTTTAGAATTTAGCGTAGTCGTTCTAAGACGTAGATCCTGGGCGCCGCTTTCTTTCATGCTATCGTAATTTGCGTAGCTATCTATCATAAACTTATCGTATTTTCCCTGATGAGACAGGCTTGCGGTGTAGCCTTTCATATCCTCTTTCGCAATATCGTTATTGCCTCCAGAGGTTGTTCGCGTACGCCCGTATGTACGCCTAAATTTATTATTTACTTTACGATAATCAAGCGTTACCTCATCATTTTGCGTTACGTTATACATCAGTTTTGCGCCCATATTCGTCTCTTCATTGTTTCTATTCGCATAAGGCTCTTTATCCTCTATCTTTTCAAAAAATCTACCGTAAAGTGCGATACCTAGCACGTCCGGGACGATAGCTCCGTTTAGATAAAAACCCGTTTGATAATCGCCTTTTATTTGCGGTTTTTTAGCAAAGGTATAGTATCCGTTTACATTGCCGCTAAGCTCATTTGAAAAGCCCTTGGTGATGATATTTATTACTCCGCCCATAGCGTCGCTGCCGTAAAGCGAGCTCATAGGGCCGCGGATGACCTCTATGCGCTCTATCGCATTTGCAGGAGGCAAGAAATTCTGGCTGCTGCCAATACTTCTTAATCCTTTATAAGCGCTATCGCTGGTCGCGGGCTTGCCGTCGATTAAAATTTTCGTATATTTTTGAGATAGGCCTCTTAGGCTTATGCCTTTTCTCGATGCAGCGCCTAGCGTTGCGGTAAAGGCACTCGGCAAATCTTTTAGCATTGCGGAGATATCTTGGTAGTTGCGCTTTCGTATCTCTTTTTGCGTAAGAATGGAGATAGAAGCGGGTGCGTCTTGGATATTTTGCCGATAGCCCGTAGCACTGACTACGGTAATTTCACCCAAATTTACGCTTTTGTCCTGTTTTTCTAACTCACTCGATATCCCGGCTGTCGCTATAGCAGCGATCAGCGATAATTTATATATTGCACGCACAAACGCCCCTTTTCTTATTAAAATTTAAACTCATTTTACTATAATAAGATACGCATTATCAAGAAATACTAAACGGCAGAGGGATTATTTTAAACGCTAAAGGGATAAGATGAGTAAAGAGATAAGTTTAGACGATTTTTTGCAAAAAATATCTAACGACATTGAGCCGTCCAAGCAATGCGGGTATAACAAAACCGAGCTTAAAAGCGAAAGTATAAAATTTGGCTTTAGCTCTTTTTATACGGGTGGAGAGATAGGATATTATAGCAGCGATATAATTTGCAGAGATTTCCTTTTGCATCGCCACGAACGGGGCAGCCGCTATTCATTTTTATTTTTCAATACTGGCGAAAATCCTATCTGCTTCAGATCGGATAAAGATCAATTCGTTTTGAATAAAGGTGAGTTTTGGCTCGGAACTATGCAAAGCAAATTGCGTGGCGTTCACGAGCTTGAAAATAAACACTATAAAAGCTCCTGCATAGCGCTTAGCACCGCTTTTGCAAATGAGCTGGGAATTTTAAAAAATTTGAATTTAGATCAAGCCGTTTGCATGAAGAAATTTAAAACAAGCGCCGTGCAAAATATTATTCTCAAAGAGCTCGAAAATGCCGCAATATATGGCGGTAAAATACGCGAAATTTTTATGGAAAGTAAAATTTTAGAGATGCTTTATAGAAGTTTTCATAAATTTAATGAGCCTGAAAATGCGTTTAGTCTTGATGAAAATCGCATAAAAACAGTTCAAAAAGCAAAGAAAATATTACTAGAAAATATGCAAAATCCACCTAGCATTAAAGAACTCGCTCATCTTTGCGCCACGAATGAATTTGCACTAAAAAGGGATTTTAAAGCATATTTCGGCACGAGCGTTTATGCAATGCTGACAAATGAACGGCTTGAGGTTGCAAAAGAGCTATTAAGTCTAGATCAAATCAGCGTAAACGAAGCTGCCAAAATGGTCGGATACAATAATTTATCGCATTTTTCTAAAATTTTTAGGACTAAATTTAATATATTGCCGATGCAACTGAAAAAGGATATAAAATTTTACTACTCGGATTAGAATTCCGCGCGACCGACTATCTTTTAGAAACCACAATCTTTCGTAACCGCATATCAAAATTTCATAAAATTTTATATCGCAACCGGGCCTGCAAAAATACGGAATTTAAATTATAAATGCCGCCAAAGCCTTGGCGGCAAAAGCGAGCTGCGGTCAAATATCACAGCTGCGCGTATGTTTGGACGCCAAAGGGCGCCTTAAAATTTTAAATGCGTCTAAATTTAAAACAGGCTATAAACCTCATCGAGCGTGAAGTGCTTTTTGTCGATCTTGCCGCCGTAGTATGGCTTGATATCCTCGTCAAAAGCCTTGTGAAAAAATTTCGCTTTATACATTTTTACCAGGCTGCTATTAACCGCATCAAGCAGCTCGGTATTGCCCTTAGATAGGGCAACAGCGATATAGTCTACCTTGCCGAGGTTGATGATTTTTGCATCAAGCGCGGCGTCGTTTCTAGCATATCCGAGTACGACCGTATTATCGTCGGCAAAGCCTATGCCCTCGCCAGCCTTTAGCCTAGCGACGCATTCATTCGCGTCGGCACATGTCGCAATCTCATAACCCGCGTTTTTAAAGTGCTCCTCGGCAGTTGTGCCCTTAACGCTTAGAATTTTTTTATGCGCGATCTGATCGATTCTTGAAATATTATCATCCTTACGGCTTAGTACGCCGATTTGCACTGAATAATACGGGTAAGAAAAATCGACTTTCTGAACGCGATCTTTTGTGACGGTAAGCTTGGATATGATGAGGTCTACTTTGTTTTGCTCCAGTGAGGGGACGCGATCTTTAGATGCTACGGCGATAAAGTCGATTTTGATCTTTTTATTGCCAAATAGATTTTTAACTAGCTCGTTTGCCAAGTCAACCTCAAAGCCCTTCAGCGTGCCGTTATCATCGAAGCTAAACGGAGGCTGTGAATCTTGCAAGCCTATGCGAATTTCGCCTGCTTGCTTGATATCTGCTAAGGAGTTAGCGCAAAGCGCGCCAGCACTCAGCAAAATACTTAGTAGAATTTTTTTCATATTTCGTCCTTTTAATTAAAACATTTTATAAAGATCATCTAACAAGAAATATTTTTTCTCAGCCTTGCCCTTGTAAAAGGGATCGATGCTGTCGTTAAAAATTTTCTTGAAAAAGCCGTTTTTGCTGAGCTTGACAAGCCCGTCGTTTAAGGCGTTTAGCAAGTCATCGTTGCCTTTTTGCACCGCGATAGCTAAAAAGTCCGATGTGCCTAAATTCTTGATATTTACCTCTACCTTGCGATCTACGACCGAATAGCCCAAAACCACCATATTATCGTCTGCATAGCCGCTGCCGCGACCGGATTTTAATGCGCGGAAGCATTCGCTCGAACTAGCGCATGGAATAACCTTAAATCCTTCCTTGTTAAAATAATCAAACGCCGTAGTTCCGGGCTCTGCTAAAATTTCTTTATCCTGTAGGTCGCTTACCGTCTTGATATTATCGTCGGTGCGGGTTAGCACGCCGATATTTACGCTAAAGTAGGGATTTGAAAAATCCACTAGCTTCTCGCGCTCTTTCGTAACCGTGATGGCTGCGATATCCAAATCGACCTTGTTATCTTGCACGGCAGTGATACGGTCGTTGCCTAGAGTTACGGCATATTCGATTTTGCCGCCCTTATCGCCGAAAATTTCTTTCACGAGCTCTTCGATAAGCGAAATTTCAAAACCGCTGTATTTGCCGTCCTCGGAGACGCTAAGCGGCGGCAGTGAGCCGTCTATTCCGATACGAATGAGCCCTTTTTCTTTGATCTGCGCTAAAGAGTTAGCAAATAACGAACACGAGGCGATTAACAACGCAAATATAATCTTTTTCATAAAATTCCTTTAAATTTTACTAAAATTTGCCAGCGAACAGAATCCCATCCATCGCCACTTTAAATCAAAACAAGCTGTAAAGATCGTCTAGCAAGAAATACTTTTTATCGACGGTGCCTTTATAAAAAGGCTCAATGCTCTCATCAAAAATTTTTGTAAAAAAGCCCTTTTTACTTAAATTGATTAGTCCCGCATTTACCGCGTTAAGCAGCTCAGTATTGCCCTTTTGCACCGCGATGGCCAGGAAGTCCGTCGAGCCTAAATTCTTGATATTTACCTCAACCTTGTAATCGACTACGGCATAAGCAAATACAAGTAGATTATCATCGCCGTATCCGTCGCCCTTACCCGATTTTAGGTCATTAAAGCATTCATTCGCGCTCGCACACGGTACTACGTTATAGCCCTGTTTCGTAAAGTAATCAAACACAGTAGTGCCGGGCTGCGCCAGTATAGTCTTTCCGTTTAGATCGGAGACCTTTCTGATATTATCGTCGCTACGAGTTAGCACGCCGATATTTACGCTAAAGTATGGATCGGAAAAATCTACCAGCTTCTCACGCTCTTTTGTAACCGAGATGAGCGCGATATCTAAATCAACTCTGTTGTCCTGCACCGCTTTTATGCGGTCATCGCCTACCGTTACGACGTATTCTATCTTGCCGCCTTTATCGCCGAAAATTTCTTTAACAAGCCCTTCGATTAAGAGTATCTCAAAGCCGCTATATTCGCCAGCTTTAGCGACGCTAAACGGCGGAGACGAACCATCTATACCGATGCGAATAACCCCTTTTTCTTTGATTTGAGTCAAAGTGTTGCTAAAAAGCGAACACACAGCCAGCATCAATGCTAGGATTATCTTTTTCATAGCGTCCCCCTTTTAAAAATTACAGCAAGCTATAAAGATCGTCCAGCAAGAAATACTTTTTCTCTGCAGTTCCTTTGTAGTAAGGCTCGATGAAATTATCGAACGAATTTTTGAAAAAGCCCTCTTTGCTTAGCTTGATTAGCTCGCCGTTTAGAAAATCCAAAAGCTCCGAATTGCCCTTTTTCACGCCGATAGCTAAGAAATCCGAAGTGCCCAAATTCTTGATATTTACTTCAACCTTTTTATCTAATACCGGATAAGCCAGCACGACTAAGTTATCATCGGCATACCCGTCGCCCTGTCCAGCTTTTAGCGCCTTGTAACAAGCGTTTGCGTTATCGCATCTGGCGATATTATAGCCTTGCTTTTCAAAGTATGTTTCTGCAGTACCGCCGCTAAGAACCAAAATAGTTTTATCTTGCAATTCATTTAAGGATTTAATCTTATCTTCGACGCGGGTTAGAATGCCTATATTGACGCTAAAATACGGGGTCGTAAAATCTACCTGCTTCTCGCGCTCCGGAGTTACGGTAAGAGTTGCGATAACCGCATCCACCTTATCTTCTTGTAGGAATTTTATACGCTGATTTGCAAGCACGGAGGTAAACTCCACCTTCCCGCCTGATGGAAGCATATCTTTAGCGATGGCGTTTGCCATATCGACCTCAAAGCCCTGATGCACGCCGTCTTCTATCTTGCTAAACGGCGGCTGCGCGTCATAAACGCCTATTCTAAGTACTCCGCTACTTTTGATCTCGGAGAGCGATCTTGCGCAAAGCGCGCTACTGGCCAAAGCTGCGACGAGCAGACCTAAGAGAAATTTCTTCATCCTTTTTCCTTTCTCATAAATAATTTCAAAACCATTGCCACGGCTACGGAAAACCTCAAAATCCCGCCCGAATGGCAAGCAGACATTAAATTCGCCCGCAGGCGAAAAGCAATTTTAGCTTTTTATATCTTTAATGATTATTAAATAGTAAGTAAAGTCGCCAAATAAATTCACTTTTTTATTGTCTGCTTCGATTTTGCGCGAGTTTTTTAGAATTCTCATCCGCGTCCTAGCGGTAAAATTTAAAATTTTAGAATTTTACAAAATTTTAAAGCTGCAGAATTGGGTGAGATATTTTATGAGCGTATTAAAGCTCGCGATGAAATTTTAAAATTTCATGAGATCAAATCTTGCAGGTTGCATTTGGCAAAACAGCACAAGAAAGGAGTGAAATTTTAAAATTTCGCGCTTTAGCGCAGACATAGTGGAATTTAAAATTATTAAATTTATGCGCTCCGCCCAGCAAAACGGAATTTTAAAATTTTTAGCAAACGACAAAATTCAAAAGCAAGCGAAATTAAATCTTTGCCACGCTGCAGAATTTCGCGATAAAAGTCACGCCGCCGGCGCTAAATTTTGCGCCATAAATCATACTACAAACATCAGCTTGGCGCAAAGCACGATGATGAAGCCGAATACAAAAGCGATCTTGTGGATGTTCGCTCGCAAAAACTGAGGCGCGGGCCTTCCCATCGCGCGGCAGCTTAAATTTATCGCTACGCACACGGCGATGATGAGCGCGAGTGCTGCTTTTAGCATAAAGATTTTTTGAAGCGGCGTGCCGAAATATCCGCCGTTAGCACTCCCGACCCAGCGGCTCATCATCATTCCGCCGGTGATTATCAGCGTAAAAAGGCAAACCGGCATGATCTTAATCGCGCGCGAGCCGATCGCTTTTTTAACGCGCTCAAAATCCGCGCCCAGCGTGCTTTTAAGCCGCATAAAAATCACGACATCGAAAAATATGTAGCCCAAAAAGATAATGGCGCAGATGAGATGAACGATCTGCACGTAGGGGTAAATTTGCTCCACCGCCGCTCCTTGCTTTGAAATTTCGCCCATTTTATGCGAAATTTCAAATTTTAGCAATGATTTTCATCAACGCACCGCGAGCGATTAAATTTAAGCCGATCGTGCGAGCGACACAAATAAATTTTGGCAAAATCGCGCGGTCAAATTTAAAAGTAAAGCCGCACGGCTAAATTTAAAAATATTCGCGTCCGTAAATTTATAAATTTACGGGTACCGCCGCACGACTGAAATTTTATAAAATTTCAAAGCATCATCGAAAAGATTATGCCAAATATGATTAGCGGGATATTAAAGAAAATAAAGGTCGGCACGCAGGTATCCCAGATGTGGCTATGCCCGCCGTCGATATTCAGCCCCACGGTAGGCCCAAGCGTGCTATCGCTCGCAGGCGAGCCCGCATCGCCAATACCCGCTGCCACGCCGATGATAAAGATCGTCGCCGCCGTGCTAAAGCCCAGCTGTGCGGCTAGCGGGCAATAAATCGTAGCGATGATAGGGATCGTGCCGAAGCTCGAGCCGATACCCATCGTCACTAGCAGTCCGATACCGATCATCAGCAGCGCGCCGCCGAGCTTGCCGCCGCTTAGAGTGCTCGCTACGTGCACCAGCTCATTCACGCCGCCGGTTTCTTTTAAAATCGTGCCGTATCCTGCGGCGATCAGCATCAAAAACGCGATATAGCCCATCATATGCACGCCTTCGTCAAATACGCTATCGAGCTTCTTCCACTCGATGCCCTTACCCGCAAGCATTACTAAAATTCCGCTAAGCGCGGCAAACGGAAGCGATTTGATCCAAATTTGCACCGCGAAGCACACCGCGATGCCCGCTAGAGCGCCCCACTCTCGCATGCCCATCTTAAGCTCGCTAAAATGCGCATCCAGGCTCTGTTTGGTTTCGGCATACTCCCTCGGCTTGCGGTAGTAGATCACGGCTAGGATGAGACCCGCGAGCATCGGCACTGCGCTTAGCCACATTACGCTCGATATGTCGCTTAGGCTTACCGCGATGCCGTTTGCGTTCATATTTTTTTCGATTAGCCCCATAAAGATAAGTCCAAATCCCAGCGGCAGCGCCATATACGGCGTCTGCAAGCCAAACGTCAGCGCGCACGCTACGGCGCGGCGGTCGATCTTTAGCGAGTTCATGATCTTTACTAACGGCGGGATCAAAATCGGGATAAAGGCGATATGCACGGGGATTAAATTTTGTGAGAAGCACGCAAAAAAGGCGATCGAAAAAATAAAGACGTATTTTTTGTCGCTGATTAAATTTGCCACTGCGCGCACCAAGATCGCCGTTAAGTTGGTCTTTGAGATCGCGCTAGCGATGACGCCTAGCAGCAGATACGAAAGCGCGGTTTCTAAATTTCCGCCCATGCCGAGGCTGCCTGCGTTTTCGGGATTGCCGTTTATGAATAAATTTATGGCGTCTCCCAGCGGGATCTTGCTTGAGAGCACGGCGCATATCGTGCCGATTAGGATCGCAAGCATTACGTTGCACCTAAACAAGCACAGCGCGCACATCACACAGATACTGATAAATACGGGATTGGTAAGCATCTTTTGCCTTTTTTGGAATTTTTGCAATTATATAGAATTTAGGGCTAAATTTTGCTAAAATCGCGCAAAAAATCGGCTAGGACAGCGATGAAATATTTTTATTCCTCTTTTGTAGTAAGCCTAATTGCGCTTGCTATCGCGTTTTATATCGGCGGTGCGGGTGCTGTATACATCTGCGCGCTTTTATGCGTGCTCGAAATTAGCCTTAGCTTCGACAACGCCGTAGTCAATGCCAAGGTGCTAAAAGATATGGCGCCGGTGTGGCAGAGCAGATTTATCCTCTGGGGCATTCCGATCGCGGTTTTTGGCATGAGGTTTTTATTCCCCGTACTAATCGTCGCAGCTAGCGCGCATCTGGGTCTTTGGGAAACCCTCGTGCTGGCGCTTAAGCAGCCGCAGCGCTACCATGAAATTTTAAGCGAGAACGAAGCGCAAATTTACGTTTTCGGCGGCGCGTTTTTGCTGATGGTCTTTTGCGATTTTTTCTTCGATACGCAGCGCGAGCTACACTGGCTAGGCATAATCGAAAATAACGGGCTCGTGCGATTTTTAAAGCGCATTCCAAACGCCCCCACGTTGATCGCTCTAGCCGCCGGGCTCGTGCTGCTTGCTAAAACGGGCTCGGCTACGCTCGGCACGGCGTACTTCGGCGCGATCTTACTCTATCTGCTCATCTCCTGCTTCGACCGCCTTTTCGGCACGGACGGCGTAAAAAACGGCCTTGCAGGCTTTTTATACTTAGAGACCCTGGACGCGAGCTTTAGTTTCGACGGCGTGATCGGCGCGTTTGCGCTAAGCGATAATATCTTCATCATCATGCTAGGTCTCGGCGCGGGCGCGATGTTCGTGCGCTCCATCACGCTATATCTCATCGCCCGCGGCACGCTGTCGCACTTCGCGTATCTGGAGCACGGCGCGCACTACGCCATCGCGTGTTTGGCGTTTATAATGTTTGCCAAGCTGAAATTTGAAGTAAGCGAGATCATAACCGGCACCGTGGGGATCTTATTCATCGTGCTATCGCTCCTTTCGTCGGTGCTTTACAACCGCCGCAACAAGCGCAAACTCATCGAAACGATCGCGGGAAACAACGAGTAAAATTTCATCGTGGATATTGTGGCGCGCGAGATCAAATTTTAAAATTTCTAGCCATCGCCGCAAGCGGTAAAATTTGCTCGCTTGCGCCGCGTTAATTTCAAGAGGCGCTGAATTTCAAAAAGCGCTAAATTTAAAGACGCGGACGATGAGATTAAAATTTTACAAAAAGCGTTAAATTTTAAACCGCGAGATGGCGTTTTAAAATTCAAATCAGCGATCGCGCGAGCTCAAGCCTTTATCGCGTAATCTCTGCAGCTCTTTGCCGCCGAGTGGCGGGCTATTTGCGGGCTCACCGCTCTCGCTTGCGCCGCCAAAAAGCTCCTCATTCAAGCGCAGCTCGTCAATGATACCCAGAAGCTGCAAAACCTCGGCCTTTATCCGCTCGGCGTCTTTTAGCGTAGTGCGCGGCGAAAACAGCGCGGCTTCGAAGCGGTTTTTCACGCCGTTTAAAAATAGATAAAATTTTCCGTCCATAAACGCCGCGCTAAGAGCGATCTTGGGCGCAAGCTTAAGCTTCAAAGCCCCGAGACGCTCCATAAAGCTAGGCGTCAAAAGATACCGCGCCTCGATCTTATCGCTTGCGAACACGCGAAATTCCTTGCCGAAAATCACGTCGTCCATCAGCTCCTGATCGCCTAAAAATTTTGTGCCTGGCGAGCGGTCCGCGATGATGGTCCGCCCCTTAAATTTCTTATAAAACTCGCACACCAAAACCGAACCACTAAAGACCTGCACGTATTCACCGAGCCTCCAAGCGTTCCAAAGCGCGATCGCCGACAGCAAAAAAGCCGCAGAAAGATCGCTTTTAGCCCTTTGGGATAGCCTTACAAGCTCCATAGACTCGCGCGTTTCATAGATTTTTATCGCCTCGCTTAGGCTAAATTTTACCCCTTTATAAACGCCGTCTATCTGATCCTCGGCTACGAATTCATTATTCGGATAGATGCCCGTTTTGCGGAGCTTTTCTTCGTCTATGCCGCTTTGTGGCTCATATCTAAAGGCGGGGTCGATATCTGAAATGATAGCGCGGATGAAGGCGTCTTTGTAAAAGGCGTTGTACTCCCACTTGGCGATAGAATCATCAAAAATCCCCCATACGCAGCTTACCGCAATTATCGGGATCATCGCAGACATCAGCACGGCGGAGGAGTATTCGTTTTGGATCAAGCCGTGGATAAACCAGCCGATAGAAAAAATCGCGATGCATAGCAATAAAATCAACGGTTTTAGAAATTTTATTTTGCACTGCTGCTGCTTTTTTGCCAGCTCCTCTATAGCTCTGTCAATATCCAAAATTTAACTCCAAATTTGATTTGCCGAAATTTTACCCCTTATTTTACGCTAAATTTTATTAAAATTTCATCCGTTAAGCGGGTTTAAGATTTTTTATGCTATTTTTGCGACCTATTTCGATCAAAAGGCGAGAGATGATAAATTTACCGAAAAATTGCGTGGTTTTTACCTACCCGAAAATGGGCGCCAGCGGCAAATTTTTGCCCGCAGAGTTGCGCGGCGCAGCGGGGCTTACGGGCTGCACGCTTCAGTGCAAGGCCTACGAGAGCGCGTTTGCGCAGATAAGAGCCCTCGGCTTTGAGCTTATCGCCGTAGGCAGCATGGGCGAGGCAGGCACGAGCGAGTTTAAGCGCGCTACGGGCGCTACGTTTGAGTTCATAAACGACGAAAAATTCGAGCTTGAAGCGCCGCTTGGGCTCGAGACTTTCACCACCGGCGACGGGAAGAAATTTTATCACCGCCAAACCCTGATTTTTCGAGGCGGCAAGGAGATAAAGCGCTTTAGCCGAATCGAGGGGCCCGAGCAAGACGCACAAAACGTACTTGCGGCGCTAAAGAGCTTGTGATCGATCGCTTCGGCGCCGCGCTTTAAATTTCGCACTCCAAACACATTGCAACACAGGGCTGAAATTTGGGGCAGAGGCGCATTTTCCTTAAATTCAGCATTTTTAATTAAAATGGCGCGAAATTTAACGGAGGCGGGTATGAAAAAATTTCTATTTTTGGCGCTATTTTGCGCTATTGCGGCAAACTGCGACGAGAGCGGGCGGACAGATAAAATTTCTGCGGCGGGCAAAACGGACAAAACAACGAGTACCGGCGAGACCGCAAGCGCGCGCTTTATAAAGAGCGGCGAAGCGAGCGCCAGCTCGCAAAGCAGCGCCGATGCGGTCATCCAAACGGACGGAATTTCGCGGGCGGATCTGCAAAGCTGCATCTTAAAAAGCGACGAAGGCTCCTGCGAGCGCGTCGCGCGCGGTCTTAAAAGCGGCTGCGAGCGCAAAGATCAGCTCTCGTGCTTTTTCTACGCAGATGCGCTAGGGCGGGGCTTGGGCGTGGAAAAGGACGTCGTGGCGTCGTTTGAGCTTTTTCGCGAGCAGTGCGATGCCGGCAGTAGCGAAGCGTGCTATGAGCTGTCGGTCAAATATCTCCAAGGAATCGGTACCTCTCAAAGCTTTGAGCTCTCGGGGCAGGCGCTAGACAGGGCGTGCAAAATGCACAACAAGCGCGCCTGCGCGGTGCTCGATCTGCTGCCGAAAAATTAGCGCGGCAGAGGCAAAGCGCTTCTTTGGGCGGCACAGAATTGCTTTTTAGGGCTAGACCGCGTAGATTGCTGAACGCCTTGCAAATTTCGCCGCACGAAAGCTTAAATTTTACAACTCGCGCCTAGATGAGCGTGCGATCCGCATTTAAAGGCGCCGATCACCGCGTAGCAGCCCCGTTCTGCTTCGAATGAGCGATTTTCGTGGATGTGGTGCAATGAAGCAGTAAATCAGGGCGAGCGAGCGGATAAACAAAATCAAAAGGAGTAGAGATGAAAGCTTTAAAGCTTGTGCTGGCGGCGGCGCTGGCGCTTAGTTTGGCAAACGCGGGCGGCAAAGCCAAAGAATTTAAATTTAGCAGCGCAAAAACTAGCGCGCTTTTAGCAAAGTGTAGCAAAAAGGACGCCGCCGCATGCTACGAAGCGGCGATGAGACATGAGCTGGGCGGTCGCGGCGTCGTGCGAAACCGCTTCAAAGCGCAGGGCTTTTTCGCAGACGCCTGCGAGCTCGCAACCCTCGCCGAGCGGAAGCAGGGAGGCAAAACGGGCAGCGCAGGGGGACGCGCGATGAGCGATCTGCGCGAGCGAGCCTGCCTGGGCAATGCCGCGGCGCTGGAGAGTTTCGCGAGCGGGCAGTGCCGCAGCCTCGTGATATACGACGAGCTTTGCGAGGGCAGCTCGCAGGAGGCGTGCGACAATCTGGCGCGGATGAAGCGCGATGGTTGGGCGCCCAAAGAGAGCTGCAGCGAGGAGATAGTCTCAAAATTCGGCGACGGCAAGCCGCAGAGATAAAATTCCGCTATTTTGCGGCGACAAAATTTCAGAAATTTCACAAATATAAAATTTGCCGAAATTTTATAAAGCTCGACCGAAAATGGTAACAAGGCGGACTAAATTTTAAATTCTAAAACGCGTTTAAATTTGCGTCGTAAGCGGCATCGATTTTTAGACTCAGCAGAAATTAGAATTTGTGTAACAAGGCTCTTTGAATTGCAAATCGTGCGTGACGACCAGGCTAAAATTTTAAGAACTAGAATTTAAACAAAATCTGCAATCTAGCCGTGATGATATAATTTTTAGAATTTTGCAAGCGTAAATTTATCAAAATTTTACGTATCTACGTTGAACCGCTCCCAAAAAAGCGCGAAATTTGAAATTTTAAACTGCCGTCTTGTGCGAAGAGGCAAGAATTCCAGACAGAGGGAATTTCAATTAATGCGGATTAAAATACAGGTGCGGCGGACAAATGCGTGCACCGCAAGCGATGTAATTTCAAATGTAGACTCAAAGCTCGCTAGACGCGGAATTTAAACGCCACGAGCGATAAATTTCAAAATATCTATTTTAAAATTACAAGGCGGGGATTTAAATTTGAGTGCGGTGAGCGATTAAATTGCAAAAGGAAGCTTAAATTTAAATATCGCAGTTCACAAATTATGCGTAAATTTTGCGCCTAAATTCCACAAGATTGGGTGCGCAATAAGCGTTTGCAGTATCGCAGCAAGACTATAAACTAAGCTTCAATCACGCTTAAAACCCTATTTACCGAGCGCTTGCGCAAGCGCGTATTTCAAACCGCCGAAGTAAAAAAGCCTGATCGGAGGCGTTTGGCGGCGTATCCCAACCGATCGCGCCTCATATTTTGCTCTATAGCCTAGCTCGCGCACGAAATTTAGATTTTGAAATTTAGCGCAAAAATATTATAATTTCGCCCAAATCACGGCTAGGACGGAAAATGAACTCACGCGTGCAAAACAAATATCTAAAATCAAAAATTATGAGCGCCGAGGAAGCCTGCGAGCTGATCTCAAATGGCGCATCGGTGGGCTTTAGCGGCTTTGTTGGGGCGGGCTGCGCGCTAGCGCTACCACAAGCTCTAGCGCAACGAGCGACAACGCTGCACGAAAAAGGCGAGCCCTATCAAATCAAAATTTTTACAGGCGCATCGACCGATCCGCTTTTAGACGGAGTTTTGGCAAAAGCAGGTGCCGTGAGCTTTCGCGTGCCGTTTTTTACGGATGCCGATATGCGCCGTGCGATAAATAGTGGCGCCGTGCGATACGCGGACGTGCATCTATCAAGCCTTGCCGCGCAGCTTAAGGCGGGCTTTTTTCCGCATCTAAACTTTGCCGTGATCGAAGTAGTGGCGATTAAAGAAAGCGGCGTGCTCGTGCCGTCCACATCGCTAGGCAACAACCAAGCCTGGCTCGATATCGCCGATCGCGTGATTTTAGAAGTGAATTACTACCAGCCGCTTGAGCTGGAGGGCATTCACGACGTTACGGATCTGCGCCTACCTCCGAATGCTGAGGATCTGCCGATCAAGCACGTAGGCGATCGCGTAGGTAGCCCCTACATGCATGTAGATCCTGCCAAGGTAGTCGCCATCATAGAGGCTAGGACGCATGATCGCGTCAATAATTTCACCGCTGTGGATGAAATTTCAAGTGCGATTGGGCGCAACGTCGTAAAATTCTTAAAAAACGAGGAGGCCTGTGGCAGACTTCCCGCAAAGAAGCTACTGCCGCTACAATCGGGCATCGGCAACGTCGCTAACGCTGTGCTTAGCTCGCTACAAAATGCTGGCTATCAAGGGCTGCAATGCTACTCCGAGGTGATCCAAGACGGCATGCTAGATCTCATCAAAAGAGGCGTCGTAGGCACTGCAAGTGCCACGGCGCTATCGCTTAGCCCCGCAGGTGTCGAGGAATTTCAAAAAAACATCGATTTCTACCGCAAGCACATCATACTGCGCTCACAAGACGTCTCCAACTCGCCAGCACTCATCAGAAGGCTTGGCATCGTATCGATGAATGGTATGCTAGAGGCGGATATCTACGGCAATGTGAATTCTACCAACGTCATGGGGTCGCAGATGAAAAACGGCATCGGCGGTAGCGGCGACTTCGCTCGCAACGGATATTTGTCGCTATTTTTGAGCCCGTCGCTCGCTAAAGGCGGCGCGATTAGCGCTATCGTGCCATTCGTGAGCCACGTCGATCATACCGAGCACGATACTCAGGTCATCATCACCGAATACGGCATCGCCGATCTGCGTGGTAAATGCCCTCGTGAGCGGGCTCGCGCGATGATAAGCATCGCACATCCCACTTACCAAGACGCGCTGAGAGATTATTTCGAGCGGGCATGTGCGCAGCCCTGTGCGGGGCATACTCCACACATCCTAAGCGAGGCGCTGTCGTGGCATCAAAGATTTAAGGATACGGGGAGCATGAAGGCTTAGAGCGAATTTGCTTGAGCTAATACGTTAAAGCTTAAACCCCTTCTTGCTGAAGCGGGGAGTTTGCACTTAAAAATTCCGCCTACATTTGAAAGCTCTATCGCTACTTAGAGTAAAGCTCGTTAAAATTTTTATTTTTACAAAGCTCGCGCGAAATGTTTATTATATGAATGGATCGAAATTTGCGCCATAAAATTTTAAAATTTGCAGGCGGGTTTAAGGCGCGGAATTTAAAATTTTATCGCTACGGAATTTTAAAATTTAGCCCTAAATTTGCAGCTCGCGCATTTCAAATTTTAAAATTCTACGGCTTGGAATTTTAGAATTTTGAACTTCGCAAAATTTCATCCATAAATCCGCTATCAAATTTTAAATTTAGCTCTCACTTCATTTGCCAAGCCAATCCTAGCTATAAGACGCGCCATAAGTTTGCGATAAAACCGCGTAGTATTTGCCAAGATAAATTTCGTATTAAAGTAGCAGCTTGCTAAATCAGAATTTATCGCCTTACGAAGGCGATCTTTGGGCTATAAATTTAAAGAGGCGGGCTATAAAGTCGCGGCGAGATGAGATTAGAATTTTATCCTCGAAGGCTCCATCGGTTTGCTGTAGAAGTAGCCCTGCATATATTTAATCCCCATCTCTTCTAAGATGATTGAAATTTCGTGGTTTTCTACGTATTCGGCGATGAGCTCGTAGCCCTGCTTGCGCGCGAAGTTAGCGATAGTTTCGACGATGGCGCGCGAGTTTTTGTCGTTTGCGATATTTTTGATGAGCGCTCCGTCGATCTTTATGTAATCCACATCGAGCGTTAAAATTCTATAGTAGTTGGAGTATCCGCTGCCGAAATCGTCTATCGCGACCTTGCAGCCGTAGTTTTTAGCTACGGCGATGAAGCTGCGTAGGCTCTCGTAATCGTCAAATTCCTCGCTTTCTAAAATTTCAATGAATAGATTTGAAGCATTTGGGCTGGATGAGAGCTTGCGCTCTAAAAGCTCCTTGATGCCTTCGTTTGCGATGTCAAAATATGAAAGATTTATGCTAAAGCAAGTCCCTGCGAAGCGGTCTAGCAAGCGAAAGGCTTCGTTTATTACGACCTGAGTTAGCGGGATGTAGAGCGAGGTTTGCTTTGCGATATCGATAAACTCACCCGGGCAGCGCGTCTTGCCCGAACGATCGATTAGGCGGATTAGAATTTCATATACTAAGGGAACATAATCACCGCCCTCGGTGCCGTAGGTGTTACCGCTAGGATCGCGGTGGGTAATATCAAATATGGGCTGAACAAGCACAAAGACTTGATTTTTCTTGATCGCGTTTTGAATGGTGTTGATCATAATCTGATTTTGAAGATATTTTTCCTCAATCGCATTTGGGCGCGAGTAAAAGCCCACGTGCTCGTTTTTACTCTGCGCCTCATACATCGCCATAACCGCCTGAAAGACCCTATTTGCGCCGCCCGCTACGTCGGCGCGCTCGCTCACGCCCATCGTGATATTTAAAGGCGCGGAGGCAAAGCCCTCGGTGGTATGGAGATTAAAAACCTTGTCGGTGAAGTATTTATTTATGATCTCCACGTCGCGCGCGACATTTAGCCCCTCGTAAAATAGGCAAAACTCATCCGATTGGATGCGAAAGATACTAGCTTTGATCTCGTGCGATTCGATACACATCGCAAGCGTGCGCGCAAAGGAGCGCAGAATTTCATTTGTCGTCTCCGCCTTGTAAAAAAGCCGCAAATTTGCAAAATTTACGATAGTGATGTAGATCGCTACGCCCGTTTTTTCGGCGTTTATTAGCTCATATAGCGCCGCTTCGTTGCCCTGGCCCGTAAGATGATCGATATAGACTTGATTGTTTAAGCTCTCCTTTGCGCTCGCAAGAGCTAGTTTCATAATCTCGCGCTCGCCGATATCATGAGCGTAAAGCGCATATAGCGGCGGCTTGGATGCAGCAGCGATATTTGCTAGCTTTAGGCTCACATCGGTTAGTTCGCCGTTTTTACGAAGTAGGCGCGTATCTTTGGCGCTTTTATTTACCATCGCAGGAAGTTCGGTCCCCTTATCTTTGGGCATCAAAACTCCAAGATTGCTTCCTTCCAGCTCGCTTTGTTCGTAGCCGCTTAAGCTAAGCACGCTTTTATTAGCGTATAAAATTTTAAAGTTTTGATCTGCTAAAACTATCGCTTCGCCTGCTTGTTCGCATAGTGCGTGATAGGGCGCGAGGGCGCGTTTACTACGCAAAGCATCGGAATTTATGATGTAAGTAAGCAGTAAAAACGACAAAAACACCGCCGTGTAAAGCATCGTCATTTGCATAAACGAGCCGTAAAATTCCTCGCTAGCGTAAGAAAATCGCTCGCGCAGGCTTGCGAAGCGCTCGTTGAGCAACGAGAGATTATCGCTTACGATGATATTTTGACGCTCGAAATTCCTTAGAATTTGCCGCGCGATTCCTATAAACGCAGCTTCGTCGGGGCTTGATGCATCTGCGCTTTCTAACGCGCTTTTTAAAGCAGATATTTCGGAGCGATTTTTATAGTTAAGCCCTAAAATTTGAGAGTAGAGATTTGCTCTTTGCGCATTTGTGCCACTGGATAAAAATTTTTGCTGCAGACTTTGAAAAAGGATTAAATTCTGCGAATTTAAAGCCCCAAGCTCGTCCAAAAGTGAAATTTTATCGCTAAAAGCGCTTCCGATCGCGCGCACATCGCCGCTAAGTCCGATTTTATCAATGATTTTGTCTTTTTGCAGAGCTTGCAGCACCTGATAGATGCCGCGCATATCGGCATTTGCGATCGAAAAGTCCCTTCTTGCGATCTTTGCATCAAATAATATATTTAGGCGGTTGTCGGCATTATCGATCAAAGCTAGCTCGCGCGAAATCGTGCTAAATCTCGCTACATCTCTTAGCGACGAGAAATAATTCCCGGCGATGATTATGCCTAATATCATAATCCCTGCCATCAAAGCCCACATTATCTTATCTTTCATCCTGCGCCTCCGTCATCTCGCCCTTAAGCGTAGCTAAAAAGCTCATCAAAGCATCAAGCTCCCCATCGCTAAGATCGTATTTTAGCAGATCCTTTGCGATCTGCCGCACCGCAAGACGCAAATCCGTCTGCCCGTTTACGTAAGGCGCGGTTTGCGTGATATTGCGCAAGCTAGGCACGCGGCGCAACTCAAATCCGTCGGAAGTGAACCTATGCCTAGGCGCATCCTCCTCTTCCGCGCTTGGGCGAATTTTAGTAAAACTGCCGGTGCCTAGGCTAACGCCGTTGTGACATGCCGAGCACAGCCGCACAAAAAGCACATATCCGTTATATTCGGCATCATTTAGCTTAACCTCGCCGCGCAAAAATCGGTCAAATTTGGAATTTATCGCCGTTTTGGACTTTAAAAATTCCTTCAGCGCATCAATGAAGTTCGCCGTATTCGCCTCGCCGTAAGCACTTTCAAAAGCCTGCTTGTAGGCTAAATTCTTCCTGATAAGCTCTAAAATTCTATCTTCGCTCGCGTCCAGTTCATTCTCGCTAAAAACCGACGCCGCGATCCGCGCTTCAAAGCCCGCGAAATTATAATCGCCCAAGTAGCGATCAAAGTAATAAGAATTTATTAGCGTAGGCACGCGTCCGTCGCGCACTGAAGCGCCTGAGTCGTTTAGATAGAAGTTATGGCAGCTCTCGCAGGAGCGGCCTTTGCGGCTAAATCTTACATCGGTAAAAATTTTTGCGCCCAGCCGCGCCTTTTGCGGGTCGTATTTAGGCATCTCAAGCGGCGTAAAAAGATTGCCGCAAAGCCCCAAAAGCGGCGCCAGGCTAAATATAAAACAGCTTAAAACTCGCTTCGATCTCATCGCTTATCATCCCGCCTTTAGCCCGCTTTTTCAAAATCTCCTCAATCTCGCGCTCGCTAGCCTCCGCGCCGTCCATATGCAGGTGCCACGCGGCGTTTTGCACCGCTTCTTGCAGACTGCGTTTTTGCTCGCGCCTCTCGGTTAAAATTTCGCTTTTAAATTTGATGTCGCGCGCCCCTAGCAGCGCCTCGAACTTTTCGGCGGCGGTAGCAAGTCTTTTAGCTCCTGTGCCGAAGCGCTCAAACAGCGGCGCTAGCATAGACGAATTACGCTCGCTCGCCCAGTTTAGATAAATTTTGCGCTCGCCCAAAGCCAAAAATGCCTCAAAATCCTCCGTGCTTTTTAGCGCGGGACTCATCGTAAGAAACGCGATGTCAAAAGCTGCGAGAATTTTAAAATTTTTGCTCTCACGGTTTTCGCTCGCAGCGTCTTTCAAATTTAAAGCCCGCGCTTCTTGAGCTTGCGCGTTTGAAATTTTACTTTGCGATCGCGGATAAATTTTAAAATTTTCGCCCGCCGCGTCTGCAAAACCATCGCGGCTCAGCCACTCGCAAAACTCCGCAAAGCTTAAATTTAATACGTTTTGCAAAGGTATGCCAAACTCCTGCGCGCTGCGCCTTAGCTCGCGCAGCATCCCCTCCGAACTATCGATCGCCGTGACCTTTGCGCCTAGCGACGCGAGATATAGCGAGTAAACTCCCGTGCCGGCGCCCACGTCGAGCACGCTTTTGCCCGCAAAGCTCACGCCCCAACCGCGCAGTATCTCAAACACCCGCTTGCCGAAATCCCCTAGCTCGCCGCTAAATTTAGCGTAACTTTCGGACTTTTTATCCCAGCTATTTTCATCTGATTTTTCGCCGATTTTCTCCACCGCTCGCCTTTAAATTTTTTGTAATAATAGCAAAATTTGGCAATTTTTCCGAATTTGGGCTATAATAAATGCTTTCAAAATCTAGGCGAAAGGGCGTTCATGGCGGACGTGACGATAAGAAATTTAAACTTTGCTTACGAAAAACGTGAAATTTTAAAAGGTATAAACTTAAACTACGAGCTACGCGATTTTTTAGCGATTTTCGGGCCCAACGGCGGCGGCAAAAGCACCCTTTTGAAGCTGCTTTTGGGGCTGTTGCGACCAAGCTCGGGCACGATCGAAATTTTAGGCAGATCGCCCGCGCTTGCCAGGGCGCAAATGGGCTACGTGCCGCAGTTTATAGCGATAAACAAAAGCTTTCCCATAAGCGTGCTCGAAGTCGTTTTAATGGGGCTGATAGATAAGAAAATTTTCGGCTTCTACTCCAAATCCGAGCGCGAGCAAGCCATGCAAGCCCTGGGGCGCGTAGGCATACAAGACCTTGCAGACTGCCGTATCAGCGAGCTTAGCGGCGGACAAAGACAGCGCGTTTACATCGCGCGGGCGCTGTGCGCGAAGGCTAAAATTTTACTTCTCGATGAGCCGCTAGCGAGCATCGACACGATGGGGCAGGTTCAAATTTACGAGCTTTTAAAATCCCTAAACGAGAGCGGCTGCGGCATAATTCTAATCAGCCACGACGTGCAGCTTGCGCTAAACTACGCAAACCGCGCTCTTTACGTCGCAAACGGCTCGGCGCATACTCATGAGATCGATCCGGGGGGCAGAGCGGAATTTTTAGATCACCTGCGACGCGAGCACGGGCACTTCTGCGCCGTTGATCTCGCGCTTAACGAATGCTGCTGCAAGGAGGGCGAAAATGGTTGAAATTCTCTCCTATGATTTCATGCGAAACGCCCTACTCGGCGGGCTTTTAGTCAGTATAGTCTGCGGCGTCGTGGGCTCTTTAGTCGTGATAAATCGCATGAGCTTCATAGCAGGCGGCATCGCGCACGGCGCATACGGCGGCATCGGCATCGCGCTATTTTTAGGCATCTCGCCAGTGTTGGGAGCTAGCGTATTTGCGCTGTTTTTGGGGCTGCTCATCGCCTACGTCACGCTGCGAAACACCGAGCGCTTCGACGCCGTAATCGGCGCGATATGGGCGTTTGGAATGGCGCTGGGGATAATATTTGCCGATCTTACGCCCGGGTACAAATCCGATCTGATGAGCTTTTTATTCGGCTCGATCTTAGCGATAAATCACGAAAATTTAATCTTTATCGGCGCTTGCGGCGTGGCATTTGCGGCGCTTACGGCGTGCTTTTACAGGCAATTTTTAGCGATCAGCTTCGATAAGGAATTCGCCCTGCTACGCGGAGTGAATACGAGCGTCTTTTACTACGTCCTCGTAGTGATGGCGAGCCTCGCGGTAGTCGCGTCGATTCAGATCGTAGGGCTAATCTTAGTAATCTCGCTGATGACGATTCCGCCCTTCATCGCCGAAAAAATTTCAAAAAGCCTAGGCTCGATGATGGCGATAAGCTGCGCGCTATCGGCGCTTTTCTGCGCGACGGGGCTTGTTTTGAGCTTTAAACTCAATCTAACCAGCGGCGCTTCGATAATCCTAGTCGCCTCGGTCTGCTTTTTCGCAAGCTCGATCTTTAGCAAACTTCGCGCCTAAAAGCCCGCCCAGCTCGCTAAGCAGGATGCCTGCGAGTATCAGCGCCGCGCCTAAAATTTGAAGCGCGCTTAGCTTCTCGCCGAAGGCATACCCCATTATGCCCGCGCTTACGGGCTCCAGCGCGAAAATAAGCACTGTTTTTATCTCGCTTACGCCGCGGTTTTGCGCCATCGTTTGGATCACAAACGCCGCGACGGTGGCAAATATCGAAGTTAAAACCAGCGCGAAAACAAAATCAAAACTCGGCGAAAAGATCAAATTTCCAAGCACCTTTATCTCGCCTTCAAATTCCGCGTGCGGGACGAAAACTGCCGCGATCAGCGCACAGACGCAGACGCAGATAAACTGCACGATCACAAAGCCGTAGAGGTTGCTTTTGCGCGCGCAGACGCCGGTAAATACGATATGAAGCGCGTATGCAAACGCCGAAATCAGCGTCAGTCGCTCGCCTATGCCAAATCCCACCGCGCCGCTTGCTCCGCTTAAAAAATATAGCCCCAAAAGCGCCACGACCGCGCCGCCAAATGCGCTCGCACCGACCTTTTTACCGAAAAACGCAAGCATTAAAAAGGGCACGATGACGACGTTTAGCCCCAAAATAAACGCCACCGTCGATGATAGCGCATAATCAAGCGCTATGGTCTGGCACGAAAAATCGCAAAATAGCATCAGCCCGCAAAACACGCCTCGTCCTATCGTGCCGCGGTCAAATTTGACGCCGAAGCGCAGGCAAGCGAGGTAGGTAAAAATGCTCGCCGCCAAAAAGCGCCAAAACAAAAAGCTAAAAACGTCGCCACTATGCAGCGCGCGCTGAACCGGCACGAAAGTGCATCCCCAAACGATCGCTACGAAAAGCAGTCCCAGATCCCACAGCCTGCTAGGCGGAGCGGGGTTTTGCGCATGGCTTTGCGCGGAATTCGAGTTTTGCGTGTAGTTTTGCGTAGAGGCAGAATTTTGCGCAGTAACAGGGCTTTGCATAGAATTCAAACTTTGCAAAAAATCGGAATTATGCGCGAAATTTGAGCTTTGCGCGGAATTTTGGCTTTGAGTAGAATTCGGGTTTCGTGCAGAACCGGGGCTCTGCACGAAGTAGGAATTTTTCGCAGAATTAAAATTCTTCGCGAAATTCCGCGCCTTAAAATTTTTCAATCCAAAGCTCTGCGGTGCATGAGCGGAGGTCGGATCGTTTGCGATGACCTTGGTAAAATTTTTCTTTAAGCGTCGCGTATGAGCTGCGGCAAGGCTTTTTGCGGGGCTTAAATTTGGCTCGTCTACGGCGCTAGCAGGATTTAGCGAACTCTCGCTATTTGCGCCGCTATGAGTGGAAGTTTTCGTAAAATTTAATATAAAATTTCGCTTGAAATTTCTTGCGGAATTTTCGCAAGGATCTGTTTTATAGGATTTTGCGGAATTTAAAGCTTTATTTTCGGCGCAGCCAGGAATTTGCGCGGACTTTAAATTTGGCGAAAGAGCCGTGAAATTTAAAGCGGATTTTCTTTCAAGATTTCTGACGCGCGGGGCGGAATAGAGCGCGGTAAGATTGCACGAAGTACGATTACACGCGGCAAAACTGACCGAAGCGGGATAAAATTTTAAATTTCTTCCTCGGATAAAATTTAACTCGGCGGCCGCATCTTGAAACTTAAAATTTCTTCTGAGGTTGGGAGCTGGAGCGAAATTTGCCGCGCCGCCGCGCGCTGTATTTTTCGCGCGCTTGCACGTCTGATTTGAGATAAAATTTAAAGCGGATTTTGAATTAAAATTTTCCGCGAGCTCCGAGATAGAATTTTTCATAAATTTAAAGTAAAATTTCGCCGAGATTTTAGTGCGGTCGCGCCTATCTGATCGTCTTTATGGCGTTTAAAATCGCACCCGAGTTTTTGCGAAACTCCCTTTCGTTTTTGCTTAAAAAATCGAAGCTTTCGTTGATGAAGGCGCTGCTGAATTCGCTACTAAAATCGTCTCCAGGCTCGCGTCCGACGGCACTTTTAAAGCTTTTAGCAAAGCTCGCGTCGGCTCCTAGTTCGCGTGCCAAAGGGCGAATGATTTCGTAAATTTCATCAAAGGCATTGGTGCGCAGATAGTGGCTGAATAACACCTCGCCGCTCATTACCGCCTTGGTATCGGCTTCGGACATATCTTTTATTTTAGCGAGTACGAGCTTTTTGATCGGCTCTACGGCAAGACTTAGCTTCTTGCTCGCCAGCCTTTGCATATTCTGCACGGCGATGCTTTTTTTGCCCGCGCGCTCGGTAATGTAGCTAGGCAGATCGAGCTCGTAATCCTGTACGCCAGTGCGTTCGTATTCATTTGCGGCGCGCTCGATCAGAGTGCTTAGCGAGTTTTTAAAATTTTCGCTATCGCCCGCGCCCGCACTAAGCATCACGTCAAGTCCCTTTACGGCGACCTCCTCCCAGCTAGCAGTCGCAAATATCGGCAATAAACAAAGGATTAATTTTTTAAGCAAAGTTTTTCCCTAATTAAAGATTAATTATTTTATTTCGAAAATTTTAATGTATAATCAACGCTTTTATAATACCAAAAGGGCTAGATATGGAGCTTTTACTCATCGCTTTCGCGCTTGCGATGGACAGCGTCGCGCTTAGCATTTCAAACGGCGCGAAATATCCGAATTTCAAATTTACACAGATCGCGCGCGTCGCGTTTTTCTACGCGGCGGCTCAGTTTATAATGCCGTTTGCAGGCTACGCTTTGGGGATAAATTTCGTAAAATTTATCGCGCAGATCGATCACTTCGTCGCGTTTGGAATTTTATGCTTTTTAGGCGTTAAGATGATCGCGGAATCCCGCCGCGAGCAGGACGAGCCCAGCTTGCGCTTAAGCACGAAGGAGCTGGTGCTGGGCGCGATCGCTACCAGCATCGACGCGATGGCCGTGGGCGTGACCTTTGCCTTTGGCGAGATAAACATACTCTAAGCCTGTTGCGTAATCGGGCTCGTCTGCTTCGCGCTGTGCGTCGCGGCGTGCTACGCAGGCAAGCTAACGGGCGAATACCTGCACTCAAAGGCGCTCGTTTTAGGCGGCGCGATTTTGATTCTAATCGGGGTTAAAATTTTGCTCTCGCACCTCGGCGTTATTGATATTTAGGCGGCCTTTAAGCGGGTTTTTGCGATAACTTTCAAAACAATCCGCAGGAGCGAAAATGAAAAATTTGATAAATTTAACCAGCGAGAGCGTCAAAAACGGCAAAACGAGGCAGACGCAAAAGGAGTTTGCCGGTGCGGACGAGGCGCAAAAAGTCTGCGTGAAAAAGAAGTGGGAGAGCCTGAAAAAAAAGATGAGCCGAAATCTTTAAAGCCTGTTGCTAAGTAGAAATAATATCAAATGAAGAAGGAGATGGTGTGAAAAATATACTTTCTTTAAATTTTGAAGAAGCTAGATTATTTTTATTAAAGCATGAAAGCTACGTAAATATTAATTTGCCGCCATATATTAAATTTGATAATTTGTTTGATCAAATTTTAAAGGTTCTAGGTCGGAAAAATTTTATGAGTATTAAAAAAAGCGATCCTGATATTTTTGAAGATGTAAACTACAAATTATTTCATAATAAAAATGGCAAATATGATTGGCGGAGATTCGAATTAATTCATCCCTTTCTTTATGTTTCGCTTGTTAATGAAATAACGAAATACAACAATTGGAAATTAATCAAAAAAAGATTTGGAAAAAATAGAGCGAAAAGCGTTGTTGAATGTATGAGTTTGCCTGTAGTTTCTGAGTCAAACAAGTCAGATAAGGCTGAGCAAATCTCAAACTGGTGGGAGCAGATAGAACAAAAATCTATAATTTTAAGTTTGGACTATAGTTATATTTACCATACAGATATTGTAGATTGTTATGGTTCGATTTATACTCATTCTATATCCTGGGCATTAGATTCCAAAAAAGCATCAAAAGATAACAGAAAAGATAAAAATTTTAGCAAAAAATATATTGGTGGCATGATCGATTTTCATATACAAAGTATGTCGAATGGACAAACGAATGGGATACCACAAGGTAGTGTTTTGATGGATTTTATTGCAGAGATTGTGCTATCTTATGCTGATTTGTGTTTAAGTGCCAAATTAAAACACATTGATAAAAAAGATTTTTATATTTTAAGATATAGAGATGATTATAGAATTTTTGTTAATAGCCCACAAATCGCAGATGAGATAATTAAAATGCTTACAGAAGTTTTAATTGATTTAGGGTTAAAATTAAATTCAAGTAAAACAACTTTTTCTAACAACGTTATTCAAGGTTCAATAAAACCAGATAAGTTAGATTGGCTAGTTGTTGGTAAAGATCTAGAAACAGCGCAAATTAATGAAAATTTTAAAACAGTACAAAAGTGCCTTTTGTTAATTCATCAATTTGCATTAAAATATCCGCATTCTGGAACCATAGAAAAAGAGCTTCAATTAATTTTAAAACAATTAAGAGAAGGTAAAGATGAAACTAGGAATAAAGAAAATATAGAAGTTTTAATAAGTATTGTGGTTGATATTACTCTTTTAAATCCAAGAACTTATTCTATATCTATGGCAATACTAAGTATATTATTTGGATTGATTGATAAAAAATTGATTGAATCAATTGTCGATAAAATTGTAAATAAATTTAATAGTATCCCAAATACTGGATATATGCAAATATGGCTACAGAGGGCAATTATAAAATTACAAATTGCACAAAAAGATTTGTGCGAACCATTATGTAAACTAGTCGGCGGTGAGTCTATAAAATTATGGAATAATGAATGGCTATATTCTAATAATATAAGAATTTTAGAAAATAGAAACAATATTATCAATCAAGATGTCTTAAAAGCTCTTGATACCGAAATACAAGACGATGAAGTGCTTACTTTTAAGGAACAGTCATTGTGAAATAATGAAAAAATAGTAAATTTAAAAATTTATAGGAAATTTATTAAAATACGAATTTGTTAGGAGGGTGGTAGATCATCAAATTTACGAAGGCTTTTTATTTTCTACCTACCAGAAGCTTTGAACTGCCTAGCATCAGCCATTTGGCTTCGCGCGGACCCATAAAAAGCCCCTGCGTCGTGTCTATGAGCTCGACCTGTTCATAGCCCTGCTCCTTAAGTCGCGCGATGAAAGCATCCATGTCGCCGTAGTTTCCGCGCGAGAAAAGATCGTGGATCGCGAATCTGCCGCCCTTTTTAAGCACGCGGAGCGTCTCTAAAAGCAGCGCCTGGCGGTCCTTGCGCATGATGTTGTGATAGACGTAGTTACTTGTAACCGCATCGAAGCTGCCGTCCTCAAAGGGCAGCTGCGTGGCGTCGGCCTGTTCGAAGCTAGTGTTTTGCACCCCTTCGGCGCGCGCGTTGGATTCGCACAGCTGCTTGTTAAAAGACGCGTACTCAAAGCCCCAGCGATCGACGCCTAGCACCGATGCGTGCGGGTTGCGCTTAGCGACGGCGATCGTTAGCGCGCCGCTGCCGCAGCCTACGTCTAGCCCGCGACCGCCCTCAGGCAGATCTACGTATTTTGCCGTGCCCTCTACGATCGCGCGAGAGAGCTGACGCTTGCCGCCGTAATCAAACGCGCGGTACCACACGACGCAGTAGATCGTAAAGCCGATCAAAACCAGCGTCGCTGCGCCAAAAAGCCCAGCTAGCACGCCTCTTAGCGCACCACTAACACCCAAACCGCAAACGCCGAAAATCAAAAACAAAACTAACGCCACGCCCGCACCCGCGGCAAATGACGCGATCATGCCCTTAGGCACCCAGTTTTTATAGTCCGGTTTCATCTTCGCTCCTTTTATTAAATTTAATCCCGCGGCGGCAAAGCGTGCCGCGGCAAAATTTTAAATTTCACCCGTAAATTTTAAAGCCCGCAGCTCAAAACCTCGCTTAAATTTAAACGCACGCTAATAGGTGTATTTAAACTCCACGTAGTAGTTGCGCCCTGGAGCCGGAGTATAGACATCTGCGCGTAAATTTTGGTTGTAATTATACTCCTCGTCAAAGACGTTTTTGACTCCGGCGCTTATCAAAAATCCGCTTGCGAAGCGGTACGCAGCGCCCAGATCTACGATCGTGCGCGAATCGATCCTGTCGTGGTTGGCGTCGTGCGATGATGAGAAATATTTAAAATCGCTCATCAGCGTTAAATTTCTAATCGGCTCGTAATCGATGCCCAAAACGAACTTCGAGCGCTCCACTAGCGGAACCTGCTTGCCTTTATTCGCGCCGGATTGGATCTTGGCGTCGACGTATGAAAAGGTCTCGCTGAGCTTTAAATTTGAAAGCAGACTTTGCTCCGCATAAAGCTCCACGCCCTTGCGGCGCGTCTCGTCGATATTTATAAAATGCCAACCGTCGGTGATTGAGCTGCCCAAGGTTTCGTTTACGATCTCGTTTTTCGTATCGGTCCAAAAGATCGTAGCGCTTACGTATTGCCCGTAGATCAGGTCTTTAAGGCCGATTTCGTAGGTTTTAAAGGTTTCGGATTTGAGGTTATTAAGCACGTAAGGGCCGTTACGACCGAGCTTGTCGATGAGCTGATTAGGACCCGGTGAGATGTAGCCGCGCTCAAATTTAAAATATAGATTGCCGTCTTTGGAATAATTAAAATTCGGCGTGATCTCAAAAGCGTAGTTGTTTTTATCATCCGTTACGTGTGTGCTTTCTTGTGTATGAAAGATGCGCCCCATCCTACGCACCGTCGTAGAGACCTCGCGATCTACTTTGTATTCGGCGCGCTCAAACCGACCGCCCGCGCTAAGCGAAAACAGATCGGTGAAATTGTGCTTTTCTAAAGCATAGACCGAGTGGGTAAGTTTCTGCATATCAAAGATCGTAAGCTGCGAAAGGCTCATCATAGGATTCATCGGAGTGGTAAAGTCAATCTTGCGAAAGCCCTTGTTTTTGAGATAATCGTATCCCGCTATGAACTCACCGCTGTCGTAGTCAAGTTTGCCCTTTAAATTTGCCCCCTCTTTGCGATCTTTCATCACAAAGCCCTTTTGTAAAATTCTAATATCTTGGTAATAAGGTTGTAAATTTGCTTCAAATCTATCGCCGAATTTTACTGCATAATCCAAGTCAAAATTTAGTCGCGTGCTTTTGGTAAAGGTCCTCTCACCTCCTTGTTGGCGACGATCCGCTTTAAGCTCGGCAAGACCCAGAGTAGGCACGGAATAGGTTCTGGCGCGATAAAAACTCGGATCGAAAGAGATGCTTTGATCGTCCGAAATTTTATAATGCATCCCGAGCGAACCGTAGTAGCCGGTATTTTTCTCGCCCTTGCGATATCCGCGCTGCTTAAAGCCCTTAACGGCGGTTTTTAGAAACAGATTTTCGCTCACATTCCCGCCTGCGCCGAAATTTAGATCTTTATAATTATACGACGCGATCTTGGTAGAGACATTGGCGTATGGGTATTTTGCGCCCTTTTTTGTGATGATATTTATCACCCCGCCGCTAGTGCCGCTGCCGTAAAGCACGCTACCGCCGCCGGGGATGATCTCCACGCGCTCGATATCTTCGATCGGAACTAAATCGATCGGGATGCTCGTCGGCGTCGTGTCGATCATATTGAGCGCGACTCCGTTAAGAAGGACCTTTACGGAGGTATTTGCCTTCTGACCCTGTCCGCGCAGATCGACCGTATCGCCGTGAAAGCTAACCCCAGGCGCCTTTTCTAAAATTTCGCGCAGATCGCGGTAGCCGCGGTTTTCCATATCCTCCGCGGTGATAACGGAGACGTTGCGAACCTCGTTTTTAAGCATATCCTCAAAGCCCGTCGCGGTAACTACGATAGTGCCGAGCCTTGAGGCGTTCGCGCCGGAAGCGCTTTTAAGAGCTGCGGAATTTACCGCTTGCGCGCTAGGCGCGATATTTGCGGACGTAGCGTTATTTTCGGCTCCGTTTAGTTGCAAGGCGGCGCACAAACTTAGCGCGATCGCGGCATTTGAAAGATAAAATTTCTTAAACATCACTATCCCCTATTCAAAATTAAGATTTTGCGAATGATTTGCAAATGCTATATTATAATTTCTCTTGATTAAATAATAATAAATTTCAAAGATTAAAGATAGATTTTTTAAAATTTAGGCGGAGATTGGATGGAATTTTAATTTTGAGCGTTTTACGTAGCGCGGTAAAATTTCGGTTTTAAATTTAGACTCTTTAGCGGTTTTATTTCTTAAAGCGGCGAGTTTGCGAAGCGGATTTAGCTGGAATTTTTAAAATTTAGTCAATCCCTAAAATCATACCCGTCTAAAATGTGCCCAAAAGTATTAAACCTATCCTAGCGCTCATTTTTTATTCCAAGACTTTTTGATTTTGCTTGCGTATCAATTATTTTTTATCATGGCTCACCCTCTTTAGCCACTCTTTTTCAAATTTATAATATTTCTCAAGCTTTTTATTCTTTTC
>CAUQWV010000018.1:0-41417 GCA_963522285.1 uncultured Campylobacter sp.
CTAACATAGGGGCGATAGTAACTGGTGATCCTAAATTTAAGATACTAGGTAATCCGGAATCGAAGAGAGCTTTTGTTAATGGAATTTTAACAGATGAAGATAATGCAAAAGATCAGGCTCGCTATATGGTAGGCAAAGATTATAAGGTCTTATATAATCCAAGTAGGGGATTCTTGCCCGATCTTTTAGAAAGTCTGGCGGATATGCTACCGTTTACTACAGGAATTGCGAAACAGGTGGGGTATGAGATGCAAAATAACAAGGATGTTCGTTACGTGGGATTTTCGCAGGGAAGTCTTATAACAAATTCTGCTAAAAAATATGAAAATTTAGACGGTAAAAATATGGTATTTGTAGGCACCCCATTCTTTACAAATCCCGATGGTGGAGTAGTCATAAATAGTAGCTTGGATCCGCTGCATAATCCGTTTCTTGTCTTCCATCCGAAGAGCTGGATAGAAAGATATTATGGCGAGGGGAAGGCGCGCCCTATATTATACGAGCATATTTGGAGTCCGCATTATAATGGTGTTATAAATAGAATTCCGATAGAGGAGCAAAAATAAGATGAGAATTTTGACATTAGCATTAGCCATAATTTGGATGGCAATATTTAGCGGCTGCATGAATCCGATACCTAATAAATTTTTAACAAGCAATAATTATGGATTTATTAGTCAGTGTGCAGGCATTTTCGATTTCGGAGTGGATTATGAAATCGATGATAGTAAAATCTATATCTTTAAAGAAAATACACGCCATATAATTTATATTAAAACGGAGCAAAATTTTGTACCTACGCAGATAGGTGCAGGGTTGGCGGGTATTGTCCCTATCGAAAGCTGTAACGATAAATGGTGCAAAATTTACTATCCTTGCGGTCAAAAAGAGTATTTTGTAAAGAAAGACGATATAGAAAAATGGTATTAATTTTATACTTGAAAGGAGAGTTGTGAAATATTTTATATCTTTTATATTGTTATTATTCTTTTGCGGGTGTGAGCCGTATTTTATGAAATATGCCGCCAAATGCGCCGGCGCCGATGATAAATCCGCTCAAAAGAATATGTATTGGTTTAAGGATAGGCATAAATATAGTTATTTTTATGAGGGAGAATATAGAACCTATGCATCCAAAAATGAAAATGATGTCTTGGCAAGACCCGATTATCCTATATTTGTAATTAGTCACTGCGATGATAAGTGGTGCGAGGTCGTTGAAAAGTGCAGCGAGATAAAAGTATTTGTAAAAAAGAGCGATATAATACCATACAAAAAATGAGGCGCCGCCTTAAGGTATAAATTAAAATTTAAGCATATCCGCACGGGAATATCATAAGGCGTTATAAATAGAATTCCAATAAAGGAGCAAAAATAAGATGAGAATTTCGGCATTAGCGCTAGTCGTATTTTGCATAGCAATATTTAGCGGCTGCAAAGATCTTTTATTAACCAACCATTTTATTACTTATGGGAACGGGGGCGGCTATGTTAGTACCTGCGAAACATTTTTTAGCGATTATCCCATAGGTGTCGAAAAACTTTATGAATTAAAGAGTAGAAATGATTTAAAAGCTCCGATATATATAATAAAAGATGGAAATTTTACGATAGCAGATGTTAGAAAAGGAATATTTGTCGTTCCTATCGAAAGTTGTGGCGACAAGTGGTGTAAAATTTACTATCCTTGCGGTCAAAAAGAGTATTTCGTAAAGAAAGACGATATAGTAAAAAGAAAGTACTAGCCGTCAGGCGAAAGATGCTTGGCGCGGATTTTAAAATTTCAATACGCGCAGAGTATCCAAGCGAGCATAACGTAAATTTAAAGCGGGTTGAGAAAGCAAATAAAACAAGAAGGATTCAAAAATGAAAAGTATAAAAGGTATTTTCCGTTATCTTTTTCCGGTAAGAGATGGACGAGAACTGTATTGGATTAAAATTCCAAAAGGGCAAAGCGGTCGTTTTGGAAAAGAATTTATATTCGAGCCCGAATCGATTGCGAAATCGGACGCGCAAAAACTCGGTCTAAAAATAGATCCAAAGCTTTTAAGAGATAAGCGGATTAAATTTCATATACGCGATATGTATTATAAGACATATTATGATATAACATCTTTCGGTATCGATGAGAGCTACGCCGATTCGCGGCAAATAGATCTTGATTTGGAAGATATAAAACAAATCGTAAAATCGGATGCAGACGATCCTTATTATGTATATGGCTATAGCTTAAACATAGAGCAGATGAGATCTTTTGGATGCCTTGATATGGTTAAGCCCGGTTTTTCATACTTCTTTGGTTCCTCTGCCGGCCATGAAAGAATAATCAAAGCTCCAAATAGTGGCGATAAAAATATAAAAGGCTGCTATATAAATGTCTTTGATAGCGATACGGAAGCTTTTTACTTGGCGCTATTGGACGTTAAGCTGCCTTTTAGCGAAGTTGCGAAAATAGTCGCTCCGCTGAGCGTAGAGGCAAATATCCATTATTCTTATAGCCTCTCCGAAGAACAGATTATAAAATTGGGATTTCCTGAAATTTTAAAAGAAAATGGCGGCAAAATCGACGCTCAAATATCGGTAGAGATAGCATAATCTCATAATTTAAAATTTAGCCGTTAATGGGTAATTATAGAAGTTTGGTGGGTTGTAAATTTATGAGGAGCATAAATGACTACTATGTATGTTGCTTTTTATGCATCGTCGGATAAATATAACTTTGATTTTTCGGACTTGATCCTAGATGAGAAGATCAATGAATATAAAATTAGTTATATAGAAAAATATAAAATCGGCGACATAGATGAAAGGCGCGGCAAGGTTAGAAATAGCTGTAGCTGGCTATGTTATACCGCCAAGAAAGAGCACGTATACACGGACGATGCGTTAAAAGATCTGTATGAAATTTTAAAAGCAAACTTTGGCGATATTAAAAAGAGGATATCGGCATTAAAGTTAAACGTTAACATCGATATAATGATAGACGCGGCGGAGAAGGACGATGTATATTCTATCGACTTTAGTAAAGAAATGCTAAAAATGTGCGCCGAACTAAATGCCGATGTATGCGTAGACGGGATATAACAAGTAGCAATGGCATCTATAATATATCGGAAAATAATTCCCATAGAGAAAGATGAAATGGCAAGCGAATTCCTAATACCCTGCTTAAAAGGTAAAAATGAATAAATTTATAAAGCAGCTTTCTTTCTTTACCCTTGCTCTTTTAACCGCCGCCCTCATCTTCCAAGGATCTGCCGCATCCTCTAGCTGGGTTACCTGGGGCTTTAGCGTAGGCGCCTCTGCAGAGCTTAGCGGAACCACTTCCAAAGATAGCTCTAAATCAACTAGCTCCGTAGCCTCTAATCTTAGCGGCAAGAATATTAAAATTTTAACTGATAGCAATAAAGATACCGCTATAAATATCAAAGGCTCAAATTTATATGCTAGTAACGATATATACCTAAACACTCATAATCTATTTATGGATGCTTCGCGGGATAAAATTAACACAGGAACGTATTGTGGACCAAGAAAAGAGCTTCAATAATCCTGCCTTTGGCGAGGAGCTAAATAAATTTTTAAATATTATGCTAAAGCATGAGTTTCCCGGTAAGGATAAACTTATTAAGCAGCTTAACAATTTAAGAATTAAAAAGATTGAGGAGGACGCAGGCTTTAAGGCCTTTGTCTTTGAAGTAGTGGATCAAAATTTACTAGATTATGAAGGCATACCATATCCGGCGATAGATATGTTAGTATCTAGCGATTTACACTATGAAACGGAATTCCTACTTCACTGGGGCGAATGTGTAAAAGAGTTAGAGATTTTTAACGTCGCAGGAGAGGACTATCTTGAATTAGAAAATTTTGAGAATATTCAATTTTATAATTTTGATGAAAATAAATATGAATAAGTGCTTGAAATTAATAGTAGCCCTATTTTGTGTCAATATAATGGCTGCGAGCTTATTAAAAGCAAATAACCTCGTAAGCTACAAGGGCTCTAAGCTTTCAAGCATAAACGCTAACTACCCCAGATCCAAATCAAGCACTATAAAATTTAAAAATTCCCAACAAGGAAATAAAATGAAATTTTTAAAACGATACAAAAATATTATCCTGTTACCTTTTATGCTAATTATTTCGTTTTTTGTTTTTCGTATGATTTATACGGAAGCAATTAGTGAGTGCGCTCCAATGCGGCTTTTTTCAAAAAATTCTCTAAGTAATAGTGATTATGTTGAGTTAAAAGCAAAATGCATAAAAAAAGCTTTGGAAAATAACGATAATCACCTTATTATGCAGTATTTTAAAAGAGAAACGAGCGAGTGCCTCGAAATTATTAATGAATCGTCAAAAATCCCACATAATTTGATTAGGGTTAATAGCCTTGAAGAGTGGAAAAAATTAAGACTTACAGATACTGACAATATAATTTGCCCTATCGGTAATTCTAAAAAGAGCGATATTGGCAATGAAAGCAAATAAATTTACAAATTATTCAAATTTACGAAGTTGGGGCTGCTCATCAAGCAAAACATTAGCCGCAATTTGAAGTGTAAATTTTAAAATTTACTATTTTATGCCGCGCGTTTTTTGCGGCTGCATATCTGATAAATTTAAAAAGCGCCGCAAAAGGTGCCGTAAAAAAAGCGAAATTTAACGCGAAATTTTATATAATCTTGCGATTTAATGTGAGGAGATAGGATGAATAAAAAGGCGTATTTCGGGAGTTTCGGCGGGCAGTTCGTGCCCGAAACGGCGATGTTTGCGCTTGAAGAGTTGGAGGATGCGTACAGCACCATAGCGCAGACTAAGGAATTTAAAGACGAGCTGGGTTACTTGCTGCGCGAATATGCGGGGCGTCCGACGCCGCTGTATCACGCTGCGCGCCTTAGCGAGCACTACGGGCATGAAATTTATCTAAAGCGCGAGGATCTTAATCACACGGGCGCTCATAAAATCAACAATGCCCTTGCGCAGGCGCTGTTAGCTAAGAAGATGGGCAAAAAAAAGGTCATCGCAGAAACCGGCGCAGGCCAGCACGGCGTGGCGACGGCGACGGCAGCGGCGCTATTTGGGCTTGAGTGCGACGTGTATATGGGCGAGACCGATGCGGCGCGCCAGCAGCTCAACGCCTTTAGAATGCAGCTTTTGGGCGCAAATTTAATCAAAATCGGCACCGGTTTAAAAACGCTCAAAGAGGCGACCACCGCGGCGATTCAGGCGTGGGTGAATGAGATAGAGAGCGTATTTTACGTCATCGGCTCGGCGGTCGGGCCACATCCGTATCCTAAGATGGTTAGGGATTTTCAAAGCGTCATCGGTACCGAGACCAGATCGCAGCTCGCAAGCAAGGGAGTCAAGGCTGATTACGTCCTAGCCTGCGTGGGCGGCGGAAGCAATGCGATAGGAATTTTTAGCGCGTTCGTGGATGATCCTAACGTACAGCTCTTGGGCATCGAGGCGGGCGGCTTGGGCGCACAAACCCCTTATCATGCAGCGACTATTACCAATGGGCGTGCGGGCATCATCCACGGCATGAAAACGATCATACTACAGGATAAATTCGGTATGATCGAGCCTGTTCACAGCATCTCGGCGGGACTTGATTATCCTGGAGTGGGCCCGGAGCACGCGCATCTGCACGAGATAAGTCGCGCAAAATACGAAGCCGTAACCGACGATGAGTGCATCACGGCGCTTAAACTGCTCTGTAGGCTTGAGGGTATCATCCCCGCGATCGAGAGTGCGCACGCGCTAGCTTATTTGGAAAAGATCTGTCCGCAGCTAAAGGGCAAAAAAACGATCGTCGTAAACGTAAGCGGCAGGGGCGATAAGGATATGGATACCGTGATGAATTATAAAAAAGGAACGATTTATGGATAAGATCAAGGCGGCCTTTGCGGGCAAAAAGGCGAACATCGGCTACATCGTGGCTGGCTATCCGAGCCCAGCGCACACGAAGGAGTTTTTGTCAAATTTAGACGAAAGCGCGATCGATCTGCTTGAGATCGGCATCCCGTATTCCGACCCGCTCGCGGACGGTCCCGAAATTTTTAAGGCGAGCTTCTCCGCGGTGCAAAACGGCGTAAACGCGGGCACAGTATTTGAAATTTTAAAAGAGGTGCAAACGCGCAAGCCGCTCGTGTTTTTGGTCTATTACAACGTGATCTTTGCCTACGGCGTGCGCGAGTTTGTAGCGCAGGCGGTGCGCTACGGCATCAGCGGACTAATAATCCCCGATCTGCCGTATGAGGAAAATGAGGAAATTTTCGCGCTTTGCGAAGAGTTCGGTATCGCGCTCATCCCGCTTATTAGCGTTACGAGCGAGCACCGCGCCACGCGAGTTTTGAGCCGCGCACGAGGCTTCATCTACGGCGTGGGAGCTATCGGCGTGACCGGAAGCAAGCAAACTCCGATCTCGCGCCTTAAAAATATGGTCGCAGATCTTAAAAAAATGAGCGATCTGCCCGTAGCTATCGGCTTTGGTATCCGCACTGCCGGCGATGTTCGCGCTACGAAAGAATACGCAGACGGCGCTATCATCGGCACTGCGATCGTAAATTTATGCGCTAACTACGGCGGGCGCGAGCTGCAAGACAAGATCGCCGAACTTTTTAACTAACGGAAAAAGCATGAAAAAGATATTTTTGATTTTAATCGCAAATTTTTGCCTCGGCGCCAATCTGATGCAATACGATCTTTTCAACCACGACGATAGCGTAGACATCGCCTTGGCGTTTGACTCCGCATACAAGCCGGACATCGTGCGCCGCGTCGACGGGCAGTCGATGAGTCTTATTTTAAAAGGGCTTGGCGGCGATGAGAAATTTAACGAGATGCGCACCAATCAAAAGGTCTTAAAAAGCTTTACGATAGCGCCTAAGGGCAAGGATATTGAGATAAATTTCCCCACCGGAGCCGATCTATCGGTCGATGCTCTTACTCAAGACGGCAATCTCAAACTCATTTTACGCGTAAAAAACCCTGCTTTCGATCAAAGCAAAATGAGCGTCAAAAGTGAGGCGAATGAGACGGCGCAAGACGGTAGCGGCGGGGTTTCCGTGATGCCGATAATCGTAGCGCTACTACTTGCGGCTGCGGCTTTCGTCGGCGTGCGAAAATTTTTATCACACAAGCCGCAAAAAAGTATCGACGAGACATGGCGGGTTTTTGAAGACGACGCTAGCGTGGAGGATGCCGATGTGGACGAAGCGGGCATAGATGAAATTTTAAACGACTCCTCTTTTAAAAATCAGAGCGGATCAAAGAACCCAAATTATTCTGACGCGCAAGAGTTTGCGAAAAAAGATGAGGCCTCCGCTTTAAATTCCAAAAATTCTAACGACTTAAAAAACGTAGATAGCGCAGATTTTTTAAGAGGCGAGAACGTGAGCGAAGAGAGCATGCGCGATAAATTTTACGATGAGGTTGCGCGTGCCGAGCGTTCGGAAGCTACGGAGGCGGACGAAAGCTCTGAGAGCGCCGAGAATATAAGAGCAGAGGATAAAATTTCGCCGCTTAAAGTAAGCCCTGCCGAGAGTGGCACGATGGAATTTCGCGAGGGAGCAAAAGAAAGATCGGATGCAAAAGAGCCCAAGGTTTCGGCATTTAGAAACATTTTAGAAAATGAGCTGCTTAGCTCGGATACCGCAAGACCTAGCGACGTGCGAGTAGAGCTGGTGCGCGAAATCGACGAAAATAATGCAGCCGTAGTGCTAAGCTTCGCGGGCAAAAAACATCTAGTGGTACTAAAAAGCTCCAACGCTATCGATTGATGAGGCGTGTAATTTCGCAACTTGCGGGCTTTGCGACCCATAAAATTTTTGTAATTTGTTAAATTTTAAAAATTGCGGAATTTTATAGCGCTAGAAATTTATGCCACATTCAAGCCTCATCGCCAAAAGGTCGCGATGAGGCTTAAATTTAAAAAGAAAGAGGACGCAAGCTCGGGTAAGCTTTAAAATTTAACCCGCGCCTTGCCCGTATAAGCTTAATCTAAAATCTTACTTCCAAATCGACGTAGAAATTTCGTCCAGCACCCACCACCACAGTCTCGCGCGTGCGGTTTGCGTTGATGTAGTGTCGATCGAAAATATTATTTACGCCAAAGCTTACGTCCGCGCCGTCAAGGGCCGGAATAATGCCGTTTTTGATCTTGTAACTTCCTCTAAAATTAGCGATCGTAAAGGACTTATCTACATAAAAATACTCCCTCCCGCGTGCAAAATATGAAGCGGGTTTGGAGTGAGGTTTGAAATAGTGGCTCACCTGAAATCCTAGACTCAAATCTTGCAGCGGCGAATAATCTATGTTCGCGCTTAGTTTTTTGGCGTGGTTATTGATGTTTTCGTGCGTCTTTTTATTGTAAATTCTAAGTCGCTCGAAGCTCGCGCCGAAATCAAAGTCCTGCGTTTGGTAGTTTGAGCTTAGCTCAAAACCATGCCTTTTGGCTTGATCGATATTTTGATACTGCCCGTATTGTTGCGAAAAGCCGCCCGGCGGCACGCCTAGATGCGGTAGCGGCTTAATGTCAATCATATCTTTGATATTGCCGTTAAAATAGATAAATTTCATATCGAAGTGATCGTCCGTAAAAATTTCATCCTGTTTAAAGCTAAATCCGACCTCGTACTCTTTGACGGTTTCAGGCTTTAGATCGGGATTTGGGATGTAATAATACATTCGGTTAATCGGTCCTGATTGCGATGTTTCATGCGGAGTAGGCGCGCGGAAACTCTCGCTGTATCCCGCTAAAAGCGTAAATTTATCAAATAGAGTGTAGGCAATCGCCGCGCGCGGAGAAAATCTGGAATCTTTAAATTTTGTGGGTTTGCCTTTGATGTCACGATCGAATCTATCGTATCTACCGCCTAAGGTGAGCTCTAAATCATCGTGCAAGCGGATCAGATCCTGCGCGAAAAGCCCGTAGCTATTGTATTCATTCGGAAATGAGGCGAAATCTCTTAGTGCTCCATTTTGGATAAAGATCGCATCCTCTTGCCTATTTTCGTAATCGCCGCCGAAAGCGAAGCTATGATTTAAAAAGCCCGTGTCGAATTCCGAGATATTTTTGATCTCTAGTCCCTTACGATCGTCTTTGTTCGTGTAGCTGCCGGTATCTGCGCCGTCGATATAGCCGCGTTTATACTCGGCTCTGCTTTTGTAGGCCTTAAAAGACATATCCACTAGCGGGCTTTGCGGCGTGAAGCTCCAATCAAAAACATAATCTCTCTGGCTTAAATTTCCACTTACGAAGAGATCTGCATCATTTTGCCATAGTGTCTGCCACATCGTGTGTAAATTTTCGTCGTAATCAAAGGCGCTGAAGCTTATGCGGTGATCGTCTAAATTTGCGCCGATCTTAAAAAATCCAGTATCGATATGCTCGTTATTAAAGCTCTTATCGTAATCCGTGGCGTAGTGCGTGCCGCCGTCTGCGAGCTTAATATTGCCGTAGCTCGCGCGCTTGCCGTAGAGCAAAACGTCGATCGGAATTTCCTCGCCCTTGCCGTAGATTGCGCCGCGCGTGCTATGCATATTGTTTGATTCAAGCCTCTGTCCTAGCATCAAGCCTACGTTTTTGCCGTCGTGTAGATAATCGCTCGCGCTTTTGGTTTGCATATTTACGATACCGCCGATCGCACCCGAGCCGTGCAGCACCGACGAGGCGCCCTTTACGACCTCGACGCGCTTTAGGATGTCGCTATCGGTGCGGAAGGATGAGATCATATTCGAGTACATTCCCGCGCTTCTGCGCACGCCATCTTGTTTGATGATGACGCGCTCATCGCTTTGATATCCGAATCCGCGGATCTGAAACTGCCTGCCGATTTGCCGCCCCATATCCATACTGCCGTCGACGCCCGGTATCTGCATGATCGAATCGATCACGTTGGTTTTGGCTTTCATATCTTTGGGGGTTAAAATTCCGGCCGAGCCCGCGTATTTTAGGTTATCGACCGCGCTTACCGTCGCTTGCACGACGATTTGGCCTAGATCTTGCGACTTCGTGGCGTTATTTTCGGCCGCATTCGCTCCGCCTATCGCGCCTATTGCAAGCGGCACCAATAAAATTTGCTTTTTCATGCCCCGACCTTTAAAATAAAATTGAAATACATTATTATATATCTACATACTTAAATAAGGTTGAAATTTAATTTCAAAAATATTTGAAATTTGTTTTTATTGGCGGCAAGTACTGCGCTTCGTCTGAGCCGCTTACGCGCTTTGACTGCGTATTGTCCATATCCTTCCGCGCCGCTCCTGCAGTATTTCCGCTCTTTGCCTGCGTCGTATTTGGGCGGATAAATTCGGCGTTTTTGTTGCAACAAAGAGTCTAAATTTAAACGTCGGCGATTTGCTTGCGTTTAAATTTAGCGGCCGCTCGCGCGATTTTGAAATTTCGCTTTTCGCAAATTCAGATCGGAATTTATTTGCTTTTTATTTTACAAAGGATAAAATCGCGCCTAAGAGATCGGTCGATCTAGATTATTTCAGGATCTTTTCATGAATAACGTTAAATGGTACATCATCGCAGGCGCCGTGCTAGGCGTGCTGGGTGCGACGCTAGTGCATTTTGGAAACCCGGGCAATATGGGCGTTTGCGTCGCTTGCTTTTTACGCGATACCACCGGCGCGCTGGGCTTTCACCGAGCTGCCGCAGTGCAATACATTCGTCCGGAGATCATAGGGCTCGTGTTCGGCGGCTTTTTAGCAAGCGTGCTTTGGACGCGCGAGTTCGCGCCGGTTACGGGCAGCTCGCCGTTTGCGAAATTTTTCCTAGGGATTTTCGCGATGATCGGCTGCCTTGTGTTTTTGGGATGTCCGTGGCGCGCATTTTTGCGCCTAGGCGGAGGCGATTTGAGCGCGCTAGCCGGGTTAGCGGGTCTGATCTGCGGCGTACTCATTGGGTTTTTGCTTAAAAAGCGCGGCTATGAGGCGAGCAAAGAGGCAAGACTTAGCGGCGCGATCGGAATTTTGCCCGTGTTACTGGGCGCTACGCTGCTTGCGGCCTTGGTTTTCGGACTCAAAACGGGCGAGGGCGGCGCGCTTTTTATCTCCGCTAAAGGCCCCGGCGCGCAACACGCCGCGGTAGGCATCTCGCTGGCTGCGGGTATTATCGTAGGCATCGTGATGCACAGAAGCAAATTTTGCAGCGTCGGCGCGTTCGGTAGAATTTTCCGCGGCGATTTCTCGATGTTTTGGGGCGTGTTAAGCGTCATCGTGTTTGCGAGCATCGCAAATATCGCGTTTGGACAATACAAGCTCGGCTTCGAAGGCCAGCCTATCGCACACAACGATTTCGTTTGGAATTTCTTGGGTATGGTGCTCGCGGGTCTTTGCTTCAGCCTCAGCGAGGGCTGCCCGGGTAAGCATCTGGTGCAGGCCGGGACGGGAAATTTAAGCTCGGGCATATTCGTCATCGGCATGGCGGCGGGCGCTGCGATCGCGCACAATTTCTTGCTCGCAAGCTCGGCTAAAGGCATCACCGAGTTCGCTCCTTACGCGGTCGCGATCGGTTTTGTTTTCGCGCTTTACGTGGGGATTTTTCAAAGGCGCAGCGTTTAAGGCTGATATTTAATCTCAGAGACCAATTGAATACAGAGGCGGCGTATCTAGCCAAGCTCCAGCAGCGTACTTATAAAGAAATACGCTGCCGGAGCGGAGTGATCGCTGCAAGACTGGCGCAAGCAGCTGGAGATGGAATTTAAGAATTTGTAGCCGTATTTAGTAACGTGATAAAGCGCAACGATAAAATAGATTCCGCACAAGAAAGATTAGATCAATTTTTAAGACTTGCTTTTAAATTTTAAAATTTAAAGGCTTCTCCGATTGAGGCTTCTTTTAATCCAAAACTCTTTAATTGCTAATTAAAATCTAGCCACATGTGGCGCTGGGTCTTATCCAAATCAATGTCTTTTGTCCTCATAAAAAATTCTTTTATCCTGACGTAGTCGTCCATAGTTTCTATCGTAAAGGCGATATCTTTATCCTTGCCTCGGATTATTATATTATCGTAGAATATAAATCTAAGTTGAAATTTAAAAACCAAAAAATATATAAATTTTGAGATGAATAAAAACAAAAATGCAAGTATAGATATGAAAAATACTCTGAAACTACTTGTTTCTATATATTTTCTTACGTCGATAGCCAATACTAATATACAGATCAATAAAAAAGCGATTATCGTAGTGTATGGATCAAATTTTAAGAAGAATCTATAAAAAACGCCTTGCCTCCTAAGCCACTCATTATCTCTTGCGAAATAGGCTCTTTTTACATCCTTAAGATCATCTAAGAATATAGTTTTTTCGGGCATTTTGTTTGTACAATAAGTAACTCGATCATTATAAAATTTTACAAATTTCTTATTGTAAAAATTTGTAAAATATTCCATTATTATAGGCAATCCGAAAAATGGAAATACTATAAAAAGCTGATTATATCTAGTTTGATTGGGTTCGTATGAATACATAAAAATCATAATTGCAAGCGTGCATACCGTAGCAAGAACTATATAAAAACTAGTCCTATCTTTGAGCACTAAAGGCTCTTTATTATAATCACTAGCGCAACTCGGATTTTGTTCAAATTTATTAGGTTTTTCGTTTGTATTTATCGTAGAGTCATCCGTGAGTTTTTCAAATTTAGAATTCTTACTGTCAGAATTTCTGGCATTAGAATCCTCCTGTGATCCTTGCTCTAAATTTTGATGCCGTTCATTTAAAATTTTATTTAGCTTCTCAAGCCTCTGTTTTTTATTCATCTTTATTCTCTATAACCTACACAAAAATTTGTGGCGGGATTTTATCTAAATTTTTCCCTGTTTTGAGTAGAAAATAGGCTTTTAGCTCCCTGTATTCTTTGCTACTTAGAAACGAAACCTCTATAAAAGAATTTTTGTCATATATCAATATGCTGTCATTTATAATATCAAAGCCTAGCCCGTTAAAAAGCCTATATAGCAATAAAGGAAAAAAGCTAATCGATATAATTACCGCAAAAATTATCCAAAAATTTTCCTCCTTTCCGTCTATCACTACCGCTATGAAAAAGACCAAAAGCAAGTATATAAAAGCAAATAGCAGCATAAGGCATTTTGTCTTTTTTGATATTTCGGGGTATGACGATCCCGTGGTTCGTTTGATACAAGTTATATCTGAAATTTTGGTCTCATATAAAACGGCTTCCGTCTTCTTAGAGTATAGGGTTATATCGTCATTTTTAAAGCATATATAGCGCTTGCCGAAATTTGAAAATTTATTTAATGCTCTGAGCGGAAAATAGCAATCCAGCAAAACGAGAAATAAAATTTGCTGGGCGGAAAATTTACCGCATATCGCCATCAATATCGTAGTAATGATATAGATCGCGCCGATGATAGCATTTAAAATTATAGCGTGGTCTTTTATGATTATCGGCTCTTTATCGTAATCTCTTGCTTGAGTTTTAAAATTTTGCAGAGGCGTATCAGCGGCGCAAGAGAGATCCCTTTGCGATTTTTGTTCAACGGCATTCGTAAAATTTCGTTCGCTGACATTTATAGAATTTCGCCTGCCATCGCTCGTAAATTTTAGCCCACCACCCGCCAAATTTCGCTTATCGCAATTCTTATTTTGCAAGAAGTCCTTTATATTTTTATCATACCGCGTTTTACTTATGCCAAACCTAGCAATTTCGTCGTTATGCATTTGGCTCCTCCTTATACACGCTTGATTTAGATATAACTATCGCGCGAGTTTGCACGCAGAGATCAGCCTTGCGCATTTTTTAAAATTTGCAAAATTTCGCTTATCTTTTGTGGATCTTTAATGCCTCGCGCGTCCTCCACGCGGCTATTTAGATCGATAGCGTATGGGTGCAGTGCGAGTGCCTCACGGATATTTTGCGCGCCGATGCCGCCTGCAAGAATAAAAGAGATCGCGCCGCTTTTAGCAGCAGCGCTATGTTTATTCGCGCTATCATCTTTTGTGGCACCCAGCTTGCCTACTTCGCCGCCGTCATTTGAAATATTTGGCGCGCTCGCCTCATAGTCTCTTGCGCCTTGATCATTGACGCCTTCGCTTGTGAGTCTTACACCACTCAGCCGAGCGGTAGCACACGCACTAAATTTGCACTCATCGTCATTCTTTGCGGCGCGACGATCGGCGCTCGCTTCTTGTTTCGTATTGCTCGATCGAACAATATCATGTGCGCGCTCGCTCGCTTCATTGCTATTAGAGGCACAGCACATGTTGCTTACTCTCTTGAGCTTCAAATTTCCGTTTTCGCTATGCTCCACGCAGGAATTGCCGCAGCTGCCGTTTGTATCGCGCTTTAAATTCTCCTCGCTATATCCGCTATAGATCGCGCTATGTTTAAGATAGCTCCTTATGCCGCCAACATCTTGCACCATGCCCGTTACATAGCATTTTTCGTCACTTGCTGCGTCATTTTGCGTATCGCATCGCCCGCTAGCCGAGTCGCATTTTTTGCCGTCTCTGGTTTGAGCCGTGCTGCCCGCGCAGCATTTTTCATCGCTCATTGCGCCATCTCGTCCTTCGTAGCCAAGTCCTGCGCGTCGCAGTAGATCCCAATCAAAGCTCACGCCGTTGCCACCCAAACTCGCTCCTTTGGCGTCGAATAATATCCGATCACAGCTCAAACCTTCAAGCGGCGGCATCTCAGCGCCAATGCTTAGCACCTGCCACGCCTCGATGCCCGCCGCGTTAAGGCGCGCTTTGAAATCCGCGCTTATGCGTCCATAAATCTGAGCGCAGTCTAGCTCACAAATCTCACAAATTTTTAAAATTTGCCCCTCGTTTAAAGCTTCCGCGCCAAAAATTTCAGAATTTAGATCTTTTATCGAAGCAGGTGCGTCAAGGTTTGCGTTTAAATTTACGCTCAAATCCTCGCGCTGCTTTTTGCAGAATTCCGCGGCTTCATAAAATTCTACGCTTCCGCTAGTGCCCGCGTAAATTTTATCTTTGCAAATTTCATCGCCGCAGGCTTTGCCGCTAAAATTTTTACATTCACACGCGGCGGCGCCATGTTTTTTGCAGCTCAAAGCAAAAACTCCGACGCACTTTACGCCGTTTTGGTGCGCGATGCGTGCGATCTTGCGCGCTGTTTCTACGCTAACGCGACGTTTGGAGCTTGATACGAAGATCACGCCTAAAAATTCCACGCGCGCGCCCGAGCCGTTGCCCTGGCTTCGCGAATCGCTACTGAAATTTTTATCGCAATCGGAATTTTGCTCGGGCGTAAAATTTGCATGACTTTGTGCGCGGCAGGTGAAATTCTTGCCGCCCTGATTAAAATTTTGCGCGAAATTTTGGCCGTAAGAATTGAAATTTCGCGTAGAATTTTCAGAGTCCAAATTAAAATTCCGCCTAGAATTTTCGCCGCAAAAATTAGGAGTTTTCATTGAGCTCTCGCCACCCGATTGCGGTAAATTTTTGGCGCCGTCCGCGCGCTCTAAATTTGCGTATAAAGCCGAGCTGCACGCCAGCACTGCGCGGGCTTCGGCAGCGCTTTTAATGCCGCAAATTTTAATCTTACTTCTGTACGACATATAAAAATTCCGTCACGTAAAGCTCGCGCGCGTTTAAATTTCTGCTCGCGCGGTAGGTCGGATAGCGGATCTCTATCGTGCGCACGGAGCCGATGTGTGCGAGGTTTTTTAAAAATTCCGCCTTCGAAATGAAGCCCTCGGAATTAAAAGAGATTATTAAAAATTTCGCCGGGAATTTCGCTAGTAGCGCGAAAAATTCCTCCGCAGCGCTTGATTTTTTGTTGTATGCCGAGCGGTTCCAGTCTGCAGGGATCCCAGAAACCTTGCTAAGCCCCACAGCATTTGGGTGCTTGCCATCGTTTATAAAATCCGTGATCAAATTTAGCATAAAATAGTTCGAGCCGTAGGGGTGCTGATTATAGGGTGGATCAAAATATGCGACGTCAAGCTGCGAAAAGCGCTCGCGCGCGCTCTGTGCAAAGCGCGCGGCGTCCTCTTGAAAGACCGCGCTTTTGCAGGCGAAATTTGAAAGCACGGGCAGGCGCAAAGAAATCTCGCCCATTATGCGAGCTAGCGCATTTTCGCCGCTGCCGCCGAACTTACCCACGCCCGCTTTGTCCTTGTAAAAGCCCTTAAAAACGCCGCCCGTGTTTGAGTGGATGCTCGCCTCGCTAAGCAGTGGCGCGGTGAAAAAATCGCGAAATTTTTGCGGGATTTTACCGATCTGCTCGCAAAGTCCACCCAAAATCAGGGCGTTTCGGCGCGTGTAAAAAGCGCGCTCGCCCGCCTTGATATTCTCATCGTCCTTCGGCGCGTACAGCTCGCTAAAAAAGCTCTCCTTCGGCGTAAAATTTCTTAAAATTTCGGCGTGCAGCTCGCTCAATTCTCGCCACAGCCCGTCGCTAAAATTTGAAAGATAGCAGGAGTTTATCGCGCGCGAGTAGCCCTCCAAGTCGTTTGCGATCACGAGGCTTGAGTGCGCTTTGGCCAGGCGCGCGACGATGCCGCTGCCGCTGAAGACGTCTGCGAAGCTGATCTTGCCCTGCCCAAGCTCCGCCTTAATCTCGCAGATCGCCCGCTCTATCGGCGCTAGCAGCGAGCGCTTGTTGCCCAGATAGCTGATGAGCTGCTCGCTTAAAAACTCCCTCTTTTCGCCGCTAGTCATCTAAGCTCTCGCTCCTACGTAGTTTTCGTAAAATTCCCACGTTTTGCCAGATTTGATCGCCTCTAAAATTAGCGGCTTAGCCTCCGCGGGGCTTGACACGACATCGGCGCAGTATAGCGCAAACATCGCGTTTAGCACGACGATGTCAAATTTCGGCCCGCTAAGCTCGCCTTTTAAAATTTGCTTTAAAGTTTCGGCGTTAGCCTCGCCGTCGCCGCCCTCTATATCGCCGTGAAATGCGCGTTTAAAGCCGAACTGCTCGGGATTTACGCGGTATTCTAAAATTTTGCCGTCCTTGACCTCGTGGATTAGCGTTTCGTCACATAGGCTGATCTCGTCCATGCCGTCCATGCCGTGCACCACCAGAGCGTGCTTGCGCCCCAAAATCATCAACGTTTCGGCGATGAGTCCGTTTACTTCCTCCAGATAATTGCCCACGATCTGATTGCTTAGGCTTAAATTCGGATTTAGAAGCGGTCCCATTATATTAAAGACGGTTCCGATTTTTAGGCGGTTTCGCACCTCTTTGACCTCGGCGGTGATCTTGTGAAAAAACGGCGCGTGAAAAAACGCTAGCCCCGTGCGATCTAGCAGCGCCCTAATCTGCGCAAGATCGCTAAGTAGCGGCACGCCCAAAGCATCCAGAGCATCGGAGCTGCCCGATCTGCTAGTAATGGCGCGGTTGCCGTGCTTGGCGACGCGTACGCCGAAGCTTGCCGCGATAAAGGCCACGGTCGTAGAGATATTAATCGTCTTTAGTCTATCGCCGCCCGTGCCCACGATGTCAAACATCGGGCTCGGATCGTCGTAGGTGATCGAGTATTTTAAGATACTGCGCACGAGCGCCGTGAGACTGCTTGGATAGAGCGATTTTTCGCTGATCAGCACGAGCAGCCCCGCAAGCTGCACGATGTCGTAATCCTGCTCGTAAAGCGCCTTGCAAATGACCGCGTAATCGTCGCTGTCTAGCGGGAAGCCCTTTTGTAGCTTCAACATAAACGGGGCGAAATTTACCACGAGTTTCTCCTTTAAAATTATCTTTTTGCCGTAATTGATGAAATTTTCGATGATCTTTTTGCCGTATTGCGTAAAAAAGCTCTCGGGATGAAATTGAATGCCGAAAACAGGCTTATTTCGGTGCTTCATCGCCATTATAACGCCGTCATTTTCGCTCTTTGCTAAAATTTCAAACTCGCGCGGCAACGTCGCTTCGTCCACATAAAGCGAGTGATAGCGCATCACTTCAAATTTACGCGGCAGCCCGCTAAAAAGCACGCCGTCATTGAAAATTTCGATCGACGAGCTCTTGCCGTGCAGCGGCACCTCCAGCTGCTTTATCTGCGCGCCCGCCGCGTATCCGATCGCCTGATGCCCAAGGCACACGCCCAAAATCGGCACGTCCAAATCCGCGCGCAAAATTTCTAAGCAGACGCCGCTGTCTTTTGGATGATTTGGTCCGGGACTTAGGATTATGTGCGACGGGGCAAGTTCGCGCACCTGCTGCAGCGTTATCTCGTCGTTGCGGAAGTAGCGCACCTCCTCGTCGCTTAGCTCCAAAATGTATTGATAAATATTAAAAACGAAGCTGTCGTAATTATCTATCATTAAAATCAAAATTTTATCCTTTTTTAGGGCATTTGCGCCTCTTTAAAATTCTAAATAGTTTAAATTTAACCGCTTTGCGGCGGACAAATCCGATGCCGCTTTAACGCCGCTAGCGGGCTAAATTTAAAATTCCGCCTACGGCTGCATCATTACCACATCTGTCGCGACGTTGCACGGCTTTGCGGCGCTTGATGAAGCTCGTCGTTAAATTTTAACGCTCTCGCAGCGAACACGCTTTTAAATTTAGCCGAATCAAACTCGCACCGAAGCAAACGGCGCGTCTGAGCCGATAAGCTTAAGCGTCTAAGCTTCCTCGCATAGCTCCTCAATCGCCTTGAGCGGGCTTTTGCGCTTTTTGCAAATCTCCGCGTATTCGCTCTTTGGCGAGCTGTCGTAAACGATACCCGCGCCTGCGCCGATAAATACGAGATTACTTAGCCCTTCGCAGCCGAAATTCTCCGCGTTAAATTTAGCAGCCTCAAATCGCATCGCGCGGTTAAAGCTCCCGTGTTCTAAATTTAGCGCCCCGCCGCCCGCGCAAGCTTTTAAATTTAATCTCGCGTCGCGCTCGCTTGCGCGAGCTAAATTTTGCGCCCCGCCGCTGCCCTTTTGCGCCGCAGCACCGCGAAGCTTCGTCGTTTCGGGATTTTCATCGTAGCAAAGCTCCGTCGCTTGGGAATTTATCCCGCTGCAAGTAGCGTCTAAATTTAAACAGGAATTTCGTTTAAAATTCTCGTCCGAGCAGGAATTTTGCGCGTCGCGATTTACGAAGATCGCCGAGCGAATCAAAATCGCCTGCATCACGTCGCCGCTAAAGCGCCAAAACCCGATTCCGCCGCCGTATATACCGCGCTCGTAGCGCTCCAGCTCATTTATGATCTGCATCGCGCGAATCTTCGGGCTGCCGCTTAGCGTGCCCGCAGGAAAGATCGTGCTAAGCACCTCAAACGCGCTCACCCCGCGCGGCTTACTGCCGTAGACCTCGCTTACGATGTGCATCACGCTTTCGTAGCGCACGACGCGTATCGCGTTTTGCACCCGCACCGAGGCTGGCGCGGCGAATTTACCGATGTCGTTGCGAGCTAGATCGATCAGCATCCGATGCTCCGCAAGCTCCTTTTCGTCGCTTAAAAGCTCGCGCTCAAGCGCCGCGTCGGCTTCGGCATTCGCGCCTCTGCTGCGGGTGCCCGCGATGGGGGCGACGAAAATTTCGTCCTTTTTAATCTCCATAATGAGCTCGGGGCTGGAGCCCGCGACGCAGCCGTAGGGCGTCGGGAAGTGAAACATATAGGGGCTTGGATTATTCTTTTTGAGTCGCTCGTAAAAGTCCAAGCTGCCGAGATTCGTGCCGATTTTTAAAATTTCGCCCAGCACGACCTGAAACACGTCGCCGCTTTTTATCTTTTCTTTTGCGGCTTCGACCATCGCGCTAAAATGCGACTCCTCGGCGCCAAGATCGGTTAAAATTTTAAATTTAAGCTCTTTTTTCTGCGGCGCGAGTTTCGCCGCGTTTTGCGATTTTGCCTCGCTTTTTATCGCGGCATCCGTTCTTGCGGCACTCTGGGGCGCAGCTCCCTCTTCGACAGAGCTTTGCTGCGAGGCTTGAGAACTAAGCTCGCGCAGGCTTTCGTAAATTTTGGCGTCTTTGCCGTAAAAATCGTAAATTTTGCTGATTTTATCGTAGTGCAGGTAGTTTGCGGCATCGGCGTAAAAAAACGGCGGGAAGTCATACAGCGCCTGCTTCGGCGCGCCGATATTTTCGAATGCGCGCACGATGTCGTAGCCCAAAACGCCGAAAAGCCCGGCAAAGCTCGCGTTTTTAAACTCGCTCGCGCCTTCTTTCGCGCTTTTTACCTCATCAAATTTAAGCTTTAGCGCCTCAAAGCTCATCTTAAACCCGTCGAAATAATCGCAATCGATGCCGATGATGACCTGAGCGTCGTCCTCTGCGAGATAGCTTTGCGGATGCGTCTTTAAAATTTCGCGGTAGTAAAAAAGCGGCTCTTCTAAAAGCATTTTCGTCCTTGGAATTTTTAGCGCCATTATACGCCGCTTAGCTTAAATTTGAGCGGGCGGCGCGAGCCTGGGCGGGCTTAATGCAAGCAAAATTTTAGTAAAATGAGCAAATTTTAAGGAGAGCGTATGAAAATTTTATTTTCCCCAAGCGAGATGAAAAGCGAGCAAAGCGGCGGCACGCGCATTTGCGAGCAAAATTTCATCTTTGCAGATCTTTACGAAAAGCGCCTGCAGATGCTGCGCGCCTACGCGGATTTTACGGACGGAGCGAGCGGGGCGGAGCTTTGCAAGCTTTTCGGGCTGAAAAAATGGGATGCATCCCTGCGCGAAAATATCTTTGAAAAAGGCTGCGCGAAGGCGCTTTTGCGCTACACGGGCACCGCGTATCGCGCGCTGGGCTACGCGTCGCTAAGCCCCGGCGCACAGGAGTTTGCAGAGCGAAATACGATAATTTTCTCAAACCTTTTCGGCCCCGTGCTGGGCGGCGACGCGCTGCCGAACTACAAGCTCAAGCAGGGCGAAAAATTCGGCGGCATAGACGCGGCGAAATTTTATCGCGATAGCTTCTCCGCCGCGCTGGATCGGTATCTGGCGGATGAGTGCGTCGTAGATCTGCGCGCGGGATTTTACGAAAAATTTTATGAGATGAAGCGCGAATATCTGAGTTTTAGTTTCATCAAAGGCGGCAAGGTGCTGAGCCACTACGCTAAGGCCTGGCGCGGCAAGGTGTTGCGCGAAATCGCTCTGGCAGGCGCTTGCAGCGAGGCGGAAGTGCTTGCGCTGCGTTTGGGCGGCGCTTCCGTGCTCGAGATCAAACAGATCGGGCTAAAAAAGGAGATCGTGCTGGAAATTTCATAAGGCGCGAAAACCGTTCGTAGAAATTTTCGATAAATTTTGCAGGTTTAATGCGGATTTTTGCGTAAAATTTAGCCCGGAAAATTTGCCGCGAGTTCAAATCTCGCCCCATATCCAAAGCAATTTTACTAGGAGAAATTTGCGGGCGGAATTTTATCGCGAGGATTTTGCGGCGGCGGCTTTTTGGTTTTTGGGCACTCTTCTTGTGAGCTTTGGACGGGCTTTTAGCGGCGAAATTTCACCGCAAGGATTTTTTAGAGTAAAATTTACGCTCTTTGCGTTTGCTCGCTCCGCATAAAATTTTATGCCGATCTTGTCTTGATTTTGCACCGCTTTTGCGGCGATTTTTAGAATACAAAGCGCGGAAATTTTGCTGCCGTCCTCCGCACAGAAAGAATTTTCACGAAGGAGATGCGCCGCGCGTGCAATCGTGGATGGAAGCGTAACTTTATGCGGAAGGAATTTTACTTGCAATCCGCTGTAGGAATTTTGTCTAAAATTTTACTTTGCGGAATTTTGCCGTATAAAATCCTGTCGAAAATTTAATCGCGGCAAAAATACTGCGCCCGCGATCTAAACGTAAAATTTTAATCCAAATTTACGCTAAACCGCCGCAGTCCAAGCGCAGAATTATGATCTAAAATTTATACTTGCCGCAACACAAACAAATGCAGATCGAGCCAGCTCCGTATAAAATTTCGAGCAGAAATTTATGGCTTGCGTTCTGTTGCGATAAAAATTTTGAGCCAAAATTTCACGCTTTGAAATTCCAAAAATCCGCAAACGCAGTAAAATACGCCGTCGCTACAAACTCTAGTAACCCAGCGCATAAAGTTCTTAGCCGAATTTCTGCAATTAAAATTCCGCGCTCTGAAATTTCATACTTTAAAATCCCGCAAATTTCCCGCTTTCAAATCCAAAATTCCGCAAATTTAGCGAGCTTTAAATTTTAAAGCTATAAACTTCGCTTCAAATTTCAAGGATCAAAAATGCTAGAACTCCCCTTTGTCGGCGCTGTCGTGGGCTTCATATCGGGCTTTTTCGGTATCGGCGGCGGCACGGTCGTAATGCCCGTGATGATGGCTCTAGGCTACGACGTCAAGACCGCAGCGGGCATCTCGGTGATGCAGATGTTCATCGTCTCGCTTTTCGGCTCATATCTTAACTACCGCGCGGGCAGACTCCGCCTAGATAGCGGCATCGCGGTGGGGCTCGGAGGGCTGTGCGGCGCGAGCATATCGGGATTCATCGTAAAATACTCGCCGGAAATCGTGCTTGAGATCGGTCTTTTGCTGACGCTTGCGATCTCATTTCTCAAACTCTTTAGCACGAACGTAACAAGCGGCGGCAACGCCGATCCCCACGGCGCGGCGCTGTTTTTCATCGGCTTTGCTATCGGCGCGATCGCGCTTAGCATGGGCGTGGGCGGCGCGGTATTTTTGACGCCGATTTTAGTCGGATTTTTGGGCGTCGATATCAAAAGAGCGGTCAGCATGGGGCTATTTTTCATCGTTTTCGGCTCATTTAGCGCGCTTTTAAGCCTTTCGTACAATGGCCATGTGGATTACGAACGCGGCGCGCTGCTAGCTGTGGGCGGGCTTTTGGGCGTGTATTTCGGTACCTCTCAGGCTCGCCGTGCAAAGCGCGAAACTCAGAAAAAATGGCTACTCGTCCTCTACGTCGTGCTATTTGCGCTGGCGCTAAAAAAGGTGCTACAGTAGCGCCCTCTGTAGTAGCGCTGCGGACGATTTTACTGCGTTATGTTTTGCCTTGCCGTCGTTCCCCTACAAGCGCAGTTTAGGTGCCTGCTACGGGCACGTCAGAGCGGTTCTATGTGCGCTGTTTGCTACGCCGCCCTTTTGCGTCTCGTAGTTTTTGCCTTGCCGTCCTCTTACACTGCGCGCGTTTGGTCTCCATCTTGCGGCGGCGCGTAAAACGTCGCGTTTCGTCGCGCGAGTAAATTTTAAAACGAAATTTCAAAAAGCGCGAGCAAATTTTAAAAGAGAATTTTAACGTGCCGCGTTAAAATAGCGAGGTCGCACATCTTTCGTCCTATGGAGGCTAGATGGCGAAATAAAATTTACAAATTTTAAAAGGACTTGGATTGACGAACTTGATTTTAGCGGGGCTAGGCGGCTGTGTAGGCGCGATGGCGCGAGTAGGCTTAAGCGGAGCGATCGCGCGCGCAATGGATCGCGCCGGATTTTGGAGCGCGTTTCCGATCGCTACTTTTTGCGTGAATGCGCTGGGAAGCTTGCTGATAGGGTTTTTACTCGCGCTAAATTTAACGCAGAGCCTGCGGGTATTTTTTGTCGCAGGCGCGCTGGGCGGCTTTACTACATTTTCTACGTTCAGCTACGATACACTGCAATTATTGCTGGCGCGAGAATTTGCTATAGGCATGCTAAACGCGGTCTTAAGCGTATGCGTTTGTATGCTGTTTTGCTATGCTGGGATGCTTGCGGGCAGAGCGTTTGCAGGCTAGCCGTGGAGCGCATGAGCTTTAAATTTAAACGCCTCTATGTTTGCGCTTTTAAATCAAAATTTATTGAAAATACCTGTGCTACAGAATTTTATCGCGCGCATGTGCTGCAAAACTTGCGAGCGATGGGCACAATCCCGCATACCGCGCAGTTTTGCGAAAGGGCGCGCAGCAAGTAGTTTCGCAAAGTGCAATATCAAGCAGGAATTATAAGACGAGCAAATCGTAAGACGAGCGAAAAGTAAAGCGAGCAAGAGGGATTTTAGCTAAATAATGGTGCTCGGCGTCGGGCGGGCAAAATCCAGATAAATTTGAAATTTGCGTGCATTCTCTGCGTATCTTGTTTGCCGCAGCTTTGTGAAATTTCACTATCTTGCGCCTAGTTATCGCGACGCCCTAAAAATTTCGCTGTTTTAGCGCGGATAAAACAAACCTAAGTCGCGCGATAAATTTTAAAAGCTCCGCGGGCAAATTTTAAAGCCTGAAGCTTAGAATTTTAAAATTCTCGCATAAATTTAAGAGCTAAATTAAAGCGCGTCGTAATCACGACCTTATGTGTCAAATACTGCGGCGCTATCTTAGATTTATCGCAAGCGACTGCGAGCCCTCTTAATTTCGTTTCTGCAGATTTCATTAACCTGCTCGCCCTCGCTATTTCGCAATATAACCTCGTAGTCCGTGATCTCGCGATCTTTGTTATACCCCTCGATATATCTGAATCTCGATAAAACTATTTTAAAGGATTCCACGTCATCTAAAGTGTATTTATCGCCGAGCTTAACGTAGTTAAAATTCCTACTAGTAAGCATATGAAAATTATTAAATTTTTGCTTTAAATTTAGCGTATAAATTGCCGTGGATGCAGCGCCGTTATCGCAGCTATTGATCTTGCTCTCATCAAAGGCAAGCGCGAGGCAAATTTCATCGCCGCAAATTACCTTTATATCCTTGGCGCGGCTGTTTATGCGTATGGTTTGTCGCCATCCATCGCCTTTGATCTCAAAGATATTGCGAGCGAGCTTTTTGGCTATTTCATCTCCGACATAACCTTCAGCTTCGGACTGATCAGCCCAACCGAGCGCGGAGTAGTTCTGCTTTTGCGGAAAATCCGCAAGCGGAGTTTGAAGCTCGCTTATAGCGTTTAAATTTTCCTCGGTGCCTTGTGGAGCCGCAAAAGAGGTACCCTCCATAGAGTGTAGATTAAAGAAACCGATAAATTTCCTCACGACCTTATACGCCGTTTGAGAAAATATCTTGGCTTCGTTTTCAAAAAGCGAAATATCGTAGATGCCGTAGCTATAATATTTAAGTTGGCTACGCACCCAATCCTCATTCGGCGAACGATCGATCTCGTCGTATCCATAGTAGCGCTCTGGCATGTCTTTCTGCAGCAAAAAGTCGTCGCTATCGCTGTCCTCATACCTAAGCCAGACTCCAAAATCGTCCTTAATGTATAGATAATCAAACTTCGCGCCTCCTGCGAATTTTTTCTCGCCTAGCCAAAATACGGGCCTTTTTTCTAGGCTAGGCAGAGCGGCGACGGGAGGCAAATTTTGTAGCTCTTTTTCAAATTTTTCATCGATATAATCACACGCGCTAGTGGGCATACTAGGATCGCAACCCTCGGGCGTATCGGATGAAAAAAGCAAATTTAAAATCACAAATATATACAGCACAAAAAGCACGCACGCAACGCTCGCGACCAAGGCGGTAATTTTTAAAATTTTTATAAAAGTTTTCATATCTAAATTTTACCTCGTTGCACTTAAAAATCGTAAAATTTCGCTTTAAATTTGAAATCCTCCGCGCATTATTTGTACGCTTCGCCTATTGCTTCGCTAAGGCTTTTTAGTAGCTCGTCCGTGGCTTTCGTCTTATCGCGCGCGCTGCGATTTTTGCCGTTTGAAGCGCCAGGTCCCGCGCCGCTGGCGCAGTCTTGCACGAAATACCACCAAAAATACCCGCCCACGTAGTTTTTCACGTAGTGCGGCATCGTATAATACCGTCTCATCATCGCCTTTTTGCTCGCCTGCGTGGCGTCTGACGCCGTGTTTCCGCACTCGCTGATGCCGAGTTTCGAAGCGGGAAAGGCGCTTTGCAGATCGGTAAAAATTTCACTCCAATCAGGCGCGAAGCCCTCGTTATCGTCCTCGTAGTAGCTTACGAAAAGATAATCAAGCCCATCTTTCATATCCTGCGGCACGAATTTTCGCAGCCACTCGTGCATCTGCGTTTTCTGTGCTCCGCTCGGCGTATAATAGGCCGTAAGCGCCGTCTTGGCGCCCTTTTTGTGGATGAGCTCGAAGGCTACGATCATCTTGGCGGCGATGAAGCTCGCGTCATCCCCGAGCCAGCCCTCGCCGTTTATTTCGTTGCCGATCTCCCAGATCGCGACGTAGGGCGCGAGCGCGGCGAAGGCGTCCGCGAACCTCTTTTCGTAGCTTTTCACGCTTTTGTACGAGCTCATCTCGTAGGAGTCCACGGGGCAGGCCATCACGTACGAGACCTCGCTAAGCCGCCTAAAAAGGGGCTCGTACTCGCGTGGGCTAATTTCTTTTGACATTACGACGCGCACGGTCGGCTTTACAGGTAGGGCTTGCAGGGCGCGCACGATGCTTTGTAGCTTCGCGCCCGAGGCGTCTTGCGCGTCTTCGTACCAGCCGTCGTCGATCGTAACGCCCCAGATGAAGCCTTCTTTAAAATTTTGCTTTGAAATTTTATTTGGATTTTCGCCGTAAAGTACGCCGCAAAACAGCGCCCCGCAAAATAGCGCGAGAAATATGTGTTTAAAATAGACCACGGCTTGCTCCTTGGTTTGAAATTTTAAAAATTTAGCTCTTTGCTGGTCTTTCCACAACCGATCAAGCAATCAAAATTTATCTCTTGCCTCTAAGATCATAAGAATAATACGAACGAGAAAAACCCTCTACGCTGAACATAGCAAAAGCGTTAAGCGCAAGAGCCGCTAAGCTTAGTAGCACCGTAGCAGGCAGTGAAAAACGCGCCAAAAACGCATTTGCAATAGCAGCAAGTACAAGCGCGATAAAGCAATATGAAAATATCGCGACTCCGCTAGTATCGGCAAGCTCCTGATAAAATCTATAAAAAAACAGAAACGATGCGATAAATCCCAATGCAAGTAGTATTTGAGCGATGATGCCGCCCGCTAAAAATATAAATAACAATACGCCTATAAATATCGCCGCAAAGGCAATGGCTACGTTGCGCAAAAGGCTGCGGCTTGCGGTAAGTTTAGAGATATTATAAATGCTAAAGATAAAGAGCACGAATGCCGCTGCGCTTAGCAATACTCCTAATCCGCCGTAAATTCCTAATAGCAATAGCACCAGTTCGGCTATAGCTTTTAAGGCGCAGGCTGCGATGAAGGTGTATTTGATGAGCGCTACTTCTTTTTCTTGAGGGTTTGAGGGCTGCTTATCTTGAGTGTGGAGGTAGTCGTTTAAGTCCATGGTTGCTCCTTTAAAATTTAGCAAAAGTATATCTAAAAAACGAATAGGTAAAAATAAATTTCAAAATTTAACGGCTCGCAGGCGGATATGTTGTATAAAGCAGGCGCCGCATAAAGGCGGGTAAATTTAAGAGATAAATTTTAAAATTTAGATTGGAATTTCGGCGCTGGCGCGGCGGGTAAAATTTTAAACGGGCTGTAAATTTAAAAAGATTTGAGATAGATTTCGCGCAGATCTGCAAATTTAAAATCTGCAAATCAGCGCAAGCTGCTACAAGCGGGACTCGTAGCGACGTAGCGTGTAAAGACGTTTAAGCATCTTTTTGCGAGCTGAAATTTTTTGCTTTTTGCGGACTTCCGTCATCGGCTCAAAAAATCGTCTCGCGCGAACCTCAGTAACGACTAAATTACGATCGGTCTGCTTCTTAAAGCGTCTGTAAGCTTCGTCAAATGATTCGTTCGGATATACCTTTACTCCAGGCACTTTCCTCACCGCCTTTCAAAAAAATGAATCGTAAGTTTAGCGAAAAATTCCTTAAATTTGCTTTTGAAGCGCTTTTTTATACTTCCACACGCTCTTGTTGTTGCGAGTATCTATCATCGAAAGCTCTAAAAGTAGGCTTTCGCTTGCTTGTGCGGTAGAATTTTTAGCTGCAGAATTTAGGCTTTTTGCTTTTTTAGATCCCGCCTTACCGTCGTTTGCCGCAGCGGGGCTTTGCGGTAAAATTTTACCTACCAAGATGTAATCCGGCGCGTAGATCGAGCCGCTTTCTACGGTGTGATAGCCACGGCTTACGCCATCGTTGCTAAATACGAGTTCGTCTTTGCTTGGAGCGTCTGTGACGACCGCTTTGCCTGAATGCAGCAGCGAAATTCTAATTTTTTTGCTTAAAAATTCCGCATCTACGCCGTGCGCGTTTGTTCCGTCCAGTGGCTCGATACCGACGACGCTGAATCTACCGCCTTTTTTGCCGACTATGCGCTTTGAGAGCAGATCGGCGATGCTTTCGCCTGCGATGCGCTCCAGATACGCGTTTGGATATCCTGCGTGATCGATGCCTCCTGCAAGTGCCGAATTATCCGTGCTTTTAGAGCCTTTAAGCGCAGCGCAGCCCGCTAAAAAGGCACACAGCAAGATCACAAAAAAACTTATTTTAAAATTTTTCATAGCATTTCCAAATTTTATAAAATAAACTCTGCGATTATAGCGAGATTTGGTTAAATTTCGTTTTTTATAAGCAAAATTTGTAACGGATATTCCGCTCGTTCCTTTAATTTTGAGTTAAAGATTCCTTGATATACTTTCTGCCAATTTATTCAGAAAATTCTCGGGGTGCTTATGAAAAAAATCATTAAAAGAGACGGAAGTTTTCAAGAATTTCAATCCTACAAAATAAAAGATGCTATCAAAAAAGCCTACAAAAGCGTCGGTACCGAGTTTGACGAAAAAGTCTTTGATAATGTAATGAGCGCGATCGTTTTCAAGGATAAATTAAGCGTCGAAGATATTCAGGACCTCATCGAGAAAAAGCTCTTCGAAGCGGGCGATTTCGCCGTTCTAAAGAGCTTTATGATCTACCGCCACACGCACAAGATGCAGCGCGAGCATATCCTGGGGCTTGAGGAGGATACGACCTATATCAACTGCACCCAGACGGTCAACGAATACATCAGCAAGCAGGATTGGCGAATTTTAGCGAATTCCAATACCAGCTACTCAAACGCAGGTCTCATCAACAACACCGCCGGCAAGGTCATCGCAAACTACTGGCTAGATAAAATTTACTCTCGCGAGGAGGGCGCGGCGCATCGAAACGGCGACTATCATATCCACGATCTGGACTGTCTTACGGCGTATTGTGCGGGCTGGAGCTTGCGCGTGCTTCTAAATGAGGGCTTTAACGGCGTGCGCGGCAGAGTCGAGAGCAAGGCGCCGAAGCATTTCCGCGAAGCGCTGTATCAGATGGCGAATTTCCTTGGAATTTTACAAAGCGAGTGGGCGGGCGCACAGGCGTTTAGCAGTTTTGACACCTATCTGGCGCCATACGTTTTCCGCGATAAATTAAGCGACGATGAGGTCAAAAAGGCGATCACGAGCTTCGTGTTTAACCTAAACGTCCCGGCGCGCTGGGGTCAAAGCCCGTTTACCAACGTCACCATCGATATGACCTGCCCGGATGATCTAAAAACGCAGATCCCTACGCATAATAACGAGCATCTATTTAAAAATTTACGCGACGAGGAGCTTTTGGCCGAGGCTAAAAGGCGCGGTAAGGGCTCGCTTGAGGCGATGACTTACGGCGATTTCGAGCCTGAGATGAACCGCATCGTGATTGCATTCTACGAGGTTTTAACGACGGGCGATAAGTGCGGTCAGCCCTTTACCTTCCCGATTCCTACGGTAAATTTAACGGAGGAGTTTGATTGGGATACGCCTGCGGCCGACGCGGTATTTGAAAACACCGCTAAGGTAGGCTCTAGCTATTTTCAAAATTTTATCGGTTCGCAATATATCACGAACGAAAAGGGCGAGCGTGTACCCAATCCAAAGGCGTATAAACCTGGCGCTGTGCGCTCGATGTGCTGCCGCTTGCAACTTGATCTACGCGAGCTTCTTAAGCGCGGCGGCGGACTTTTCGGAAGCGCGGAGATGACGGGCAGCATCGGCGTCGTAACGATAAATTTAGCCCGCCTAGGCTATCTGTATAAAAACAACGAAGAGGCGCTGTATGCGAGGCTGGATGAGCTTTTAGAGCTTGCAAAATCGACGCTTGAGAAGAAGCGAAAATTCGTTACCGAGATGTTCGAGCGCGGCTTGTATCCATATACGAAGCGCTATCTGCCGGGCTTTAATAACCATTTCAGTACCATCGGTATCAACGGCGCAAACGAGATGATCCGAAATTTCAGCGGTAACAAAGAAGATATTACGACGGAATTCGGGCGTAAATTTGCCCTTAAAATGGTTGAGTATCTGCGCGAGAAGATCCGCTCGTTTCAGGAGCAGACGGGCAACTTATATAATCTCGAAGCCACGCCTGCCGAGGGAACTACGTATCGCTTCGCCAAAGAGGATAAGAAGCGCTACGCAGATATCATCCAGGCGGGGTTTGATAAAAATATATACTACACCAATTCGACGCAGCTTCCGGCAAATTTCGGAAGCGATCCGTTCGAGGCGCTGGCGATGCAGGACGAGCTGCAAAGCTCCTATACAGGCGGCACGGTACTGCATCTGTATATGAAGGAGCGCATCAGCTCGGCTCAGGCGTGTAAACAGCTCGTAAAAAGCGTAGTGCAAAACTACAAGCTTCCTTATATCACGATTACGCCGATTTTCAGCGTCTGTCATAAGCACGGCTACATCAGCGGCGAGCATGAATACTGCCCGAAATGCGACGAGGAGCTGCTTGCGGAATACAAGGCCAAGCAGAGCAAGGGCGCCTAAATAGCGATTTAAATTTTAATCTTAATGAAAGGATGGAGAATGGAATTTCCAAAAGAGTTAGAAGCAAAACGCACAAAATGCGTCGTTTACACAAGAGTAATGGGCTATTTGCGCCCAGTAGAGAGCTTTAATATCGGAAAGAAGGGCGAACACAAAGAGCGCGTCTTTTTTGAAGAGAAAAAAGACAAAAAGCAGATCGCCTAGTCGCCGCTACCGGCCAAATGCAACAAACGCATACGAAGCCGCCGCAAGCCTTAAACCTGCATAACGCGCAGATTTATGAGATCACGCCGTTTACGATGCTTGATTTTGCCGATCACATCGCCGCGATTGTGTGGTTTTGCGGCTGCAATATGCGCTGCATATACTGCTACAACCCACAAATCGTTACTTCACAAGGTAAAATTTCAAACGAAGAGTTTCTGCGCTTTTTGGATGCACGCGCGGGCAAGCTTCAGGGCATCGTATTTAGCGGCGGCGAATGCACCTGTGCGAGCGATTTTATCCCGCTAGCGCACGAGGTTAAGCGGCGCGGCTTTTTGCTCAAGGTCGACACCAACGGCTCAAATCCGCAAAAGATCAAGGAGGCTCTAAGCTTGGGGCTGATCGATTATATCGCGCTTGATTTTAAGGCGCCGCGGCAGGATTTTGAACTCATCACGAAATCAAGTTTATATGATAAATTTCTACAAACTCTTAGGCTTTTGCTGCGGCTAAATTTTAGATTTGAGGTGCGTACGACCGTACATGCCGATTTTTTAAATGAAGCGAAGATCGAGCGGATGGCGCAAATTCTATACAGCGAGGGTTACCGCGGCGTCTATTATCTGCAAAACTTCCTGCCTACCGGCGATAATTTCGGTAATTTAAACGCGCCGCTTGTGAGCTTCGATCCGAGCAAAATCCGCACCGATCTAAAGATCGAACTTCGAAATTTTGATTAAATTTACGCCGCCGCGATGAATGCGATGAAATTTTTTTAACACGCCGCGCATTGTTTGGCGTATATTGAACCTCGATAAAATTTCGCCTTGCCGTTTGCCGCAATAGCGCTTGCCGCAGGCATTGGCGAAAAGTAAATAAATGAAATCGCACCGCATGCCTTTAAAATTTCATCATAAAATTCCTCCATCATAAAATTTTACCCCCAAAGCTTCGCCGTAAAATTTCATTTCAAAGCTCCAAGTATGCAGCCGGTATAAAATTTAGCTTTTGCTCGCTCAGTCGCAAAATTCCGCCATGTATCCCTGCCGAGCTGTGTGCGTCTTATAAAATTCCGCGCAAATTTTATGGGCGAAATTTCACGCCTTTAAATTTTGCCTGCAAAGCCTTCGATAAGATTTTTTTCGTTACAATACGCCCTAAATTTTTAAAAAGGCAAAAAATGGATAGGAAGAAAATCTACAATCCCTTCTCCGACGAGACGCTTACCGATCGCAAGATCTTCGGCGGCAATCCGCAGGGTATTTTAAATTTTACCAAGGCGAAGTATCAATGGGCACTGAAGCTTTGGGATTTGATGGAGGCCAATACCTGGTTTCCTAAAGAGGTCGATACCACCGACGACGTGCGCGATTATAACTTCAATCTCACAAGCGCCGAGAAGCGGATGTACGATCTCGTGTGGAGCCAGCTGATATCGATGGATAGCTTTCAGACCAACAATCTCGCCGATAATATCAACCCCTACATCACGGCTCCGGAGATCAACGCCGTGCTTGCGCGCCAAGCCTACGAAGAGGCCAATCACAGCAAATCCTACGCCGTCATGGTCGAGGCGATCTGTGAAAACACCGATCTGATTTACGAAATGGAGAAGCACGACGATATGCTTCGTAGGAAAAACGACTACATCTCAAGCGTCTATGAGGAGCTCGCGGGCGAGGTTAGCGACGATAAGCTGCTGCTAGCGATGGTGGCGAATCAAATTTTAGAGGGGATCTACTTCTACAGCGGCTTTACGTCGATCTATGCGCTTGCTCGCGCGGGCAAAATGCTAGGCAGCGCGCAGATGATCCGCTTCATACAGCGCGACGAGATCACGCATCTGCTGCTATTTCAAAACATGATAAATTCCGTCCGCAAGGAGCGCGCCGATCTGTTTAACAAGCGCAACGTGGATAAAATTTACGAGATGTTCGAGACGGCGGGAAACTTAGAGATCGATTGGGGCAAATACATCACGGATAATCAAATCATGGGCTTTACGGACGACATCATCGAAGAATACATCCACTACCTGGTCGATCAGCGCCTGCTTGCCATCGGGCTTGAGAAGCGATACGGCGCGAAACATCCGATAAAATGGGTCGATGATTTTTCTAAATTTAACGATCAGAAGAGCAACTTTTTCGAGAGCAAGGTCACGAACTACAGCAAAGGAAGTTTGAGTTTCGATGATTTTTAGCGGATTTTGCGGTTTGAAATTTTGCTCTGTTTTGGCGACGCGCGCCTATATGGCGAGTATTTTTAAAAGCGCATGCGCTCGTGCGGCGCGGCTTTGGTATGCGGTAGAGGCTTTAGCGGTGAAGCCTACGCGCGCTAGGAATGCTTTTTCGGCGCCGTCTCGGGGCGCGGCGGGCGCTTGTGCAGCAGAAGTTTTGCTTGTGCGGCTTGCGGATTCATCGCACGCTCTTTTACCCGAGCTCAAACGCACGCAACAAATTTTATTAGGACGCGCTTTTGCGGCAGGGTTCGGATACTCGGCGCAAATTTCATCGTTGCAGCGCGGAAGCAAAGCTCAAATTTTATCGGCCGAGTTCGGCAGCGCGGGAGAAATTTTTTCTGCGCGGCACGAAAGTGCTGCGGCAGGCGCTTTATTGTCGCGGCACGGGCATGCGATGAGCGCTGCAAGTGCTCCATCGTCGGCAAAATTTTTAAAATTTAGCCGCGCTATGTACCGAAATGCGGCGTATGCTTTTTCGGTGCAGCGCGAACGCTTTGGCGGTATTTTTAAAAATTTTATCGACCCCGAATTTAAGCGAAGCGAAAATTTTCGCGGCTTTAAATTTAATGCCTGGTCGGGCGGGAGCGCGCCATGGTCTCGCTAGAGCGGCTTCGCTGCGAAAAGATGGCGAATGATATCGCCGAACAGGTGAGTTTAAATCCGGCGCTTTTTGAAGCGTTTTGCAGCGTCGCTAGAAGCGAGTTTGCTCCGCTTGGTGCGCACGCTTTCAGCCTTAACGCGCAGCCCATTTTGGCCAGCCAGTGGATCAGCTCGCCGCTAACGGTCGCGCGTATGACGATGGCGCTAAGCGTGGATCCGAAGGTCGAAAAAATTTTAGAGATCGGCTGCGGCAGCGGCTATCAAGCGGCGATTTTAAGCAGGATGGTTCACCGCGTCTTTGCCGTAGAGCGCGTCGAGCGGCTGGTGGGCGAGGCGAAAAGGCACTTTGCGAATCTTGGGATTTCAAACATCAGCCTGCGTCACGACGACGGCAACGCGGGGTGGAAAAATTTCGCCCCTTTTGATAGGATCTTGCTCTCCGCGTGTGCCGAGCAGATCGACGAGCGGCTGTTTGCACAGCTGGCAATCGGTGGAATTTTGGTCGCTCCGATGAATAGAGGCGGCTCGCAAAAGATCGTTAGATTTAGTAAAATTTCGCCAAGCGAGATCAAAGAAGAGGAGCTTGGCGCCTGCGAATTCGTCCCGTTGGTGGAGGGTCGCGGATAGATCTAGCGCGCAGTAAATTTCAAAATTTACTACCGCCTCTTAGCGCGTAAATTTAATAAATTTTGTCTTTCGGCTCCGTCGCGAGATCAGAGTTTTATTAATTATTTATTTAAATTTAAGTACAATACACAATTTTAATCTTACAAGGATGAGTCATGCAAGATTTTAGCAAGGAAAAGATAGAGTCGCTGGTTGCCAGCTGGAAAAATCACAACAAAAACCAATTCTGGCTTAAAAAACAGACTGCGATATCAAAGTATTTAAGCGAGATCAAACGCTGCTTGGCGAGCTTTGATGAGACCGAGAACGAGTTTTTGCAAACTCTGTATATAAATCTTAGCGACGGCAATCTTAGAAGTTGCAAAATTTTATCTTTGGGCGAGAAGTTCGCGCACGCCGAGTATTTCTTTATGGATCAGTTTTTTGATTCCAATATCAGCGCGTTTTATTACGATTTCGCTTTCAAAGACCGCATCGTCGGCAAAAAGGAGCTATTTCCTAAAAATGCCGTAAAAAGCGTAGCTAGCGTGCTTAGCGGCGAGGACAAAAACATCGTATCGCTTTATGTTTTCATCGAAAATATCGTTAAAAATTTCAATAGCTATTCGCAGGAGCGCACCGCGCGCGATATTTTCAAACAAAAGCTAGTCAATTTCTACGACGAGCTTTACAGGCTTCTTACGGCGGTGGACAGCGCTTTGGCGATCGATTTTTTCGACGTCGCGCTGCATAATCAGCCCTTCGTGCTGATGGAATTTTTAAAATCCGCGATAAATGCCGATAATTTCTATCTAATCGATAGCTACCTAAGCGACGACGGGATGCTAAATTTAGGACTTACCGAGGACGGCGATTTCGCGCAAATTTCGCGCGAGAAGCTCTATCTGCTAGCTAGCATATTTGCGCAGTGCAACGATGAGTTTCCGACTCTCATTTATCGCGATGAAACCGCGCAAATTTTATCCTTGCTCTACGACGAAAAGGTTGAAATTTTCGAAGAATTTTACGAAGTAAGTTCGCGATTTATCGCGGAATTTACCCCGTATCCGCAGGACGTCGTGGGAGCGGCTAGGATCGTGTATTCGTCGCTATTTTTCGAATACGTCAAAAACTACAAAAGCGAAGAGGTCGCGAAAAATACGATATTTTACGGCGCGATCGGCACCGGTAAGACCCGCAGATTGCGATCTTTGATCACCGAAAAGAAACTTGCGGCGAAAAATTTCCGCTACATTTGCCTGCACGAAGGCTTTGAATACCGCGATTTTATAGACGGATTTTACGGTGAAAGCTTCATTAGCGGCGAGTTTAAGGCGCTGTGCAAAGAGGCGCTAAACGATCCGAAGGGCGAGTATTATTTTTTGATCGACAATGCAAGCGCCGCGAGCTTGGATAAAATTTTAGGCGAGGCTGCGGTGCTTTTAGATCGTCGCTACGACGAGGAAGACGAGCTTTCGCTGATCCGCACGAAAAACTCTCACGTAATCGACGGCTTTGAAGAGGGCGAAAAAGCGCGCGCTAGCGTCGTTTTGAAGGACGGCCGCTCATATTTTGCGGTGCCTAAAAATTTATACGTCCTATGCACTCTAAGTGAGCACAAATGCGTTTCGCCGTCGATTGCGAAGGCGTTTAGATGGATCAGATGCGAGTGCGATTACGGCGCGCTTGAGGATTATTTAAGAGATCGTGAGATCGTAAATGCAAGCGCGGTCGTTGCGGCTTGCAAAGCGCTGAATAAATTTATCGCCGATGAGGCAAAGGGCCTGGGTGCGATTGGACACGGCGTATTTATGGGGCTAGCGCGCTATCAAAACAATGCGCAGATCATGCAAGAGGGGCTAAACGGCTTTTTTGCCGAGGTGCTTGAGCCGATCTTTAGGTGCGCAGTAAGTGGCGAAGATACCGCTACGAGCCTTGGCGAGCGCATCGCTGAAGCTAAGAGTGTGTTTAAATTTTAGCCATCGTTTGGCGAGATGGTTATATTTGCTATGAAATTTTAAAATTTCATAGCATTGCGTTTCGTTTTTGCTCACGGATACGGCGCGCGAAATTGGGTTTAAATTTTATTTTATGCTGCGCGGGATTGCAAGACGATTGTAGCGCCATTTTATTTGCTGTGCAGCACATCGACTGGATTGATTAAATTTGCTATAAATTTAGACTTGAAATTTTAGTTCTCGCTTGCCATGCTTATCGGAGCGCAGGGGCAGGATTAGAGTAAATTTTGATCTTTAAATTTAGCCTCAGCCGCTAAATTTACACAAAATCTTTATTTTGAAATTCTGCAGTATTTTCTAAGCGGAATTTTGATTGTCGGTGCAATAGCCGTTTTGATTAAATTTAATTGAATTGAAGCAAGCCTGTGGGGCTAAAACAGCGCGTGCTTTTAAATTTAGCCCAAAAGCCCCGCGCCTTTTACTCTCTGCGAGCGATCTGCCGCGTAGATCCTCTTCCCGCCTACTACTTTGCCGCCCTCGATTTTGCCGCCCTTTACGTCGTATTTCCAGATCGGCGCGGCCGCCTTGAAATCCTCCACAAACTCGTTTATTAGCGCTAGAGCGACCTTGCGCTGTGGGCTTACGACGCCTGCTACGTAGGAGCTTTCGTGGATCGGCACATCGCCTTTTGAATGTGCAAAAAGCACAAATGCACCCTGTGCCGCAGCCTTTTGCTGCCACGCTTCGAACCAAGTCTGCAAAATCGGCTCGTATATATCGAAGCTCAGCGCACAGATGCCGCCCTCTTCGCGCACGATGCCTACGAAGGTGATAAACGCGCCGCAATTTGCATCTTTAAATTTAGCATACCAGCGCGATAAAATCGCATCTACGTCTAAGCTGCCTTCGTAAATTTCAGGCTCGATCCTGCTTAAAATTTCTGGATTAAATTTGGCCTCGCTCATCGCCGCCTCCTAAGCTTAGCCGCCGCAAACCGGAGGCAGAAGGCTCACGCGATCGCCGGATTTAAGCTCGAAATTCGCATCATAAATCATCTTATCATTTACCGCTACGGCGCAGTTTGCGAGCCACTCCCGCAGACTTTCGTCCTTTTGCAGCTCCGCTTTTACCTCCTGCAAGGAGTTTGCGTTTAGGCGCAGGGGCTCGCGCCCGATCGGCCCTAAAAATTCTACCTCTACCATTTTTGTCCTTTTTTAAAGATTGGGCGATTTTAACTAAAAATTCATAAAATTTTATATAATTGCGTAAAAATTTAATGAGGAAAAACGATGAAAATCGATGAAATTTCGACTCCCGCTTACGTGTGCGAGGAGCAAAAACTGGTAAAAAATTTAGAAATTTTACGCGGCGTAGGCGAGCGAAGCGGCGCAAAAATTCTATGCGCGCTAAAAGGCTTTGCGTTTAGCTTTGCGATGCCTTACGTTGGCAGATACCTCTGGGGTGCGACTTGCAGCGGCCTGCACGAGGCGAAATTTGCCGCGGAATTTATCAAAAACGGCGAAATCCACACATACTCGCCCGCGTTCAAAGAGGACGATTTGGATGAAATTTTAAAAATTTCAAACCACGTCGTGTTCAATAGCGCCTCGCAGTGGCAAAAATATCGCGCAAAAGCGCTTGCTGCGGGAGCATCGTGCGGCTTGCGGCTAAATCCGCAGACCTCCTTCGCGCCCAAAGACGCTTACAATCCGTGCGGCAGCTTTAGCAGGCTCGGGATGAGCCTTGAAGCGCTGCAGCGGGCGATCTTGCAAGACGACGAGTTTTTGCGCGGCATCTCGGGGCTGCATTTTCACGCGCTGTGCGAAGAAAGTGCTCAGAGCCTAGAGCGGGTGCTTGAGGTTTTCGAGGCGAAATTCGGCAAGTATTTTAGAGCCCTAAAGTGGCTAAATTTCGGCGGCGGGCATCATATCACGCGCGCAGGCTACGATGTGGAGCTGCTGATAGATCTGATTAAAAAATTTCGCGAAAAATACGAGGTCGAAATTTATCTTGAGCCCGGCGAGGCGGTAGGCTTGGAGTGCGGGTATTTGGTCGCTAGCGTGCTTGACATAGTAGAAAATGGCGCTAAAATCGCTATCTTGGACGCCTCTTCCGAAGCGCACATGCCCGATACCGTGCTGATGCCGTATCGTCCTGCGGTGCGCGGCGAGAGCGAGAGCGGTAAATTTAGCTACCGCTTCGGCGGAAATACCTGCCTCGCAGGCGACGTCGCGGGGCTTGAGAGCGGGCAGCCCGAGTATAAATTTGATGCGCCGCTAAACATCGGCGATCGGGTGATTTTTGAGGATCAGATCCACTACACGATCGTAAAAAACACGACCTTTAACGGCATCAAGCTGCCCGATCTCGTTCTGGCAGATGAGCGCGGAGAGGTTTTGGCGATCAAAAAATTCGGCTACGACGAGTATGCGCGGCGAAACTAGCGCCGCACTTAATGCAAAAATGTAATTTTACTTTGTAAGAAAATTTTTTGCAAAAAATGATATAATCGGCTTGAATTTTATACCTAAGGAAATCCATGAAAAGATTATTTCTCGCGCTTTTCGCCTGTATTTATGCGCAGGCCGAAGAGAAAAAATACGCCGATATCGTGCAGGGAAATAGCGATGTTTGGGGCAATGCAAGGCTTGAAAACATCGATAGCTACGGTAACGGCTTCGGCCCGATTTTTCTGCAATTTCAAGGACATCTGCAAAGCTCGGGCTTTTTTGCTTGGTTGGCACTGGGCGCGGTTTTGGGCGTAATTATAGCTTTTATTGGGCACTACGCGATCATAGGGCCGAAGCACTTCGATCATCACGTGGGCAAGCCGATCTACGCATTTAATAAATTTGAGCGACTATATCATCTCGTAGCGGCTGTCGCATGGGCGATCTTAGTTCCGACCGGCTTAATTATGATGTTCGGCGAAGAATTCGGCGGCGGCGCTTTCGTGAGGTTTTGTAAAAACGCTCACGGGCTAGCTACGATAGCGTTTGCGATTGCCGTTATGCCTATGCTAGTGACATGGTTTTGGCGTATGCTACCGCGAACTTACGATATCAGATGGATGATGATCGTGGGCGGCTATCTAAGTAAGAAGAAGCGCACGATTCCTGCGGGTAAATTTAACGCAGGCCAAAAAGCGTGGTTTTGGGTCGCGACTTTAGGCGGCATAGTGATGATAGCTACGGGTGCGTCAATGTTTTTCTTAGATTACAATATCCCTGAGATGAGAAGCGCGCTAGGTATGAGCCAGATCGAAATTTTAAGAGCGAGCGCGATTATCCATAATTTTTTGGGCGCGGTCTGCGCTGTGTTTTTGCTCGTGCATATCTATATGGCGGTCTTTGCGATCAGCGGCGCCATCCACTCGATGATCGACGGACACAAGCCGGAGGAGGAAGTTTACGTACTTCATCACTACTGGTATCGCGAGCTGCTGGATAAGGGGCAGATCGCCAAATCGCAATTCGAAGCGAAGTACCCGCGCTTATAATTTGGGTAAATTTATGCGGGTCTGCTTGCGCGCGACTCGCATTAGCTTTGAGGTTCAAAGAATTTTATTTTTAAGGATTACATATGCAACTAGATTGTCGCAATTTAAATTGCCCGGAACCGCTTTTGCGCACTAAAAAAGCCCTCGGCGAGCTAAAAATCGCAGAGAGTTTAGAAATTTTAGTAAACGACGTAGCGCCGCGCGAAAACATAAAACGCTTTTTGGCTAAAAACGGCTTTGAGGCGCAAATTTCACAAGCGGGCGCCGATACGCTTATAAAAACCGTAAAAACGGACGAGCTGAAAGACGAAAGTATCGACGATATTTATTGTGACGTCGCGGCGCTAAAAAGAGGCAAGGTGATATTTCTAAACGAGGAGCAGTGCGGAAGCGGCCCGATCGGAAAGAGCTTACTTGCTAAATTTTTAGGCGCGGCGCTAAGCTTAGATGAAAAGCCCGTAAAGGTGATCTGCGTAAACAACGCCGTGCACATAACTACCAACCGCGGCCACGAATGCTTCGAAGCGATTAAAAAACTAAACGAAGCGGGAGCTGAAATTTTAAGCTGTGGAAGCTGCCTGGAGGGCTACAAACTGGTCGATAAGCTCGCAATCGGCGAGATTTCAAACGCATACGAAATTATGGACGTCCTATCAAAATACGAAGTAATCAAACTATGATCTACAGAGATTTTAGCCTCACGAAATTTATTGCAGCCGCCGGTTGAGCCGCCAAGCTTGACCCGGCGGGTCTAACCGAAAATCTTGGAAATTTAATCGAGCCCAATGCGAGCCTGCTGTCGTCCACCTGCAGCAACGAAGATGCGAGCGTATTTCGCATAAGCGACGATCTTGCGCTCGTGCAGACGCTCGATTTCATAACCCCTTTGGTGGATGATCCGTTTATCTTCGGACAGATCGCGGCGGCAAACTCCCTAAGCGACGTATTTGCAATGGGCGGCGAAGTGATAAACGCCCTAAACATCGTGGGTTTTGACGATTGTCATTTCTCAAACGAAATTCTGCGCGAAATTCTGCGCGGCGGCAAAGACAAGATCAAAGAGTGCGGAGGGGTCTTGGTAGGCGGTCACACCATCTCTACTGCAGAAATTTATTACGGACTTAGCGTTACGGGGCGGGTGAATCCGCGTAAATTTTGGAGCAATAACACAGCGCGCGAAGGCGATCTGCTGATCCTAACAAAACCTCTCGGTACGGGCATTATCGCTACGGCTATCAAGGCGAAATTTCTTAAATTTGAAGAATTTCGTGACGCGATAGAGAGCATGATTTTGTTAAATTTTTATGCCGTGGGCGCGCTAGCGGGTTTAAAAATACATGCCGCAACCGACGTAACGGGCTTTGGGCTGCTCGGACACGCGCTTGAAATGATAAATGAGAGCGTGAGTTTTAAAATTTATCCTAGCAAAATTCCGCTTCTAAAAAGCGCCCTCAGATGCCTTGATGAGGGGCTGATCCCCGCCGGAAGCTATAAAAATTTAAAATTTATCGCACCGGGCGTCGATTCCGAGCCGGATATAATGCTTTGCGACGCGCAAACCAGCGGCGGACTTCTGCTTGCCGTAGCGGAAAAGGACGCGGCGCGAGCGCTTGTAAATTTAAAAAACGCAGGCTACGCTAGTAGCGCTATCATCGGCGAAGTTATAGCACATGCCGAACATAAAATTTATTTAGTTTAAAATCTTTTCTATTCAGCCCCCTTTAAGCATCGCTCTTGTATAATCACAATTCTGTTTCGCACCG
>CAUQWV010000019.1:0-41218 GCA_963522285.1 uncultured Campylobacter sp.
ATACCCCTAAATTAACCCCCCCCCCCCCCCCTGAATTTGAGATAAAAATACGGAGGCAAATAAATAATCTATTTATAAAATTTATACAAATTTATAATTATAAGTAAAGTTATAAGATTTAAAATAGCAAATTTAAATTAGAATTTTAATGTTTTGCCAAAAAAGCAATAAATTTCACTGAAGCATAATTAGCATATAGATTGTTCGTGTATTATTTAAGATGGAATTCTTGTTAAAATATCGCACGACATGCGTTAAATCGGAATTCTACTTAAATTTAATCCCTTTTACAGACTAGTAAAACAGTCTTTTAATTTACACGATACTCAAAAAAGCGCGCATAGGATATAAGGCTGACCACCGTTATGCGAGGCGAGCGCGCCGTCCGAGCTTTTTAATCGCCGATCATTAAAATTTTAAAATTTCATCTCCAGGCTCGGCGTTAAATTTTAAAATTTAGGCTACTTCCAATCTAGCCCGCAAGCTAGCTCAAAGCCTGCGCCTTAAGGTCCAAGCGCTAGACGGCAGTTTTGTAGACAAATTTGCAACGGCGCAGAAAAGGATCTCGCACTGCGCTCAAACACGAGATGGCAGAATTTACGAACTTGGAGTATGCATTTTACGGCTCAAAGGAGCAGGCTTTTAGGTTTCCGCCCGCTAAGCCCTTTTTAAACCACTCTTTGCGCTGCGCCGAGGTGCCGTGCGTGAAGGAATCGGGCACGACGCGGCCACTAAATTTGCGCTGCAGCGTATCGTCGCCGATCGCGCTGGCGGCATTTAGCGCCTCGTCGATGTCGCCCGCCTCCAGCACACGCCCTGTTTTTACGAGATAGTGCGCCCAGACCCCAGCGTAGCAGTCCGCCTGTAGCTCGACTTTGACCTGAAGCGCGTTTTGCTCGGCTTCGCTGCGAGCGCGCCTTTTTAGAGCATTGATCTGCTCCAGCGTGCCGATTAAATTTTGGACGTGATGCCCCACTTCATGCGCGATGACGTAGGCCTGCGCGAAGTCGCCGCCCGCTTTGTATTTATTCGCAAGCTCGTCGAAAAAGCCGATATCCAGATAAATTTTACGGTCTCTAGGGCAATAAAAAGGCCCCGTCTGCGCGCTCGCAAAACCGCAGCCGCTTGCGATCTGATCGCGGAAAAGCCGAAGCCCGGGCTCCTCGTAGCGTGCGCCCGCACTTTTAAATATCTCGCCCCAAACGTCCTCGGTTTGGGCTAGCACCGCCAAGACGAAGGCGAGCTTCTCTTGCTCCTGCGGGCTATCGGTCGGCTCTCTTTGCGTGCTGGCGCCTCCGTCTAAAAGCGCCAAAGGGTTATAGCCCATAAAATACGCCACCGCGCCGATTACGAGCACTATGCGCCCGATCTTTGAGCCGAGCAAAAACCTGATGATCGGAATCAGCATCCCAAGCGAGCCCGAGCTCGTGCGCATGCTGCTTGCGCGGTCATCCTCCACGTTTGAGCTTCGTCTGCCGTCTTGCCATTTCATGTTTTTCCTTTAAAATTTTTGAGCCATTATACTAAAATTTTAAAAAGAGCGCCGTTTTGCTTTTACAAAATACTGCGCGCGTAGCGAAATAAATCTGAAATTTTGCTTATTTTAAATTTCTTTTAAGCTGTTTAAAATTTTAAATTCTATATAATCGCCCTTTTTAAATTTAAAAGAAAGGAGAATTTGTGGCAAAAGACGACGTCATAGAGATCGACGGCAACGTCATAGAGGCGCTGCCGAACGCGACTTTTAAGGTCGAGCTCGATAACAAACACGTGATTTTATGCCATATCGCGGGCAAGATGCGGATGCACTACATCAAGATAATGCCTGGCGATCGCGTAAAAGTTGAGCTGACCCCTTACAGCCTCGATAAAGGCAGGATCACCTACCGCTATAAGTAAGGATAAAGTTAAATTTAGATATACTCGCAATTTTGCGACTAAACTGTAGGAAGAAGTGTTTTCAAAATCCCCACTATTTTGAAAACAGTTGGTTTGATACTTTCGCTTTTGAAATTTCATTAAACCTAGGTGCAGTTTGCATTTAAAGTGGAGAAAATTTTAGGAGAGTGGAATGAAAGTTCGTCCATCCGTTAAGAAAATGTGCGACAAATGTAAAATTGTCAAGCGCAAAGGTGTTGTTCACGTTATTTGTGAAAATCCAAAACATAAACAAAGACAAGGATAAGTTATGGCTCGTATCGCAGGTGTAGATCTACCAAAGAAAAAAAGGATTGAATACGGACTAACTTATATCTACGGTATAGGTTTATTTACGTCGAGAAAAATTCTCGATGCGGCAGGAATTTCTTACGATAAAAGAGTCGCCGATCTGAGCGAAGATGAAGCCGCCGCTATAAGAAAAGAGATCCAAGAGCACTATATGGTCGAAGGCGATCTTCGCAAACAAGTGGCTATGGATATAAAAGCGCTTATGGACTTGGGCGGCTATCGCGGCTTAAGACACAGAAAGGGCCTTCCAGTTCGCGGTCAAAAAACAAAAACGAACGCCAGAACCAGAAAAGGCAAACGCAAAACCGTCGGCGCGGCAGCTAAATAAGGATTGAGATATGGCACAAAAAAAAGTAGTTAAGAAAAAAACCGTCAGAAAAAATATCGCCAAAGGCATAGTTTACATCTCCGCTACGTTTAACAACACTATGATTACCGTAACGGACGAGATGGGCAACGCGATCGCGTGGAGCAGTGCGGGCGCTTTAAATTTTAAAGGCAGCAAAAAATCCACCCCTTATGCGGCGCAGCAAGCCGTCGAGGACGCGCTAAACAAAGCCAAAGAGCACGGCATTAAAGAGGTAGGCGTCAAGGTTCAGGGTCCGGGAAGCGGACGCGAGACCGCCGTCAAAAGCGTAGGTAGCGTAGAAGGGATTAAAGTTACATATTTCAAAGATATCACTCCTCTTGCGCACAACGGTTGCAGACCGCCTAAACGACGTCGCGTGTAATTATAAAAGGAGAAATTTATGGCTAGATATACAGGACCGGTTGAAAAATTAGAAAGAAGGCTCGGCGTCGATCTGTTTATGAAAGGCGAGAGAAGGCTTGCGGGCAAGAGCGCGCTTTTAAAACGCCCTTATGCTCCGGGTCAGCACGGACAAAGACGCGCCAAACTAAGCGAATACGGCTCGCAGCTTCGCGAGAAACAAAAGGCTAAATTTATGTACGGCGTAAGCGAGAAGCAGTTCCGTAGGCTATTTGCCGAAGCGGCTCGCAGAGAGGGTAACACGGGAGCGATTTTGGTTCAGCTTTTAGAGCAGAGGCTAGATAATGTCGTTTACCGCATGGGCTTTGCTACGACTAGACGATTCGCGCGCCAGCTCGTTACGCACGGACACATTTTAGTAGACGGCAAGCGCGTCGATATCCCTTCATATAGCGTCCGCGCAGGACAAAAGATCGAAGTGATCGAGAAGAGTAAAAATAACCCGCAAATTTCAAGAGCATTGGATCTTACTGCACAAACTGGCATCGTAGCGTGGGTAGACGTAGAAAAAGAGAAAAGATACGGAATTTTTTCTAGAGTTCCGGAGAGAGAAGAAGTTGTTATTCCTGTAGAGGAAAGATTTATCGTAGAGCTTTACTCGAAATAGTAGGTGCTAATATGAGAAAAATCACAACATCAGCTCATATGCCAACTGAAATAAAGGTTGAGAATGTCAGCGAAAATGTTGCTAAAATCATAGCATATCCCTTTGAAACAGGATATGCCGTCACTCTAGCTCATCCTTTACGAAGGTTACTTTATACGAGCACGGTTGGTTTCGCGCCGACTGCGGTTAAAATCGAAGGCGTAAGCCACGAATTCGACAGCATGCGCGGTATGCTCGAGGATATGGCGGCTTTTATCATAAATTTAAAGGGCTTAAGGTTTAAAATTAAGGGTGATTCCCTACGCGAGGTCGTAGAATACAGCTTTAAAGGACCTAAAGAAATTTACGGCAGCGACCTAAATAACGACGCCGTAGAGATCGTAAATCCAAGCGCTTATCTGGCTACGATAAACGAGGATGCCGATCTTAAATTTACGCTCATCATCGAAAAGGGTATCGGCTACGTCCCAAGCGAAGAGATCAGAGAAAATTTAGACGCTGATTTCATCGCGCTGGATGCGTTTTTTACCCCGGTAACTAAGGCCGTTTACGACATCGAAAATGTCTTCGTAGAGGATAATCCCGACTACGAGAAAGTAGTCTTTACGATCACTACCGACGGTCAGATCAGCGCGATAGATGCGTTTAAAAACGCACTTGAGGCGATGTATCAGCAGCTGGCGGTTTTCAAAGGTATCGTAAATATCAGCGCTGCGGACACTTTCGGTAGAGCGATCCCCGCAAATTCCGAGTTTGCAAAGCTTTTTGAGAGCGTTAGCAATCTAAGCTTAAGCGCGCGAAGCTTTAACTGCCTAGATCGCGCGGATATTAGATTTATCGGTGAGCTAGCAATTATGGAGGAGAGCGAGCTTAAAGACCTTAAAAATTTAGGCAAAAAATCGCTTGAGGAGATCAAAGCCGTAATGGAGGAGATCGGTTATCCTATCGGCAACCAAGAGCTCGGCGATAAAAAAGAGCAGCTAAAACGCAAGCTTGACGAGCTGAAGGCTCAAAGACAAAAGAATGAAGGACAATAAATGAGACATAATCACGGATATAGGAAGCTAGGGCGCACTTCGTCTCACCGTGCCGCCCTGCTTAAAAATTTAACCATCGCTTTAGTTACTAGCGGCAAGATCGAAACTACGCTTCCTAAGGCAAAAGAGCTAAGAAGCTATGCCGAGAAGCTAATCACTCGCGCGCGCAAGGGCGACAGCGAGGCGCATAGATTTGTTTTCGCGGCGCTTCAAGATAAGGCTGCGACAAATAAGCTGGTCACCGAGATTGCCCCAAAATACGCAGGCGTAAACGGCGGCTACACTCGCATCATCAAAACCCGCCTTCGCAAGGGCGACGCCGCAGAGATGGCTTATATCGAGCTAATCAGCAAATAAAATTTCGGGATCACTCCCGAAATTTCTTCTATGAAATTTAAAATTTTACTTCCGCTTATTATCGTAGCTGCGGGCTTGGCATGGGCATTGGACAATTATCTTAGCTATAAAAATATCGAAACGATCAACTCCGAAATTCCGCTAAAGCAAGCATTGGACGGCGAGCAAATTTCTAAAATCCGCGTCTATAAATCCAAACGAATTCTTGAAATTTTAACCTCAAAAGGCGTCGCGAAAAGCTACAAAATCGCCCTCGGACGCGAGCCTGAAGGGCACAAGGAGGTTCAAGGCGACGGCAAAACCCCGGAGGGCAACTACACCATAAACGGCAAAAATCCAAACTCGGCGTATCATCTAAATTTAGGCATCTCCTATCCGAACAAAGCCGACGTAGCGCACGCAAAATCCCTCGGCAAGAGTGCAGGCGGCGATATCAAAATCCACGGGCTACCGAATAAATTTAGCTACCTAGGGCAGAGTATCGCGGCATTCGGCGACTGGACGGAGGGCTGCATAGCGCTCGTCAACGACGATATGGACGAGCTTTTTAAGCATGTAAAAATCGGCACGCCGATAGAAATTTTGCCATAATTGTACGCGTCCGTGCTAAAATTTCACAGCCGCGATCGATATAAAACATAGCGTAAATTTCATCTGCGAGCTTCAAAACAATATTCGCCGCCCGGGCTTTTGTAGTCGCAAAATTTACATTAAAAGCAGGATTGTTTTTCTAAAAAATTTAATCGTATCGGCGCTTGTCCTAATTAAATTTAGATAGTTCCGCCTTAAATTTTACCTACCGCTCAAGCAAAATTTCATCTCAAATTTAGTCCTCGGTCTGGCTGAAATTTCATCCCAAATTTATGGCGCAAATAGTCTAAATTTAAATATACGCAAGCCCGATGATTTGCGAGTTTCGTCCTTGTTGAATCGATAAAATTTTTAAAATCGCGACTCGCCGTTTGCGCCGTATAAAATTCTCTGCGATCTATGGCGCAAGATCCGCGTCCTCGCGCAAAATTTCAGATTAAATTTCATCCCCGATAAGCCTTTTTTTATCGCTTTTGGATATAATTCGCCAAAATAAAAACAAGGAATTTTAATGATACCATTTACAGATGAAGAGCTTCTAGCCCCGGTACAAGATAGCTTAGAGCTAATCCGACCGATGCTGCAAAACGACGGCGGCGATATACAGCTTTTAGGCATAAAAAACGGCGTCGTCTATGTCCGCCTTACCGGGCATTGCCACGGCTGCGCCGCAAGTGCGCAGACCCTAAAATACGGCGTCGAGCGCCAGCTTCGCATGGATATCCATCCAGAGCTTAGCGTCGTAAACATCCCCGAAGGTGAAGAGTTTGAACTATAAAAAACTAGGGCTAAAGGCCTTTTCGCGCGGAGAATTCGAGCTCGCTAAGCTATATTTTTCGCTCGCATACGAAAAAAGCGGCGAGGAGGAAATTCTATTTTTGCTAGAACTTTGCCAGACCGCGCTGGCAGACCGCGAAGAGGCGCTTATGCTCTTTGATTTTTACAACCTCAGCCCCAAAACTCAAACCGCGGAGCTTTTTAAAATTTTAAACTCCATCAACGAAAAGATCGCGAACGAAGCGGCCTCCGAACCCGGCGCCGAGGATGAGATTGCCGTTATAGCTTATGCCGATTTTATGCGCGCGGTAGGCCAAAGAGGCTTTAAAGACGCCTTCGAATCGATCATTTTTTCATCCAAAATCGCCATTTCGGATAAAACCGAGATGATAGAATTTTTAGAAAATTTGATAGAAAACGGCTACTACGAAATGGGGCTTAATTACGTCGAGAGCTCGGCTGCCGCGTATGCAGGCGATGAACGCTTTGAAGCGCTGATGCAAAAAATCAAAAATCATGAAAATACGACTCGAAAATAGCTTTATCACCGACAACTCCGCCGAATGCGAGGCGGGCTACTTTTTTATGCGCACGAGCGCGAACGCTAAATTTCAAGCTGAAGCGGCGCAAAAAGGCGCGCAGATCATCTCTATAGCGCGGGCAAAGGAGCTTTTAAATATCGATCCGCGTATCAAAATCGTTGGCATCACGGGCACCAACGGCAAGACCACGACCGCCGCGGCGATCTATTCGACGCTGCTGGATCTGGGCTTTAGCTGCGGTCTAAGCGGCACGCGCGGCGCCTTTATAAACGAGCACAGGATCGACGAGAAGGGACTTACGACGAGCTCGGTTTTAAAGACGATGAGCTATCTTTACGAAGCCGGCAAGCAGGGCTGCGAGTATTTCGTCATGGAGGTAAGCTCGCATGCGATCGCGCAAAACCGCATAGAAGGGCTAAATTTTGCGCTTAAAATTTTTACGAATTTAAGTCAAGATCATCTCGATTATCACGGCAGTATGCAAGAATACGCCGCGGTCAAGAGCTCGTTTTTCGCCGACGACGCGCCAAAGCTCATAAACGCCGATGACGGGCATATTAAATTTAACCCCGCAAATGCCCTTACCTACGGTATCAAAAACGCCGCGAGCTTCGGCGTGAGCGGATACGGGCTAAAGGGCGGTATCGACGCGCTCGTGCGCACTCCAAACGGCGATAATGCGCAGCTTCAAAGCGATCTCATCGGCGAGTTTAATCTCTACAACCTTACCGCGGCGTTTGCGGCGGTTAAAATTCTAACCAAGCTGCCGAACGAGGAGATCGCAAAAGCCCTGGCAAACTTCGGCGGCGTCGAGGGTCGCGTGCAGATCGTAAATAAAAACCCGCTTGTAATCGTCGACTTCGCTCATACCCCAGACGGCATCGAAAAGGTGCTAAACGCGCTGCGCGCAAGCGGCGAGATTATCGCGGTTTTCGGCGCAGGAGGCGATCGCGACCACGGTAAGCGTCCGAAAATGGGCGCCATCGCGGAGCACTTTGCTAAAATTTGCATCGTTACGAGCGATAACCCGCGCAGCGAGGATCCGAACGAAATCATAGAGCAAATTTGCGCCGGTATGCGCCGAAAAGATAAAATTTTAAAGATCGCGGATCGCAAAGAGGCGATCGCGCGCGCGCTAGATCTTGCCAAAAATGGCGAGATGATCGCTATTTTGGGCAAGGGCGACGAAACCTATCAAGAAATCAAGGGCGTGAAGCACCCCTTCAGCGATAAGCAGGTCGTGAGCGAGCTAGTCGCGGCGCGAGGCGAGTCAAATTTAGACTAAATTTTAAAGGATGGCCGATGAAAATCGAAATTTTATCAAGCAAAATCCACCGCGCGCGCGTGACGGACGCCAACCTAAACTACGTAGGCTCTATTACGATCGGACCCGAGCTCATCGAGGCTGCAGAGCTTTGCGAGTACCAAAAAGTCGAGATACTAAACGTCAATAACGGCGAGCGCTTCGCTACTTACGTGATCCGCGGCGAAAAAAAGGGCGAGATCTGCCTAAACGGCGCGGCCGCGCGCAAAGTCTGCGTCGGCGACGTCATCATCATCGTGGCTTACGCACAGATGAGCGCCAGAAAAGCGAAAAATTTTGAACCAAAAATCGTGCAGGTAAACGAGCAAAACGAGATTGTAAAATAATGCAGCCCCGTTTCGAGGAGCTTTTCGCCTCGCCGCAGCACTACGAAAGATACAAGGCGCGGCTGGGTAAAAAGCTAGCCGAGTTTCGCTTCGGCTTTATGAGCGACGCAAAATGGCGCAAGCTCTTTTCGGTGATCTGCGCCGAGGGCTCGCCTGCAAGACATTGCGAAATTTATGATTTCTTCGGCTCCTGCGTAAACGAGATCAGATTCGCCCTGCCCGCCGCAGACTACGCGCAAGGCATCTGCGAAAACTACATCTCGCAGCGCCTCGCGACGAGCGAAAAGCCCACCCTCTACGCCGAGATAGAATACATAGAATTTGCGAAATTTTACGAGTTCGCAAGCCGCGGCGCACTGCTACCGCCCGAGCACAAAAGCCAAGACCTTGATGCCATAGCGCGCTATCTAGAGCGCCTAGGCAAATTTGAGATGGAGCCTGGCGAGCAAAGTTTAAAAATTTACGGCTACAGACGCTAGCTCTTTGCGCGGAGTTTTGACCTCTTGTACGCAGGCGCGGCTGCCGAATCGCGCGCTAAGAGGCACAATTTGCGCTAAATTCACTCCGAACCGCTTTCTCTAGCCGCTTGCCGGTCCGCAAAAAAGGAGCAAACTTTGAACTACGAAGAATTTTACGACGCCGTCTGCAAAACGGTGGAAAAATTTGAAGCACGCAAGGCCGCGAACAAGGAGCTGGACGCATATCTACTCGCGCTTTTGAGGCTGCTTGAGGCGCGCGGCAGCGAGCCCTTTAGCGCAGAGCTGATGCTTGAAATTTTAAGCGCGGCGTTTGAGAGCGAGAGAGCGGAGCCCAGCGAGACGTGGCTTGAGGTAGAGCGAGCGCCCGAACTTGCGCACTTCTGCAAAGATGGGCCTGCAGGCGGCGATACGTTTCGTTCGGCGGATGGGCCAAAAACCGTAGCGGATATAATGCGTTGCCTGCCTGAGGGCTTTGAGATAAAATTTGACGAAAGCAGATCCACAAATTTTAAAACTGCGTTAAGCGAGACAAAATTTATGAACGGCAAGAGCAAGACGCAAGAGCAAAATTCTATCGCCGCAAGCGGCAGCCTCTCCGCAAAAACAGCGCGAGGCGGGCCCTTGAAGCCAAAGACGAACGAGCCCTTAAAATTCGAGGCCGCAGATAAGCACGGCGGGCTTGCGTATTCCGCGGAGGTTATAAAATTTCAGCTAGCGGAGCTTGGCAGGATGCGCGCTAGCGGACAGCTTGCGGACGAGAGCAAGTTTTTCGGCATCGTCTCGTCAGGCGGGCATGGCTGGTATAATTTCGATCCGTTTTCGCTGCTAGAGTGCGGAGCGCGCGGCCTGATGGATCACGCGGGCGAGGACGCACCCGTGCGCGGCGGCTGGGAAATGCTCGGCGAACTGCTCGAAATGGGACGGGCATACGAGTAGGCGGCGAATTTTGCGGCTAAATTCCAAAATCCGCAGCGCAAATTTAATAAGATCGCTTTGCCTCTCATAGATTGCGGGCGAAATTAAAACGCTCCAAAATATACGCGACTGCCCTGATTTCATCGTAGTTTTCATTTTTCGGATCGAAATTCGCCGCCGCGCTATGCAGCAGATCAAAATTTTTGCTCTTCCAAAACCTCGCGAACCAGTCCGCCGCCTCGTCGTTTTCGTACGCCTTGTAACCCCAGTCGCCCATTTTTAGCTCCTTTTAAAATAAATTTCATCGCCGAGCTTTAACGGCGCCTCTTATTTAAATTTTACCCGCCCAAGCTAAATTTTAAGCCGCTTCTTGACTGCACGCGCCCGTCGCAAAATCAAAGCCGAGAACAAAACTCGCGCGCCAAGTCAAACGCTAAATTTAGCTTAAATTTGCTAAAATAGCCAAAATTTAAAGGATTTTTGATGTTCGAAGGAATGGATTTTTCAAAAATGGGGCAGATGCTCGATCAGATGCAGGCCAAGGCTAAGCAGATCGAGGAGGAGAATGCGCGCAAGGAATTTACCGTAAAATCGGGCGCGGGCATGGTCGCCATTAGGCTAAACGGTGCGGGCGAGGTGCTTGATCTGAGCATCGACGACAGCCTTTTTAGCGACAGGGAAAGCCTGCAGATCCTACTAATCTCGGCGATAAGCGACGCGATAAAACTCGTCGAAAACGAAAAGAAAGGCGCTGCAGCGTCCATGCTAGGAGGGCTCGGCGGCCTAGGCGATCTGCTCGGCGATAAGGGCTAAGCCGGTAAATTTAAACAAACCGGTCGGATGAAATTTTAAAATTTGCGAAGCAGCCGATCGGAGCGGAGAGCTAAAATTTACAAGCGGCGATCGCGATGTGTTCTAGTCGTTTTGCCTCTGTGCGAACACAAAAGGGATAAAATTTAAACGACGCGCAAGGCGTAGCTAAATACCTAAAACGAGCCACGCAAAGCGCGAGCGCGACAAGCAAAATGAGTAAAAGTAGATATGCACGAGAAAGTAAAGCAGCCGAACGAGCACGCAAAAAGCAGCTCTAAAGCCCAACCATGCGATAGGAATTTGATGGATATTTTAGAAAAATTTAAAGACTACTTGAAGCGGAACGAGCTGAAGGCGCCGAGCTTTCATCCGTACTTTGAGGAGGCGCTCAATTACATGCTGCAAGCGGGCGGGAAGCACTTTCGCGCGCAGCTGTTACTAGGCGTCGTCTCGGCGGTGGATGAGCGGCGCTTTGAGGGCGCGCTGGCAATCGCGATGGCGCTTGAGATGATCCACACCTACTCGCTTATCCACGACGATCTGCCCGCGATGGACAATGCGGATCTGCGCCGCGGACGGCCGAGCCTGCATAAAAAATACGACGAGGTCACGGCGATTTTGGTGGGCGACGCGCTAAATACCGACGCGTTTTTAATCGCCGCGAGCGCGAACCTAAGCGACGAAATCAAGATAAAATGCATTAAAACTCTAGCGCGAAATGCAGGCAGCGGCGGCATGGTGCTCGGTCAGGCTATCGATTGCCATTTTGAAAACAGCCCGCTAAAACAAAGCGAACTTGAGTTTTTGCATCTGCATAAAACGGGCGCGCTCATCGCAGCGGCGTTTGAGCTAGGCGCCATAATCGGCGGGCTAAAGGACGAGCTCGCGCATGAGCTTTATAAAATCGGACTAAAGCTAGGTCTCATATTTCAGATCGAGGATGACATCATCGACGCCACGAGCGACGAGGCAAGCGCGGGCAAGCCCGTAGGAGCGGACGGCGCGAAAAATTCCTTCGTAAATTTACTAGGTCTTGCGGGTGCTAGAAGCTACAAGCAGCGCCTAATAGACGAGGTAAGCGACGCGATGAGCGGCTATGATGCGAGCCTGCGCGATTTGGTTTTAAATTTGATAGAAAAATACCTGAAAGGATGAAAAATGTCGAGCGAGCAGCTAAGTAAAATTTCAAACACGATCAAATTTCTAAGCGCGGATATGATCCAAAGCGCCAACTCGGGCCATCCCGGCACGCCGATGGGGCTAAGCGACGTAATGAGCGTCTTTATGAGCAAGGTCCGCCACAACCCCAAAAATCCCGCGTGGCTGAACCGCGATCGCGTCGTATTCTCGGGCGGGCACGCAAGCGCGCTCGTGTATAGCTACCTCTATCTTAGCGGATATGATTTGAGTATGGACGATCTGAAAAGCTTCAGGCGCCTGCACTCCAAAACCCCCGGCCACCCGGAGATCACTACCCCGGGCGTAGAGATCGCTACCGGACCGCTCGGGCAAGGCGTCGCAAACGCGGTCGGATTTGCGATGGCCGCGAAATACGCCGCGCATCTGCTAAACGAGGAGGGTAACGAGATCATCGATCACCGCGTCTATTGCTTCTGCGGCGACGGCGATCTACAGGAGGGCATCAGCTACGAAGCGTGCGCGCTTGCGGGCAGACACAACCTCGATAATCTCACGATAATCTATGATTCTAATGGCATCACGATCGACGGCAGCACCGATATCGCGTGGTTTGAGGACGTGAAGGTACGATTTGAAGCGCAGGGCTTTGAGGTCGCGCGCATCGACGGGCATAATTTCGATCAGATAGAATTCGTCCTTGACGAGGTCAAAAACAAAACAAAACCCTACCTCATCATCGCAAACACCACGATCGGCAAGGGGGCGCTAGAGCTTGAGGGTACGGCCAAGACACACGGCGCGCCGCTTGGAGAGGAGCTGCTTGCACGCGCTAAGCAAAGTCTGGGCTTTGATCCAGCCCAAAGCTTCGTCGTAAGCGAGGACGTACTTTTTGAAACGCGCGCCGCGGTTGAGAGGGGTGATTTAGAAGAACGGCTTTGGAAGGAGAAGCTTGCGAAGCTAAGCGATGAAAAAAGAGCGCTTCTAAACGAGCTTTTAAATCCCGATTTTAGCAAGATAGAATTTCCCGATTTTAGTGGGCTTAAGGTCGCCACGCGCGATAGCAACGGCAAAATTTTAAACGCCATCGCAAACGCGGTGCCCGGTTTTTTGGGCGGAAGCGCCGATTTGGCGGCATCGAATAAGACCGAGCTAAAAGGCGGCGGCGATTTTCCGTGTGGCAAAAATTTACACTTCGGCATCCGCGAGCACGCGATGGCGGCGATCGGCAACGCCTTTGCGAGATACGGGCTTTTCATCCCGTTTAGCGCGACGTTTTTTATCTTCAGCGACTATCTAAAAACGGGCGCGCGGCTTGCGGCGCTGATGGGCTTGCGCCACTATTTCGTCTTCACGCACGACAGCATCGGCGTGGGCGAGGATGGACCTACGCACGAGCCTATCGAGCAGCTTAGCACCTTCCGCGCGATGCCAGACTTCTACACCTTCCGCCCGGCAGACGGCAACGAAAACGTAAAATGCTGGCGCACGGCGCTTGCTCTGAATGCGCCCGCGGCGTTCGTCTGCTCGCGCCAAGGGCTTGAGCCGCTACCTAAGGCGGTTTTAGGCGACGTGCAAAACGGCGCGTATCTGCTAAGGCAAAGCAAAGAGGCGCAAATCACGCTCATCGCAAGCGGCAGCGAGGTCTCGCTCTGCCTAAAAGCGGCAGCGATATTGCAAGAGCAAGGCATCGGCGCAAACGTCGTAAGCGCGCCGTGCTTCGAGCTTTTGTGCGAACAGGACGCTGATTATCTGGCGCAAATCCTAGAGCCGCAAACTAAAATTTTAGCCGTCGAAGCCGCAAGTGCGCTTGAGTGGTATAAATTTGCAGATGCGGTACACGGCATGCAAAGCTTCGGCGAGAGCGGCAACGCGAGCGAGCTATTTAAGCTTTTCGGCTTCACCGACGTCGCGATCGCAAAAGAAGCAAGGGAGCTTTTAGAGCAGTAGCGGAAAGGGTAAAATTTGAGCGAAAAAATCAAAATTTCGTATTTAGACGGATTTAAAATTTACGGGTTAAAAGCCCGCACGAAAAACGCGGACGAGCTAGGCGGGAGCGGCAAAATTCCCGCGCTGTGGGCGAAATTTATGAAAGAGTGTTATGACGGGCAGAGCGAGATTTACAGCGTCTATTACGATTACGAAGACGGCGTCAGCGGGCTTTACGATATCTTTATCGGCACCAAAGCGCCCCGCAGCGACGAAGCCTTGGAGATCAAAAGCGGCAAATACGCCGTTTTTAGTTTTCCAAATGAGCCGCAAAACGTAGCAAAGTTTTGGGGCAAAATTTGGAGCTTTTTTGAGGCCGGCGAACTAAAAAGAGCGTTTGGAACGGATTTTGAGTTTTATGGCGGAGACGAGATCAAAATTTTTATCTCGGTTTTGTAGGGCGGCGCATGAAATTTATAAACGGTGGGTGAGTGATTTTTCGCCGCCGTGATAAAATTTGCCCGCGAAATGCTAAAATTCCTTGCTCGCAAAAGCCGCACAGAGCGTAAAACGCTGCTACTTTATAAAATTTCATCCATAAAGCGGTAAAATTCCGTGCCCAAAACTACGCGCGCGAAAGCAAATTTTTATGCCCAAAGCCGCGCCGTACCTTAAGCCGTGGATTTAAAACGAAATCTAAATTTGCGCCGTTAAATTTCAACCCCCGCCCGCAAAATCAGGCGAAATTTCACACGGAATTTCATTTTTAAATCTGTTATTAAGCCATTTTTGGCTTAAATTACGTTTTCATTCGGGTAGATGTCCGAGCGGTCGAAGGAGCGCGCCTCGAAAGCGCGTAAGGCGTCAGCCTTCTAGGGTTCGAATCCCTATCTACCCGCCATTCATTCAAATTTCACCCAGGGAGTTAAGATGAGCAACAAACTCCTTTCGATGAGCCTGCAGGAGCTGTGGCGACTCTTTCCGATACGTCTCGTGCCGCACGATCCGCGCTGGAGCGAATACTTTAGGCGGGAGCGCAAAATTTTGCGCGGGCTGCTGCGAGATTGCGGTAAGATCAAGATCCACCATATCGGCAGTACCGCAGTAAGCGGGATCTGGGCGAAGCCGATCGTAGATATTTTGATCGAGTGCTCGGATATAGCCGCCGCCAAACAGCGCCTGATAGACGCGGGCTATCTGCTAATGAGCGAAAGCGAGAGCCGCTGCAGCCTAAATAAGGGCTACACCGAGGCGGGATTTGCCGAGCGCGTTTTTCACGTGCATCTGCGAAATTTCGGCGATGCGGATGAGATATTTTTTAGAGATTTTTTGCGAGCGAATGAGGATATCGCCGAGCGGTACGAGGCGCTTAAATTAGAGCTTTGCAAGCGCTTTAAGTTTAACCGCGACGCCTACACTGCGGCAAAAAGCGAATTTGTACTTAAGCTTACGCGCATCGCTAAAGAAAACTCGAAATAGCCGCGTAAATTTGATCCTCTGCGTAGAGGCTCGCTCGCCAAGAGCGATAAAAACGACTAATTCCATAAATAGAACGGAGGGCTTGCGCTGCGCCTTGTGAGCTTATTTTTATAAAATTTTGACCGTAATTTCAAATTTAAAGAGCGACCACCCAGCTATCGCAGATAAAATTTTACAAATCCAGCTAGCGGCAAAGTCGCCCATAAAATACCGTATAATCGTATCGCACCAAAGCCAAGGCTCATCTCCGCGTTTCGGTACAGGTTTAAATTTAAAAGCCTATGCGCCGCAAATTTTATGCATCCCGCTAAAACATCGGCTCATAAATCCGCTAAATTTAAAGATGCAAAATTTTAAAATTCCTAGCTGCCAGATAGCCGCGCAAAATTCCTCGCCGAGCGCTTAAAATTTAATGATCGCTCTTCAGCCCCGCGCCGCAAAGTGGGATGATGCTATCTCCTTGCAGATCGCAGCTTTCTTTGTAGCGCAGATACGCTGCGTAGGTAGCCGCGGTCGTATGCTCGACGTAAAATCCGCCGCGCGCAAGAGCCGCTCTAGCAGGCAGTATGTCGCTCTCGCTCGCCAAGATCACCTCGCGCTCGCCCGCGTAGCTAGAGCCGAGAATTTCAGCCGCGCGCATCGGTCTTGCGATCGCGATGCCCTCCGCTAGCGTCGGCTGCGGCTCTATCTCGCGCGCCGCACCTTTGGCGTCAAAAAGCGGAGCGCAACGCTCGCCCTGAACGATGAAAATTTTCGGCAGTGCCTCGATAAGGCCGCCCTCATATAGCTCGCCTAGCGCCGCTTGAGCGCCCAGCAGCAGCGTGCCGTTGCCCACGGGGATGAAGATATTGCGCGGCATCCTGCCCAGCTGCTCGTAGATCTCATAAATGTAACTCTTCGTGCCCTCGTAAAAGATCGGATTATAAACGTGATTGGCGTAATAAATCTGCTCCTGCGCGGCCTTTTTGCGGCACGCATCCGCCGTCTCGTCGCGGCTGCCGTCAAAGACCGTGACGTGCGCGCCGTGGCTTTTGATCATATCGATCTTTTTAGGCGACGTGCCCTTCGGGACGTAAATTTCACACTCGATGCCCGCGCGAGCGCAGTACGCCGCCACGGCATTGCCTGCGTTGCCGCTGGAGTCTTGCAGCACCTTTTTCACGCCGATATTTTTGGCATGCAGCACCAAAACCGCCGCGCCGCGATCTTTAAACGAAAGCGTAGGCATCGCATAATCAAGCTTGAGATAGAGGTCTTCGCCGAATTTTACGCTCGCCGTGAGCCCCTCGCCCATCGAAATTTCTTTAAATTTAGCCGTATCGATGCCCATAAATCTTCGGTATCTAAAGATGCTAAACTCGCTTTGATCTACGAGCGCGGGGTTAAATTTAGGCGCGTCGGAGTTTAGCTTATACAGCCCGCCGCAGTCGCATTTATAACTTAAAGTATCGATGGGTGCGTGCTTGCCGCAGCCCGTGCAGATGAAATCGCTCATTTTCGCTCCTATTTTTTCTCTTTGATTTTTGCAACGGCCTCGATCTCTACGAGGCAGCCGAAGTGTAGAGCCGTAGTCGGTACCACGACGCGAGCAGGCTTGTGCGCGCCGAAAAACAGCGCGTACTGCTCGTCGATCACGTCCCAATTCGCGACGTCAGGCGTATAGACGCGGCATATCCGCACGTCGTTTTTATCCGCTCCCGCGGCGGCCAGCACTGCCGCGACGTTGCTTAGAGCCTGCGCGGTCTGCGCAGCAAGGCCCTCTGGAGCGGCTCCCGTGCGCGGATCTACGCTTAGCTGCCCCGAGACGTAGAGCGTATCGTCGTCATCTAGGATGCCCGGCGCATAATGCGCCTTTTTCGGCGCGAAACCGCTTGGATAAATTTCTTTCATTTAAGCTCCTTTGCATATAAAATTTTATATAATTTTACTCTAAATTTATTAAAAATATATAAGTATTTCTATAAATTTGCAAAAATTTTAAAATTTAATCTAAATTTATAGATTTTTTTATATGAAATTTCAGGAGCCCGAATTGAACCAACTTTTGCAGACCTTTATACCGACCGCGCACCTTATTAAAAATACGATCGGCGATTGCGAGGTAGTAATCCACGATATGAGCACGCCGCAAAGCTCCGTCGCTTTCGTCCTTGGCGACGTAACGGGTAGGAGGATCGGTCAAAGTTTCGATCATCTGGTAAAGGACGTGTTGTTAAGCAAAAATTTTGAAAACGACTGCACCGCAAACTACTACTTCACCGCGCAAAACGGCAAGCTCATACGCTCCTCAACTTCGCTAATCCGCGGCGCAGACGGCAAAGTAGTAGGCGCGCTATGCGTAAATATCGATACTTCAAGCGCCATGGCTGCATACAAAGCAATAAAAAATCTACTGCCGAATGCGAAACTCGATAGCAAGGAGTTGCAAAGTGTAAATTTTACCAACGGAGGCTGCGATAACGCGGCATTAGATGGGGCGAGCTTAAAGGACGGCGTAAATTTAGAAACGCAAAGCTCCAATGATTCGCAGCAAAATATCCTTGACATCGTCCAAGACCTGATCGCATCGGCTACGCACGATCTGGATGTGGAGGGGATGAAGAAAGAGGATCGAAAGCGTATCGTAAAATTCCTCGCGCAAAAAGGAATTTTTGAGGTAAAAGGCGCGGTGGAGCTCGTCGCAAAGGCACTTAGGACTCAGAAAGTCACGATTTACTCGTATATGGATGAGGTAAAAAAGGAGAGCTAACCGCGACGCATAAATTTGATCTAAAATTTAACAAGCGTTGCGCGCCTTGTTATCGGCGTAGCCATACGGAGTGGCGCAAATTTTAATCTAAATTTGATGAATCGATCAAAAATCAGAGCATACTAATCCCTCGTTTATACAGCATGTAACGGGATAAAAGCAAAACTCATCTATTACTCGAGCTCATAGCCCTTCGCGCTTTTTAATTTCTCGTCATAATCGACTCCGTTAGCAATTCGCTTGCGCGAAGCATTGAAATCCGCTCGTATCGGGCTTTTGTGCTCGTCAAACTCAAGCGGCGCGACACCGATGATATCTGCTAGCAAATGCGCCAAATCATCGCTCATAAAAGGCTTATCTTTCGCCGCAGCTAGCCTCTGCCATAGCTTAGCGTGATCGCTCAAAAACTCGCGAGAGCCTATGAAAATTAGCGGGATTTCGTAAGTAAAGCGGCTCTCCATGCCGTGCCCGAGACGTCCGTTTTCATATAAATTTTCGCCGTGATCGCTAAGATAGACGATGAGGCTGTCATCACCCGAAAAAATTTTAAAAATTTCATTTATGACAAAATCATTGTAAAGCACGCTGTTGTCGTAATATGCGACGACATCTTTCTGCTTGGAAGTAAGTTTTGCCTTTACGTCCGCCGCGCTAAACTTGCCAAATCCCTCGGGATAGCGCAGGCTGTAATCCATATGGCTGCCGATGAGATGGATCACGTAGAAGTTTCGCTCACTCTGCCCCGCTTTCGCCTGGTTTATGAGCGGAAGCAGCACTCCGTCAGGCTTGATGCGGACGGTTTCATAAAGATTACTCTTTGAGAGGAAGGATTCCGCGTCCGCGCGATCGGCGGCGCTTTTAGCGCTTAACGCATGCGCGCCGAAAGCCTCTTGATTGCTAATCCAAAAGGTGCGGTAACCGCTTAGCTTAAACATATCAATGATGCTAAGGTTGCGAAACCACGCCCTTTTGCGCTCGCTTTCGTAATCGCTGAAATTTAAAAGCCGCATCAGCACCTGATTAGTCGTGCCGTAAGGTGAGATTGTATCGCTAAATTTTATCAGATTGCCGCTTGCTTCGAGCTTCTCTAAAAGCGGCGTATTTTTAACGCCGTAGCCGTAGAGCGACATATGCCCGCGCTGCAAGCTCTCGCCGATTATTAGGATAATATTTTTGACGCGAGACTTTTGCAAGGCGGGGTTTGTAGCAGCATTAGTGGTTTTGGAATTTGAAATCGCGCTGGGGCTTTGCGGCGCAGAATTTAAAGTCTTGCCTGAGCTTTGCGCCATAGCGCCCGAGGTAGACGTAGAATTTAAATTTGCACCGTAATTTTGCGCCTGAGCACTTGGTGCGGACGTGGAATTTTCAGACGCGGAGCCCGAGGTAGCGCCTTGCGGATCTGAATTTGCACCGCCTTTTAAAACGCTTTCGTTCGCGCGCTTGGCCTCGTCATACCCGAGCTGTACTTCGCGCATATCGGTGATGAAATTTTTATCGCTAAGATAGTCTTTGATCGTGAAAGCAAACTCCAGTGGGACGTATTGCGATAGCTTGGTTATATAGCCCTGCTTGCCCTGGGAAGCTTTAGCGGCGATATCCGCGCAAAAGATCGTTCCGCAAATGAGATAAATCGCCGCTAACAGCAATCTTAGACCGCTATGCGTTCGCTCCTCCTTTCTCCGCCCTGCTCTTAGCGTTGCAAAAATGCAACAGAGTAGTGTCACTAGATATAAAATCGTCGCAGGGCTAAGAAACTGCAAAACAAACTCGCGCGTCTCGGCTGCGTCGGTATGCACAAGCGCGTCGATCGCCACGACGTTGAAGCTTGAGTCGAAATTTACGATCAAAAATAAAGCCACGCTCGCAATTAGCGCAATTAGCGCTAGTAACACGAACGAAACGAACTTAAAAAATCGCCCGCTAAGTAAGTAGCAAATGTGAAAGATGAGCAAATTTGTGATGAGCACCGCAGAAAAGCCTTTAAATACATGCGAAAAATGATACCCATTGATCTGATAATGTATCTTAGCCCAGCACGCGAGTATGCATAGCGCTGTGCTAAGCCAAAACACTCTCCATGCGGGACGTTCGCGCAGTGCGGCAAAAAAGCCGCGGTCGATTTTCATAAGCAAGCGCGCTATGAGCCTACCCGCTTTCGTCCGCGCCATAAGCCCGCCTATATTTGCTAGCGCTACATAAAATTTTTCTCTCATTTTATATTTCCTGCCTTGTACGAAGAGACGCGACGACGCCCGCTCTGCGTAGCGCGACATATTTTCGCTTTAAAATCAAGGCGCAATATTAGCCGCTTAAAGCTTTGAGCTTGCTTACTTGCGCGCTTTTATGCTTCAAATTTTACGGCTAATTTTAAAGATACGGGGGGGGTAGTAGAATTGGGCGACGGAATTTTGAGACGAAGTTCTAATTTAAAACGGATTTATGAGTGAGGTTATGAGACAGAAGCTCCGGGATAAAATTATTAAAACGTAATTTCAAAAAATTTAGCTAATTGAAATTTCGAAGTAATATTGCAGCGGTCAAAATGCTCGGGCAAAAATTTTAATAAGATGCGCGGCAAATGGCGCGTTTTATAACGCTTGCATGCCTCATAAAGCCGGCTACGAGGCTAGAGCAGATGAAGCGACCGCGACGCGATATTTTTTAAAATTTACGGCTAGGTTACAAACCGTCGCAATAGATTTTAAAATTTCTAGTGCGATAGGTTTCCTTTGAATAAAATTTATACATGAAGCGGCTGGAGTAAAATTCTACGGCACGAGAGATGTAAATTATCAAAGACCGATCGCAGGCAAAATTTTGCACCGACAAAAGTATAAAATTTTAACTAGCCCAAGTCGCCTTTTGTACGAAATTCTATGTGACGCTTAGAACTTCTACCTTACCGTCGAAAACCGCCATGCAGTGCTCGTAGTGGCTAGTGCGGAGCCCATCCTTGCTTCTCGTGCTCCACTTATCCTCGGCGATAACCGGCGTGCCGTCCTTTTGGCAGATCATCGGCTCGATGCAAAAGACCATGCCGTTTTTGATTTTGGGGCCTGATTTTGGATTGTTGCCCTCCAGATAGTTTGGGATTTCAGGCTCTTCGTGTGGGTGCTTGCCGATGCCGTGACCGCAGAAGCCGTATAGCGGCACGAAGCCGCGCGCGCGGATAAATTTCTCGATCTCAAAGCTTAGCTCTTTAAAGTGCATCCCTACTCTGATCGTTTTGATGGCGAACTCTAGCGTGTCCTTGCTGCATGCGATGAGCTCCTCGTCGGCTTTTGAAATTTTACCGACGGGCAGAGTGCGTGCGCTGTCGCCGAAATATCCGTTTAGCTTCGAGCCTAGATCGACGCCTAAGATATCGCCCTCTTGTAAGATCGTCTCGTCTGGGATGCCGTGGATGATGACTTCGTTTAGCGAGAGGCAAGCGGCGTTTGGAAAGCCGTATAGCCCCTTAAAAGCGGGATACGCGCCCTTGGAAGTGATGAAGTCGTCGATCTTTTTATCGACTTCGAGCAGGCTAAGACCCGGTTTTATAAAAGAAACTGCGTAATCGAGAGCTTGCGCAACGATCCTGTTCGCCGCACGAAGCCCTTCTAAATCTTTTTTTGTTTTAAGCAAAATTGCCATTTATAGCCCGACCGCGCTTAGGGTCTGATATTTGTTCATATAGATCTGCGCTTCGATGCGTCTCATCGTATCGAGTGCGACGGAGACGACGATCAGCACGCTAGTGCCGCCGAAATAAAACGGCACACCCATAAATTTAACGAGCAGCCACGGGATGACGGTTACGAGGCCCAGATAGATCGAGCCCCAGAATGTAAGCCGGCTAGCAACTTCGTTTAAAAAGCTCGCCGTTCCCTCACCCGGACGAATGCCCGGGATAAAGCCGCCCTGCTTCTTTAAATTTTCACTAATGTCCTTGGAATTAAAAGCAATTGACGCATAAAAATACGCAAAAAATATAACCAACACAAAGGTCAAAAAGTTAAAGAAGTAATTGCTAGGGCTTAGGAAATCGTGGATCTTTTGGATGATCGGATTGGTGCTTGCCTGTAAAATTGTAGTCGGAAACATCAAAATCGCGCTTGCAAAAATAGGCGGAATGACGCCACTTAAATTTAGCTTGATCGGCACGTAATTCATAATGCGCTTGTTTTGATTCGCCATCAATACCTTGCGCGAAAACGATACCGGAATTCTGCGTTCACCTAGCTCCACATATAAAATTGCCCCGATAGTAGCCAGGATGATTAGCACGATCGCGATTAGCTTTAAAACGTTCATTTCGCCGGTATTTACTAAATTTACGGTACTTCCGATCGCTCTAGGGATGGCGCTTACGATGCCTGCAAAGATAATAAGGCTGGTGCCGTTACCGACGCCGCGCTGCGTAATCTGCTCGCCGATCCACATCAAAAGCATGGTGCCTGCCAGCATCGAAATGCACGAGATAAAAACAAACTCGTTGGTATTCTCTGCCATTATCGCAGGCGCTCCGGTTTGTCCGTGGATGCCTTGCAAGCCGATGCTAACACCGATGGATTGAACCATAGCGATTGCAATGGTGGCGTATCGGATGATCTGCATATATTTCTGCATACCGTCGCGCTCTTTTTTGAGTTTACCTAAATTTGGAAAGGTTGCGGCGAGCAGCTCCATAATGATCGAAGCGGTAATATAAGGCATAATGCCTAGCGAGATAACGCTGAATCGCTCCGCCGCGTTACCGCTAAACATATTAAACATTCCAAAAGCGTTGTTGCTATTGTTTTGAAAAAATTGCTTTATAACCTCAACGTCCACTCCCGGAACCGGCACGTAAGCTAGCAACCTATAGGCAAAAAGAAAGCCCAAAGTAATGAGAATTTTGTTGCGTAGCGATTTATTCATTATTTTTGTCCGCTAGACTTTACGTTCTCGTCTTTGATCTTGCTAGCGAGCGCTTTTGCGACTACGCCGATCAGCTTGATCTTTTTAACGGAATTTGAAATTTTATGAACGGATTTGATACTTTCGATCGTGATCTCGCTAAGATCTTTGATAACTTCGATTTTATCAACGTTAATCACGTAAGGCTTTTCAAATTTAGAAGTAAAACCTACCTTTGGGAGCCTTCGCTGAATCGGCTGCTGACCGCCCTCGAAGCCTCTTTTTTCATGAGAGCCAGTACGTGCGGTCTGACCCTTGCCGCCGCGACCCGCAGTTTTACCCAGACCGCTTCCTTGACCGCGACCCAAGCGCTTAGTAGCATGAGTCGAGCCTGGGGCTTTTTTAAGATTTTCTAATCCCATCTTTTATCCTTGTTAGTGTTTTAACATACTAAGAGCTTTCATCGTAGCTCTTACGACATTTGAGGAGTTGTTCGAACCTAGCGATTTAGTGAGGATATCTTTAACACCCGCAAGCTCTAAAACTGGGCGGACTGAACCGCCTGCGATAACGCCAGTACCTTCGCTCGCCGGCTTAAGTAAAATTTTGCTCGCATTGTATTTAACTTCAATATCGTGAGTGATAGTAGAGCCGTTTAAATTTACCTTGATGATATTTTTAAACGCATCGTCCACCGCCTTTTTAATCGCGTCGGGAACCTCTTTAGACTTACCAAAACCGAAGCCTACCAAGCCGTTTCTATTGCCTACTACGATAAGAGCCGTAAACCTAAACCTTCTACCGCCTTTAACGACCTTCGTAACCCTACCGATATTGACGATTACCTCTTCGAATTCTTCTCTATTATACTTTTCCACAATCATTCCTTTGGGTTATAGTTTGATGCCGTTTTGGCGTAGCGACTCGGCAAAGCTTGCGATTACGCCGTGATACAGATAGCCATTACGATCGAAAATCGCTTCAGAAATGCCTTTATCTTTTAGCTTGGAGGCTAAATCTTTAGCTAAGCTAGCCGCGCCCTCTTTGTTTGCCTTTAAATTTAAAACCTTACCGCTGCTGGCGCACAAAGTCGCGCTCGCCGCGTCGTCGATAGCCTGAGCGTAAACTGTCCTATTGGATTTGAAAATAGAAATTCTAGGGCAAGATGCGACGCCTGAAATTTTAGCGCGAATTCTTCTTTTTCTCTTGATTCGTAAAGAGATCTTTCTTTTTAATACGTTCTGTGTCATTTCTCAACCCTTATTTCTTAGCTGTTTTTCCGGCTTTGCGGATGATATGCTCTTCAAGATACTTGATGCCTTTGCCTTTATATGGCTCAGGCGGTCTGAATCCTCTGATCTCGGCTGCTACTTGACCTACTTGCTGCTTGTCGTCGCCTTTGATGGTTACGACGTTTTTATCTACGGAAATTTCGATTCCCTTTGGAGATTCAAAATTTATCGGATGCGAAAAGCCCAAATTTAGCTCAAGCACCTTGCCCTTCATCGCGGCTCTGTAGCCGACGCCGTTGATTTCAAGCTGTTTTGAAAAGCCCTCGGTAAGACCAAGGACGATATTGTTGGCTAAAGCGCGGTATGTTCCCCAATACGCTCTGCTCTGTCTATCCTCACCCTTAGGTGAGAATTCTATCTTTCCGTCTTCGATTTTTACATCGACATGACCTTTTAAATCAAGCTCTTTTTCGTTATTCGATTTTTTAAATTTTAACGACGAGCCGTCAATCTTGACCTCAACTCCGTTTGGAATAGAGATCGGTTTTTTACCAATTCTTGACATAATTTTCCTTTTTATTTGTCTAGGGTATGTCTACTTTTACGAATGGATACCACAATGCCATAAAAAGTAGAAACTTCTTACCAGATCGTGCAAAGCACTTCGCCGCCGACGCCGGCTTTGTGAGCGTCGATACCGCTCATAACGCCCTTGCTTGTGCTAACGACGACGGTTCCGTAGCCGTTTTTGAAGCGCTTGATCTCGTCTTTGCCTTGATATACGCGGCGACCCGGAGTCGAAATTCTTTTAACTTCGTTTATCACGCTCCTGCCCTTTTCGTCGTATTTAAGCACTACGTTGATGATCTTTTTATTGTTTTCCTCTACTACGTTGTAGCTCTCGATATAGCCCTTCTCGGCTAAAATTTTAAGCATAGCCTCAACGACATTTGAGTGAAAAAGCTTAGTTGTATCTAGCCTTCGCATCGCAGCATTTCTGATGCGAGTTAGTCCATCTGAAATAAGATCGTTAATCATCTCTTCTCCTTACCAGCTTGCTTTTTTTAGACCTGGGATCAAGCCCTCATTTGCCATCTTGCGAAGGCAAACGCGACAAATTCCAAAATCCTTATAAACGGAGTGCGGACGACCGCAAATTTGACATCTGGTATATGCGCGAGTGCTAAATTTAGCGGGGCGTTTCGCCTTGGCTACCATTGATTTTTTTGCCATATCATTTTCCTTTTGCAAAAGGCATGCCGAATAACTCTAGCAATTTAAATGCCTCTTTATCGTTATTTGTAGTCGTTACAACGGTTATATTCATACCGTGAGTTCTTAAAATTTGATCGTATTCGACCTCAGGGAACATCAACTGCTCTTGCAAGCCGAAGTTATAATTGCCGCGTCCGTCAAAGCCCGTTCTAGGTAGTCCTCGGAAATCCTTAACCCTAGGAAGCGCAATAGAGATCAGTTTGTCTAGGAAGGCAAACATCTGCTCTTTTCGTAACGTAACCATTATGCCTACCGGGAAACCTTCGCGCACTTTAAAGCCGGCAACCGATTTTTTTGCATTGACGATAAGCGCTTTTTGGCCTGCGATCAGCGAGATAGTATCGGCCATATTTTGAAGCACCTTTTGATCTTTGCTCGATTCGCCCGTTCCTACGCTGATAACGATTTTTTCAAGCGCCGGGATAAGCATAGGATTTTTTATATCAAATTCTTTCTGCAAAGCAGCTCTGATGGAATTATTGTATTTATCTTTTAGTCTGCTCATAATCAACCCTCTACCAACGCAACGTTTGAAATATCCATCGGCATCTCTTTGCTCGTAAAGCCGCCTTGTGGATTTTGCTCGGTTGGTTTGATAGCCTTTTTAGCCATTTTACAACCCTCGACGATAACTTGAGCTTTTTTAGGAAACACGGCCTTAACAGTGCCTGTTTTGCCCTTATCGTCACCTGCGATGATCTTTACTTGATCGCCCTTTTTAATCTTAAATTTTACTGCCATTATAAAACCTCCGGAGCCAGCGAAACGATCTTCATAAAACCGCCGTATCTGACCTCTCTACCGATAGGACCGAAAATACGAGTGCCGATCGGCTCTTTTTTTGAATCCAAAATAACGGCTGCGTTCTCATCAAATCTAATTAGCGAGCCGTTGCCTCTGTGCAACTCTTTAGTCGTACGAACGACTACGGCTTTTACTACTTGACCGCGCTTAATTTTGCCGTTAGGGAGCGCTTTTTTTACAGAGCAAACGATAATATCGCCGATTGTGGCGTATCTTCTTTTGCTGCCGCCCAAAACTTTAATACACATAAGTTCTTTTGCGCCGCTATTATCAGCTACCGCAAGTCTGGTAAAACTCTGTATCATTATTCAACTCCTGTTTTCAAAACCGCTTTTAAGCGAAACGATTTTCTAGCGCTTAGCGGTCTGCACTCAATCGCAGATATGGTATCACCGATCTTTACGACGTTGTTTTCATCGTGGATCAGATATTTTTTAAATCTTTTTACGATCTTTCTATATCTAGGGTGCATAACCCTTCGCTCTACCAAAACGGTAGCTGTTTTATCGCCCGCCTTCTTTACGACTACGCCTTGAATTTCTCTTTTAAATGCCATAACCTATCCTTATTTCGCTTTAATAGCGGTGTTGATTCTAGCGATATCTTTTTTGATAGCGCGAATCTCGTTAGGATTGCTTAGCTGCATAGTTTTTAGCTTTTGTCTAGCCGTAAATAAAAGCAACTTACTTTGTTTCAACATAGAATTTAGCTCAGCCAAATCTTTATCTTTCAAATCAGTATATTTCATTTTCGCTTTCCCTACTTACGATTTTCGTTTTAAAAGGTAGTTTATGAATCGAAAGCATAAGCGCCTCTTTAGCAACCTCTTCGCTAACGCCGGTCATCTCGAAAATGATCCTGCCCGGTTTTATATTCATTACCCACTCTTCTACGCCGCTCTTACCTTTACCCATACGAGTTTGTAGAGGCTTTTTGGTAAGCGGCTTGTCTGGGAATACCTTAATCCAAATTTTAGCTTGACGATTTACGAAGCGCGTCATCGCGACACGAGCCGCTTCGATCTGGCGAGAATTTACCCTACCCGCCTCTACCGCTTTGATACCGAAATCGCCGAACGTCAAGGAATTTCCTCTCGTTGCGTAGCCGCGATTGCGACCTTTCATCATCTTGCGGTATTTTGTTCTTTTTGGCATCAACATAACTATTTACCTCTTCTTGGTCTGCGTGTTTTTTTAGGCGCATCATCGGTCTTTTCAGCCTGGATGCCTTTTTGTAAAATTTCACCCTTAAAGATCCAAACCTTAATGCCGATATTACCGTAGGTCGTATGCGCTTCGGCAAAGCCGTAATCGATCCTAGCCCTTAGAGTATGAAGCGGAACGCGTCCCTCCAAATACCATTCGGTTCTAGCCATCTCCGCGCCGCCCAAGCGACCTGCGACGCAAATTTTAATTCCCTTTGCGCCTGCTTTTTGAGCGCCTTGGATGACTTTTTTCATAGCGCGGCGGAATGCAACGCGGCGCTCTAGCTGCATAGCTACGTTTTCCGCAGCCAAAAGTGCGTTCGAGCCTACTTTGCGCTCCTCTTTGATGTTGATGGCTATGTCTTTATTGACTAGCTTAACGACTTCGCTTCTTAAATTTTCGACCTCGCCGCCTTTCTTGCCGATGATAATACCCGGTCTTGCGGCTACGATCGTTACGCGAATTTTCTTAGCCGTTCTTTCGATAAGAATTTGGCTAATTCCCGCATAATAAAGCTTGGCTTTTAAAAATTTGCGGATCTTGTAATCCTCGCCGATACTCTCGGAGAGTGTCGCTTTGGAAGGAAACCATCTAGACTCCCAATTTCGATTAATTCCTAATCTTAAACCGATCGGATTTACTTTCTGTCCCATTTACGCTTCCTTCTTACTTGGTTTTGCTACTTCGACGATGATGTGCGAAGTAGGTTTGCGGATACGGCTAGCTGTACCTCTGGCGCGCGGACGAAATCTCTTAAGTACGGGACCCGCATCCACTCGGCAGCTGGTAACTACGACCTCTTCAGGCTCAAAGCCGCCGTTTGCGACCGCGCTTGAAATCGCCGTAGCGATATATTTCGCGCCGCGATTAGGCGTAAATTCCAAAGTAGCAAGGGCAAATTCCGCATTCATGCCTTGAATTTGCTTCGCGATAAGTCTTGCTTTTGTCGGCGAAAGGCGAACAAATTTAATAGTTGATTTACTCATATTCTATCCTTACTTGCCGATCTTTTTCTGCACGGAGCCTTTGTGACCCTTGAAAGTGCGCGTAGGAGCGAACTCGCCTAATTTATAACCGATATGATGCTCGGTGACGTAAACCGGGATAAAATTCTTTCCGTTATGAACGTTAAACGTAAGTCCGATCATCTCCGGCACGATCGTGCTTCGTCTCGACCAAGTCTTGATCGGTTTGTTATCGCCGGCTTTCTTTGCCGCAACGACTTTTTTCATTACGTGATCATCTACGAAAGGACCTTTTTTTAGCGATCTAGCCATTTTTATTTTCCTTTCCTTCTTGAAATTATAAGCTTATCGCTCGCTTTTTTATGGCGAGTTTTATAGCCCTTCGTCGGTTTACCCCACGGAGTTACCGGATGGCGGCCAGAGTTTTTCTTACCCTCGCCACCGCCGTGCGGGTGATCGACAGGGTTCATCGCAGAACCTCTGGTTTGAGGGCGGATACCTCTGTGGCGGTTGCGTCCGGCTTTACCGATGACGACGTTTGCCCACTCTTCGTTACCCACTACGCCGATACTGGCCATGCACTCTGCAAGTACTCTTCTCATCTCACCGCTAGGCAGGCGCAAAATGACGTATTTTTCCTCTTTACCCATAAGCTGAGCATAGCCTCCTGCGCTACGTGCCATTTGAGCACCTTTGCCAGGTTTTAACTCGATATTGTGCAGGATAGTTCCCACAGGGATGTTTTTCATCTTCATAGCATTGCCTGGTTTAATATCTAATCCGCCCCCGGCAGCGGCTACCACGTCACCCACATTAAGATCGTTAGGCTTGATAATGTAGCGCTTCTCGCCGTCTGCGTATGAGATCAATGCGATGCGGCAGTTGCGATTCGGATCGTATTCGATTGCCTCGACCTTGCCAGGAATGCCGAATTTATTTCTCTTAAAATCGATAATTCTATAAAGTTTAGCGGCTCCTGCTTGTTTATGGCGGCTGGTAATGCGACCGTTATTGTTCCTTCCGGCTGCGGCAGGAATTTTAACAAGCAAGCCTCTAACGCTAGCTTTTGCAGTGATATCCTCGCTGCTAAGACCGGTCATAAATCTTCTACTTGGAGTATAGGGTTTATAAGTTTTAATCGCCATTTTACGCCTCCACGCTTTCTAAGCTTGCACCCTCAGGTAGTTTGACATAGAATTTCTTCACATCATTTCTAACGCCAGTTCTGCCTTTAAATCTTTTTAATTTGCCGTCCTGTCTTAAAGAATTTATCTTTAGCGGAGTGATCCCGAAATAGTTCTTCAAAACGCTCTTTAGTCCGTTTTTCGTAACCGACGGGCTAGTTTGGATAACGACCACGCCGTTTTCTTGAAGACCGAGAGACTTTTCCGTATAAAGGATCGTTTTGATATCTGTTATATCTGCCATTTTAGTCCTCTTTCACTATTGATTCAAATGCCGCTTTTTCGAATACGACCGAGCCGTAAACTGCGATTAGGTAAGCATTGACCTCGCTTGCATCGACGACATAGCAATTCTTAAGATTTCTATAGGCCAAAAGAGTTTGTGCGTCTAGCTCGTTTTTAACGATCAGCGCATCTCTAACGCCCAGTTTCTTAATAAAATTTGCCGCATCTTTAGTCTTGCCGCTTTTTAGTTCTAAATCGTCGAAGATAAAAATTTTACCCTCATTTGCTTTCTCATTGATAGCAAATTCCAGCGCAAGGCGTTTTTGCTTTTTATTGACCTTCTGCTCGTAATTTCGCTCGTTAGTCGGACCGAATGCAACCGCGCCGCCTACCCAGACGTTAGTTCTGGTTGAGCCTGCGCGTGCGCCGCCGCGACCCTTTTGTCGCCAAGGTTTTTTGCCGCCGCCGCTAACTTCGGCGCGAGTTTTAACCTTCGCCGTGTTTGCGCGAAGCGAAGCAAGGTAAGATTTGACGTACAAATATAGATTGTGCGAATTGACTTCCGAAAATTTCACAGGGATTTCAATTTCGCTTGCTTTTTCTAGTTTTTCGTTAAGCACGCTTACTTTACTCATTTTACTATCCTTATTCTGCCCATTGCGCCGTTAAATCCAGGAACCGAGCCTTTAAGCACTAAAATTTTATTCTCGGCGTCGAAGCTTACGACCTCGTTTTTAGCGGTGATCGTTTCGTTTCCAGTGTGTCCCGCCATCCTCATACCGGGCTGAACGCGACCGGGCCACTCGCAGTTGCCAATAGAACCAGGCCTTCGGTGGAAGCGGCTACCGTGCGCTGCAGGACCGCCCGCAAAGCCATGGCGCTTAATAACGCCCTGATAACCCTTGCCCTTGGATCTGAAGCTTACTTTTACGATCTTCGCTCCGCTCAAAACATCTAAATTTTGATCGCCAAGCTCGGCATTTTCTAAGCTTAGAGTCGCAAATTTATTAAATTCCTTGCTTAGGCTATATTTTTTTTGAATTCCGGCGATAGCTTTGTTATGCGCTTTGCCGTCTGCGTAGGCTACGATAGCTTTTTTCTCATCGCAAACTTCGCAAATTTTGGTATTGATAAGTCGCAAAAGCGTCACGGGCGTGCTGCTCGTGTCGATCGTCCTACTCATACCTATTTTTTCTACGATATATTCCATTGTTTTACCCCTTATTTGCCCATCGCGTGAACTTCGACGTTGACTTCCGGAGCCAAATCAAGCTTAGTTAGCGAATCAACCGTATCCGGAGTCGCCGCTACGATATCTAGCATACGAGCGTGAATTTTCATCTCAAACTGCTCTCTGGAGTCTTTATTTACGTGCGGAGATCTTAAAACGGTGTAGCGTTTAATCTTCGTAGGCATCGGCACGGGACCTCTGACGTCCGCACCTGTTCTTTTTACGGCTTCAACGATAGCCGAAACTGTGCGATCTAAAACTCGATGGTCATAAGCCTTGAGTTTTAACCTAATTTTTTGCATCACTTTTCCTTAATAAAGAACTTGTCGCAACGCGCGACCCTTTGTTTCAAACAAAAGACGCACATTATATAAAAGCGCTCCGGTTTTGTCAAGAAAATAGCCAAATTTTATGGAAATATTTCCTTTTAATAAGGAAAAATATATAGAATTTCGAAAATTTTTTAGAGTGTCGGAAATTTTCAATACAAAAATTTTAGATAAATTTGAAATAGATATAAAAATTTCATAGGATTTTTCAGATTTATTTCCTTTTAATAAGGAAAATTTTAAAATACTCGCATGAATGATCTGAAATTTTTTTACGAAAATCCGCCGGAATTTGCAGGCTTTATCCCGCGCAAAAGAGGTATCGGCTCTGCCAAAACCATAATCTACGGAGTGCTAAATTCCGGCAAAAGCGCCGTGCTGAAAAATGAAATTTCAGAGCTTAAAAAAGATGAAATTTTGTATCTAAATTTAGCTGATCTACGCCTTGAGGATATGGTAGCAGGTGGCACGATCGTTGCGGCCAAAAATAGCGCAGACAATATAAACGGCAGCGAAGTAAATGAGAATGAAATAAGTAGAGAGACTACGCTCGATGCAGATATTTCGGATATAGATGAATTTTACTGCGCCGCCATAAAAAATACAGATACAAAAAATGAAAGCGCAAACAGCTTAAACAACGCAAAAAATGCGGAGTCAGGTGGCATAAAAAACAGGAGCGAGAATTTCTTTCGCGAGATCAAGAAGTTTTTGACGGTCAACGAGCAAATTTCATCGCTTTTTTTAGATAATTTTAGTAGCGCCAATTTTGAAATTTCATCACTTCAAAGCTTCGCCGAGGGGCTAAATTTAAAGCGTTTTATCATCTCTACGCGCGATAGAGAGCTTATTCTGCCAGGCTTTGAGCGGCTTGAGCTTTTGCCGCTTTCGTTTGAGGAATTTATCGCCTTCGACAAGCGCCACAACGAGATAAACTCGATGATTTCGGCGTTTTTAGCCCAAGGCGGCGGCCCAAAAAACCCCTTCATGGCCCCCGCCGAAATTTTAGAATTCGAGCAGGGGCTGCTTACGGCAAACTTTAGCCGCACGGAAATTTTAATCCTCAAAGAGTGCTTAAGCTTCGTTCACACCGCATTTAGCGCAAATAAAATTTACACCGCGCTAAAGCCGCGCATTAAGATCTCTAAAGACGCCGTATACGGCACTATCGCCAAACTTGAGCGGGAAAATTTCATCAGATTTTTAAGCAAGGCGGGCGAGCCTGCGCGCGCAAAAAAGCTATATTTTTCGCATTTTAATATGCGCGAAATTTTAACGAGTAAAAAGGTCTTCTCGAAAAAATTTGCCAACGTCCTTTTCTGCGAGCTTCTGGGGCTGAATACGCCGCTTTTTTACACAAAAGAGTTGGATTTTTACCTGCCTGCTCTAAAGATGGGGGTTCTCGTTATCCCATTCAGCGACGCGGACATTATCTTTTTAAAATTTCGCAAAATTTTAAGCGTGCTCAAGAAGCTCGGCATCACGAGCTTAAAAGTCGTTTCTATGGCAAACTCCGGCAGGCTCGAGATTGAGGGCATCCGCTGCGATGTCATACCCTTTCACGAATTCGCGCTCAGCTTTTAGATATTTGAAATTTTATATCATAAAAATACAAATTTTATGATATAATTTTGGCAAACCCATATCAATTATGCAAGGTGGAGCTGATGATCAAATTAAAAGACAAACTCATTTATGAAACGCTAAAACTGGTCGAATCGCAAGGCGAAGATGGGCTTTTGTGTCGCAATAAGCAAAGCGATGCAGAGTTTATGAGGCCCGTGAACGAATTCGCAGCTGCGAGTGGGCGCAACTACACCTCGATCAAATCGACTCTTGACATAATTCATAAAAACTGGGGCTATCTGCAGCGCGAAAGCATTAAGGACACGGGGCTTGATGCGGGCAAGGCGTCGAAGATTTTCATCTACCGCCTATGCGAGTCAGGGCGAAGCTTTATCGAAAAATACGAAAAGGCGCTCGTCCAAAACGCCGACAAATAGCCCAAAATTAAAAATTTTAAGCGCCAATTAGATAGAATTCTTTAATTTCACGTGGAGCGACAGAATTTCGTTTTTATGCGACTTGCCTTAAAAAAGGAGATGAAAATGCTGGATTTTATAGTAAAAATGTTCGCATGGAAAGCTGAGTGGGAGGTAAAAAAGGAATATGACAAAGAATTTGGTGATCTATCCTCCATGCGCTCAATCTTGCGCTTTATAATACTTCTTATCATACTTAGCATTTTGATTAAATTTCAATTAAGCGTATGAAAGATACATTTTTAGACATTGCGCTCGTTTTATTCGGCATCGCTATGCTCGCCATGATGCGACAAAAATCTTTATTAAAATTTATAATTTTCGTCGTGATTTTAGCGCTCGCCAGAGAGTTAATCATTAGATTTTATGCCTAGTTTCGGCCAAACCGGCACGTATAGAATTTAAAATTTAAACGACAAAATGACGACGCGGCGGAATTCGGCTGGTGCAAATTTTAAATTTCGCCGTAACTGCACTATGCTTTTATCATCGTTAGTAAATTCTACCGCGCTTCAAGAATTGCCGTATCGATAAATCTAGCTTTTATCGTCAATGACAGATTTTACCCGCTGCGAGGATTTGCGCTTGATGCCGCGCTTTCTGCTATTAGTGACGGATTTCGCTCGTGCAAATGCGACGGAATTTCACTTGTGCGAACACGGCGGATTTTTTGCGGTGGCAGCAAAAATTATAAACCAAACGAGTGGGCTAGAGCGTAAATTTTATAACGCTATAATGCTTAAATTCTATAAAAGCCCAAATTAATGCGATACAAATGTGAAATTCAAGCAAAAATTTTAAATTTAGTAGCAAAATTCCGCACGCCTAAATCTTAAAATTTTATTTCATAAAATTCCGAAATTTAGGAATTAAATTTTGCAGTGGAGCGACAAATTTTACCTCAAAATTAAAATTCTCACACAAACCATGCCCTGTAAATTTTAAAATTTCATCATCATAAAATTTTAAAATTCCAATGTCGTATTGCAAATCTATTATTTTATAAAACGGAGTGAAAAGCGAAATCTTGCATAAATCGCACTCGAAAATTTCACGGATTCTCGCGCAAACCGGCTCGAAATTCCGTCTGCCTACTCCACGTATCCGATAAATTCGCCATCGAAAGTATGCCTAACGTCGCCGCGAAAGTAAATTTTGCCTCCATCCCCTAAGCGTAAATTTAGCGTTTCACCGCTTGCAGGTATCACGCGGATATCGGGAGCTAGCCCCATATTTTCGACGCCTGCGATGAAGCATGCTGCCATCCCCGTACCGCATGCGAGAGTTTCGGCTTCTACGCCACGCTCAAAGGTGCGCACCTTTAAAATTTTGCTTGCGAGGCGGCTTTGAACTAACGCATAATTAACGTTAGCGTTATACTTTTCACGCAGATCGCGGGCTAGCGCGGCGTCGAACTCATTTAAATCGCTAACAAAAGTTACTAAGTGTGGCACTCCTGTGTTATAAAAATACCACGTTAGCCCCGCCTCCTCAAAGCTTTCGCCCAGGCGCTTAGGATGAGTTAACATTACCTCTACGTTAGCTACTAACGCGTGAGCGTTAGGACGCAGATTGAAAATCTCGCCGAAGCTTACATTGCGTAGCTCGCCGCGCATGCTCTCGCTCAAATTTCCGCCGAAAATACCAAAAATTTCGCCGCTAATTACGCCTGCGCCGCTTAGGAATTTCATGCTCTGCGCGGCCAAGAAATTTTCATACGCATACATGCATACCGCGCGCGAGCCATTGCCGCACATATCGGCGCTGCTGCCGTCGCTATTGTAAAATTCCCACTCAAAGTTTATCCCCTCGATACCGTTAAATTTCGGCAGCACGACGATGAGCCCGTCAGCGCCCACCCCCTCGCGCCTATCGCATAGCTCGCGCGCTAACTTGGATCTATCCGCCTTAACTGAATCCGTAAATATTACGAAATCATTTCCGCTCGCATTATATTTTGAAATTTTCATCATCTACCTCGCAAATTTTTAAAATTACTAACGCTCACTAACGCTTTATTAAAATTTTACTTCTATCTAAATTTAGGTACATCGCTTATTCCTAGGCTTTACTAAAACTCAATTTACTAACGCATCTTCTTTCGTGAACCCATTTTGTTATGCGTTTTTCGCGCTTGATGTTAGAGTCTCATCTCATAGTCTCTAAATGCTCGCAAGCATCAAATCTTCCGAGCTTGCAAGCCTTTTCATAAAGCTCGCGCGCCTTCTTTTTATCTTTCGCTACGCCCCAGCCCTTTTCGTATTGATACGCTAAATTTGAGCAGGCTAGCGGCTCATCGCTTTTCTCGCACGCCTCGCTAAAATACTTCGCAGCAAGCGCGTGATCCTTTTGCCCGCCGTCGCCTTTGAAATACGTAACGCCCAAATTTACGCACGAATCCACGTGTCCTTGCTCGCAAGCCCTCGTAAAAAATGTCCTAGCCCTGTCCGCGTCTTTTTTCACGCTGTCGCCAAGAACGTAGCTAAGCCCTAGGTTATGGCACGCCTCTACCTGCCCCATCTTACAAGCCTTGATCAAAAGCTCGATCGCCTTTTTCACGTCGGGATAGACACCGAGCCCCTTTTTATAGTTGTATGCAAGGCTCGCACACCCCTCGCTGCTGTTTTTCTTGCAGGCATCGCTAAAAAGCTCATTTTCCCTCTTGCGATCCTGCGCTACCCCCTGCCCGTCGTTGTATAGCAGTCCCAAATAGACGCAGCCCTTCTGCTCGCCGAGCTTGCACGCCCTGTCGTAATAGCGCGCGGCCTGCCTGAAGCTTCTATTTGAGTCGTATGCGTAGCCTAAATTTGCGCAGTCCAGCGCGTTTTCCTCGCCGCCTGCGTCGCAGTTGCGCTGCAGCTCATTTATCACGCGGTTTAGCTTTTTACAATCCATCTCGCTCCCCGCGGCGCAGCCCTTCCTTAGATCGTCGATCTCCGCCGCAGCACCCGTCGCAAACAGCGCAGAGAGCAAAACCGCTCGCGCCGTAAATTTCAACCGCTCTTTAAGCGATGCGCTTTTAAAATTTTGAAATTTAGCGCCCTTTTGGACGCGGCTACCGATCCTCATCGCCTTCTCCTTTATTTTTAGTCTCATCTTAATTCGCACAGAAATTTTACGAGCTCTTGCGCAAAGGGCTAAATTTTATCTTTTAGCTCTTTTAAAAATCTCTCCACCGCTGTCTCAAGCGCGGCAAGATCGCCACTATTGCCTATCACAAAGTCCGCCATAGCGCGCTTTTGCTCTATATCCATCTGCAGCTCCACGCGGTGCTTTGCGGCGGCATGATCCAGCCCGTTTCGCTTCATCACGCGCGAAATTAGCGTATCTTTAGGCGCATAAACGACCGCGACTTTATCAAAAAACTCATACCTCTTGCCCTCAAAAAATAGCGGAATATCGACGAAAAAAAGCTTTTCTTTCGCCTCCAAAGCCTGCGCCTGCGATAAAATTTCAGCCGTTATCTTTGGATGTAGCAGCGCTTCAAGCTTTGCTAACTCCGCCGGGCTTTTAAACACCAGCTCGCCTAGCTTTTTGCGATCTACTGAAACGCAAGGAGCGGATAAAATTTCCCCATCACCGCTAGCGTCAAATTTCGCGTGCGAACTCAAATTTTCAGCCTGTGCGTCTTTTTGCACGACGTATTGCGCGCCGAAAATTTTAGCCACCTGCGCGGCGCAGCGATCAAGGACGCAGTGCGAAATCTTATCGGCATCAATGATCTCAAATCCGCGCCCAGCAAGCAGCTCGCAAACCGCGCTCTTGCCGCTACCGATGCTGCCCGTGATAACGACGGCGTGTTTAAATTTCAAGGTGAGCCTTTATAGCGTTTTTATTCGATTTTAGCTAAAATCTGCGAAATTATACCATCTTGGAGGATAAAATTTGATAAGCTACAAAGACGCGGGCGTCGATATAGACGCGGGAAATGACTTCGTAAACGCGATAAAACCGTTCGTCAAAGCCACGCAAACTCCGCACGTTTTAGGCGGTATCGGCTCATTTTCGGGTGCGGTAAGGTTGCCTGCAGGCTACAAAAAGCCTGCAATCCTAGGCGCCACCGACGGCGTGGGCACAAAATTGCGACTCGCGATCGACGCTCGCAAATTTGACGGCGTGGGTCAAGACCTCGTCGCGATGTGCGTGAATGATCTCATCTGCAACTTCGCCGAGCCGCTGTTTTTCCTCGACTACTACGCGACGGCGAAGCTCGAGATCGCGGATGCCAAAGAGGTAGTAAAAAGCATCGCCGAGGGCTGCAAACTCGCTCGCTGCGCGCTAATCGGCGGCGAAACGGCAGAGATGCCCTCGATGTATGAAAAGGGCGACTTCGACCTAGCGGGCTTTGCCGTGGGTATCGCCGAAGAGGACGAGATCGACCGCAGCAAGTTTGTGCGTGAGGGCGACGTGCTCATCGCGCTTCCTAGCAGCGGCCTGCACTCAAACGGCTTCTCGCTCGCGCGAAAAGTGGTCGCCGAGCTGGGGCTAAAATTTGACGATAAAGTGGACAGTCGTGCGCTCATCGACGTGCTTTTGGAACCAACCAGGATCTACGTCGGTGACTTTTTAAATTTAAAATACAATATCCACGCGCTCGCACACATCACGGGCGGCGGTATAGTGGAAAATCTGCCGCGCGTACTCTCCGAGGGGCTGGGTGCAAAGATCGAGCATGCCGCGATCCGCACGCCTGAGATCTTTAAAATCATCGCGCAAAAAGTGGAGTCCGCAGAGATGATGAGGACGTTTAATATGGGCGTTGGTATGATCGTCGTAGCTTCGAAAGAAAACGCGGACTTCGTACTAGCAAATACCGACGGCTACGTTATCGGCGAGGTCGTAAAAGGCGGGGGCGTGCAGCTGGTGTAAATTTGAAGCGGTAAAATTTGCCGCTTTTTGCCAAAGCAGAGTTTATGTTTAGATTAAATTTTAAAGCAGGTATCTTTTAATTTTACTCGCTGCTTTGTAAATTTTCTTTACAAGCTGTCGCCAACCTATAATTATTATCTATACGCATTACGCTTTCTATCTAAAGTACAATTTTTGTCCATGCCGCCAACACCTGTAAAAGCTTGTTCTCTAATATAGGAGCTATATAATCTAAATATCCATATTGCTCACAAAGATAAAAGTCATGAATAAAATTACTGTAAATTTTAAAATTTTATCGGCGAGTACTGGTAAAATAATACTCCTGATATTCTATGTTTTCTACTTAAAATTTAACATTCACATTGTACACAAGCTCAAATGCCCTACCGCGCCCTACGTCGTTATTGCATAAGTACATGTTCAAGCCCCCATGTCCTTTTCCTATATTTATTACTAGAAACCTTAGCTTCATAATTTTGTTAATACAAAATTATGAAGCTATACCGCACCCAAGAAAGGTATATTTGCAATGGGCGACTCTAAAAGTGAGATGAGCTTGAATTTTAGTAAGGATAAAAGTCGGGTTTTAGACAATCCGACCATCAACTGCAGTCTTCAAAAAGTTATCAAATTTATCTTTATCGAAAATATCTGCTTGAAAAAAATACAGTTTGTTATATCCATATAAGTCAAATTGTTTGCATTTGGGTAAATTTGCATCACTGCTTAAATTTTTAGCAATATTTATGTCACCATTTTTGTCTTTATTATAAATTAGTATGAATTTGAGTTTATTTTTTAAATCCGAAACTTTTTCATCTAGAATAGTCAACAATACCAAGACGCTACTAAAAATTTTATCGCATATATCTTTTTTTGTATTACTATCTATATTTCCATTTTTAAACTCTAAAAAGATAAGATTCTCGTTCTGCAACATTAATCCATCAACTGATTTTGGCGGTTTAATATCATATTTATTACTAAATTTTTCTTTTACTTTATCAAAATTATACGCTTCAAGTTCAGACTCAGACATATACTCATCGTTACTTTCATCATAAGAGATATCTTTTACTGTTTCTTTTGTTTCGTTAAATTCATCAAAACTATCAAATCTCATGGATCTCATCTTCTAATTTATGCAAATAGTCATATGGCTCGGCAAGTAATCTATAGATTTTGTATGTTTTATCACTAACATCATCTATGGTAATTAATTTTTTATTGTCACCCATATTTTTTGTTAAATAATACTTACATTTATCGGAAATTTTATACACTTTAGAATAAACTTCTATAGCCTTTAAAAAATATGGACTATGCGTACTAAGTAGGATATGTAAGTTAAATTCTTTTTGTATAAGTACGATTAACTCTGCAAAAATGAGTTGTAGTTTTGGATGAAGATGAATCTCCGGCTCATCCAATATAAGGACCCCTTTTTCTTGTATTGCCCCGTTTGCAAGTAATGTCTTGATTATTATAAAGGTTTTAAGTCCAGCAGAAATGTTTGCCATATTTAGTACAACACCATCACTGTTTCTATATACACTATTTCCTACATCATCAAATTCAAAATTTCCAGGTACTACACTACTTAGCGTATTATAGACATTTTTCAAACGATCTTCAAAAACTATACTTTTAGAAATATTTTTATCACCCCTATCGGACAACAGGCACTTCAGAGCATCTTTATGATTATTACAATAGGAGTTGTTAATATAAAATAAGTCTGGATAATTTAAACCATCCATAATAAAGCTATCATCTATATATACAGCATTAACATAAACATTTGCTTCTTGCTTTTTTATATCAACATCATTTTCATCTATCAAAATCTCTATACACTTATTCTTTAAGGAAAGCTTTATGCTACCACTGTTTTTTGTATAGATGTTATTTATCTCGTTTGAAAATTCTAAAGCAAGCTGTTTACCTACAATTTCATTACGTATTTTTTCATATGGTATTTCTAAAGTTTGCTCTATTCTTTTCAAATAATTATTAATTGTATTTCCAATTGATTCATCTTTAATATCTATATCATTTTTTGAAAATTCATCAATAATAGTAGTTTTTAGATTATTGTAGGCAATATCACCCCTTTTTACAAATTCGGAAATCTTTTTATGTATAGAATTTGATAAAACTCTGTACGATAAAAGTCTTCTATGTTCTGAAGTGCCGTATTTAAGATCTACTACTTCATGAGACATTCTATACAAAATTTCATCTAAACTTTCTAACCTATCAGCCTCTATTTTTTTATCTATATCATAAAATGAACTGATAACTGAAAATAGGCTTTTAGCAACCGTACTCTTACCTGTGTTATTCTCTCCAGCTATTACGGCTATACCGTCTATATCTATATTGGCCTTTGAAATCTTTCCTATATTTTCTAAAAATAATTTCATAAAAAAACCTTTATGTACTATTAATGACTTTATTTTACCAAATTACCTTTTATTAATCCTTATACCTACCTTTAAAATTTCATCTTTATAGTTTCTCGTGTCCAGCAGATATAGCTGCGATCTTGGCTAATTTTTTCGTCCTTGATTTCTGCAAATACACAACAAACCAGCGTAAAATCGTGTTGCTAGGCGATCGCTTTAGTACCGAGTTGCCGAGCATATCCTTTCTGCCCTCGCCAAACGGCGCCAGCTTTGCATCACAATGCCGAGCTCTTTTAAATTTGCCTGCGCCGCGAGTTTTTGATGAAACGGATTACATTCGATCTGATTTATCGCCGGCTTTATCTCGTTGTTTATCGCAAAGTCCATAATATGGCTCGGGTTAAAATTGCTATTACCGATATAAGCAGATACAACCCTTGCGTTTAAGCCTACTCATCGCTCGCCACGAGCCGTAAATATCGCCATATGGCTGATGAATGAGATAAAG
>CAUQWV010000020.1:0-27774 GCA_963522285.1 uncultured Campylobacter sp.
GAATTTTAGAATTTTAGAATTTTAGAATTTTAGAATTTTAGAATTTTAGAATTTTTAAGGCGCGGAATGCTCGCGCCTTTTATTGTTTGAGAGTTGTTGTTATATTATTTTTTTAATGTAGCCCAAGATAAATAAAACCACATTTTATAAAATCTTTCTTTTAGGAAATCTTTAAAATTTATTTATATTTGTTTCATATCCGTATAAAATTTAAGCAAAAAAAATGTAAAATAATAGTCAAAAATTATGTTATTGACCGGAGGGTAGTATCATGAAAGTTAAGAGTTTTAGCTTTGCGCCTATTTTGGCGCTGTTGTTTTGTTTCGCGACAGGTGCTTTTGCAGATGACGATAGGCAGAATGTGAAGATAAATCCTGCTACCCCAATAAGCAACGAGTATCGTGACGATGGCTTGCTGGACGGAAGGAGAGGTGGTTGGACTTGGAACGGAGATCAGGGTTTGTATAATTTCACCACTATAAAAAACTTTCCGTCTGACGAATTAAACCAAAAGCCGATAGTTAGATTCGGCGGTGCGGGCACATACGTCTTTGGAGACTACGCCGTGACCGGAAAGCCGGTGATTAGTTTAAGCTGGCCTTCTGCTACAGGCCGTGATTACATGTGGGGAGCAAAAGGCACATACATTAAAGATGACGGCGACGGACAGTTTTATTTGAATAGTTCAAAAGCTGTTTTGAGGCTTCCTAAGGGCGTGACTAAAGACGATATAGTCTATGCGAGACTTTATTGGCAGGGAAATATATTCAGCACGACTGATTTTGACAGCGAAGCAGAATACAACAGCAAAGACGGAAAAAAAGAAACCGGTTTTGCTAAGTGGTATACATGGGTAAAATTTAAAATGAAAAGCTCGAAAGGTAAAGCTAGCATAATAGAAGATGTTCAGAGAGATAGATGCGAAGGAACGGCTGCTTGGAACTTTTTGGCAAAATCTCGCAAGCCCTTACGTTTGCGTTTAAAATATGGCTGCACTAAAGATATTACCGATCTAGTCAAGAAATATTTTGAACCTTATTCCGACAGTATTGAATTTACTGTAGGAAACGTAAGAACGAGTGATGGTATGGATCCAATCGGTGCAGATTTTACCAATGGAGAGTTCGACGGCGCTCGTATTGGGCCGTACGGCGGATGGGGAATAATCGTAGTATATGATAAAACCGCCAACTCCAGAAGGGATTTGCTAAATAATTTACAATCTAACGATAGCGTAACGGGTCGGAAAATGACTTATGCAGAGGCTGTAGAATATAAAAATAAATATTTTAAACCAAAGAATGTAACTATTTACGGCGATTATTTTGTCCTCACCCCTTGGAAGAATGGATATACGCCTATAAACATTAACGCTACCATCAGTGGATTTTATACACCTAAAAGTGGAACCGTAAATGCAAAGCTAGGGTTTTTAGGGTTTGGTGGTGAGAGGAAAATGACCTCCGACGAGTATTTTAAAGTCCAGTACAAAGGAACCGCACGAATGGATTCGCTATACGGATCCGATGGGGTTAATCAATGGTTAGCTAACGATCGCGCTAATATATACGACGGCTCTGTCGCTTTACTTATAAACGATAACGGCACCTATAAGTATAGCTATCCACATGGCACCGGTTATTTAGGTGGATTTGATCTGGACGAATTCGATATCAGTTCAAAGATGAAGAATGCGCAATCTAGTCTAAACATCTCTTTAGGTGCGGCGTTTGAAAATCTCAACGGAGGTCAAGCCGATCAAAACTTCATAAGTATGATTGCTATTTCCGCCGATTTGTATGTCCCTCAAATGTGCTATCAGTATGAGGTATATAACGCCGCTAACTGGGTAAAATTCTTTAGAACTAAAGATGAAGATCCGCAGAATGGCAAAGTTATCGGTAGCAGATATAGTAAGACTGAGATTGACCACAATAAGCCTGAGCAGATCAAAAACCCGGTAGTTGCGGGTGAAAATATCTATTATAGAATGAAATTTGAAAATAGATTGAATGGCGGCGATAGCGAAGATGCAGCAGGTGCGGTAGTATCGATCGACTTTGGTCAAGCCGGCGCTACCTATACCAAAGATAGCGCTACCATAAATAACAAACTAACTATAAACAATCCTATCAATACCACTACGGATACCATACCTGCGGAAGCAGCAGAACAGATGGTTTATCTGCGCGATGGACAAAAGGGGGCGTTCAAGACAATGAAAGACGTCATAGATAATACTAAAACTCCTGATGTCCTGGACGCTACTTATAAAGACAGGCAGTTTACTACGTTAGAGAATAACGTTTTAAAATTCTACATCGGTCAAGGCGCGGGAGACTTAACTCCTTCTTCAACACCGGGCGGTAGTCCTGTACCTGTAGGCGGATTAATGCAGCCAGGTAAAGCGGCGTATGGTGAGTTTAATGCTACCGTAAATACGGGTGCAACCATATTGCAGGCTCCTGCCGTGACACTAAGTTATAAGATGAGCTTAGATATAGGCGGCGGTCAGCGAGTCTTCATAGAGATGGATAGCGCTTCCGAGCTTGAATTATGCGACGCGACAAAGGTTTCTAAAAGCGTTAATATCCTACCTTTAAGCGGTTTGCAGGTAGTCAATAAGAATTTTAGTAAAAATGACGACGACGATAGGCTATATACTCAAATCTCCGATAAGCCTTTCGATGCAAAACTTATCTTTAGACCGGATTATGAGAGCCAATTTTGTAAGAAGTATAAGGATGATACTGGTAAATGCGAGGAATATATTGATGCGGCTGCAAATTCCAAATACTTTAAAAGGGATCCTCTTACGGGCAAGCTTGTATATATCGGTAGCGAGGCTAGAAAGCTTGAAAAATTTGATTTGAGTGGTAAATTGTATTTATCCGTCATCAGGGCAAGAAATGCTGCTACTACCTCAGATAAAGTTGCCGATAGTGATAAGGGAAATAGTGCAGTTTACTCATGCCGATCCGTAACCGATTCCTTAAAAATTCCGTTTAAGATGAAGGACAAAACCGATTACACTATCGATAAGGAAGTGGATTTTAAAGGTAAAAGTATTTTAGAGCTAAACGATATAGAGATAGGAGATGCGTATCAGGGTCTTACATTTATGCTTAGCTATCGTCCGGATAATCAAGTTGCCTCAGGATCCGATTTAGATCAGTATATAAAAAACAAAGATTTAAATAACAGTGATCCTAAGGCTTATTATTCGGAGCTCAAGAAATGGGAGCTTAAGAAGCAATACGGGTATTGTGAAGCCAATGAAGATTTTGATTGGTGCAATAAAAGTCTGACTGCGGAACAAAAGAAGGATATCTGGGATAATATCATACAAAAGAAGCTAGACGAGCTTAAAAATAGTATAGATACGGCTAGCGATGAGTTTGGTATTAAAATGTCAAAAGACGGCTCATTCCACATATGTGGTAGCGATAACTTCGTGCTTCGCCCAGCATATTTTAATGTAGATACAGAAGCACTGAAGAATTTGGGCAAGTATAGCAAGATCGTAGATATCACTGCTAGCGGCGATATAACTAAAAAAGGCGTTAGTACCGATGTTTATAATCCTACCGAACTTCGCGTGGGTGGTGACTATGAGCAGAACGCAGATATCTTGGCTCATGTAATATCGGCCAGAAGCTATAGTGACAACGGCGTACCTAACTACACAGCAGAAATCGGTGGCGATCTTGGCAATCAACGTTATCATCTGCGTAAAAGTTATGGCGCAGATTCCGACGATACTCAAGATATATCAACTAAGATTCGTGGTATTCAAACCTATTTGCGTCCGTTTATATCTAATGAATGCGCGGCTAATGTCACTACTCAATCCTATTATGTAGATAGAAAGAATGCTTCCACTACATTAAAACGTGGTGTTAAAGAAGATAGTTGTTATGGCGGTACCGCAGTGGAATATTCCGGTGCTAAATACAATGCCGAAACAGGCAAATATGAGATTGATCCGGAAGCTATCAAAAAAGGCTCTTTTGGCAAGAGCGATGATGTCTCGTGCGTATTAAATGGTACAAGCTCAAAATTTGACGCATCGTATAGAAGAGTATGGGATAAAAATGCCGTAAGCTTATGGGCGAATTTTAACGCTAGAAATATCGTAGAAGCAGGAGGCGTTGCGAAATTTGATAGCAAAGGTCATGTTCAAGGTGCATATCTGATGACCCAATCCAGAAAAGATCCGGAAGCTAAAGATAAAAGCTATGCCGTTATCTATACCGAAACCATAGGTAAAGATGCCGATAAAATTTTTAACTACTATAATGTCGGCGATGTACTCGTAAACATCTATGATAATTCGTGGACGGATGCTTATTCCGATCAGACATACTCTAAAAAGTGGAAGAGCGCTAAATGCATTATCAATTCATCTAGCAATACTCCGGACGCTAAAGGTATGGTAGGTTGCGACGTAGGCATGAGAATTGCTGCTAACAAAGATAAAGCTATAAACGACAATATTGTATTGCGCTATAAGCCGGATCGTATCAGAGTGTCGCTCGTAAGCCTTGATAATGGTATAACAACCGGCGTAGGCGATAATAATATCACGGGCGGAACATCTGCATATACATATTTTAATGATCCGTATATTGAGAATAATGTCGTAGTATATCCAGGTGAAAATCCCGCACAGAATTTAGCTGTAACGCGTCAAATAAGTCAGCTTGCCAAACTTAAAGTCAATGCCGTAGCGTATCTATCTGACAAAGTTTATAAGGATGTCATCGCTACGCTTTATGACGGATATAAGCAAGATGTTGGTGGCACTCCTCAAGCCGTGTGCGGATTTTCGAGTGATCTTGATTTTGCGCTAAATTTTGGATTTGATTGCGCTAGCAATAGTGCCGATGGGCGTTGCTCTACAGCTACCGCTAGTAGGACCGGTGGAGATACAAATTACGTACCATATCCTAATAGACCTACCGTTGTCTACAATATCCGTGGTGGTACACAGTTTTTCGCTAAGAATTCTAACGAGTGCCTAGGCCCTACAGGATATGATAGCAGATGCTATACATATAACGCAAGGACCTTAAGCTCAACTGTTACCGGAGGTTGGGAAGAAGCTGCTTCCGCTGCTGATACGGGCTACGGCTTGCCTATACCGCTTGGAATGGCGCTTAATTATTACTCCGACGCTTCATTAATAGGCGGACTTATTAATAGACCAAAAGGCGGCACAGGAATTAAGTACGATTCTAAGTCAACGGATTTCAGGATTTTAGCACAAGGATTTAGAGAGGGGCAGACCCCTGGTTCAACTGTATATTTTAATTTCGCTAGGATGCATAAAACCCCTAGCGCTCCGGTGCTTATCTACGCTAGTGACTTTAATATCGGAAATGGCACGATTAGTATCGCCGAAAATTTTTGGCCGTCAAAATTTGATAAATCATACAATGCTATCCCGGATACAACTTCGGAGCAATATAAGAAGGATGATATAAAGTTATCCCAAGAGAACTTTGATACTTTTATCACTAGAAAGGTAGAAGAGACAACAGGGGTTAAAAAAGCAGATATGAGCGTAGCAAATAAAGCTGCTTATATAAATACTGCTAATACTAATAGCAAAACTTATAAAACCGGCACTACTATTACAGATTTTAGCGATAATATAGGCACTTACGCACTATTTGTCTATGGTACGTCATATGACAAGAGCCTGGGATCTAGAGTGTATCAAGCCACTACCAGAACTGGGGTAACTGTGCCTATTTATACGCAGATCTATTGCGGTAGAACCGATAGGTGCGCGAATATGCCTGCTCCTAGCGCAGAACTTGCTTATGAAGCCCCTGGCTCGAATATATTTACCGTGCTAGCGGCTCAAGATCATAGCCTAACTGATTTTACGAAGTTCGTAGTAAATACTAGGGCTACCCTAAATAATATAGGAGCAGAATTCGTAAGCGCTTATACTAGCTTTACGCCTACTGGCGTAACTGTTCGCAGAGGTAATGTAGTAAGCGGCGGCAAGGAAGATATAGCTATCCAGGCTACTGTACCAGGTCAGGCTAGGATACGTATTGAAACTAACCCATGGCTTATCCATACGCCTGCTGAAAATCAGAGAACTATGTTTACCGTACCTCCTACTACTGGAGCTTACTCTAGCAGGTTCCCTGGTGTGCCGCAGTATTTTAATCCTCTTACTGTAAATGTAAGAGCTGTTAGACCTACAGTCTGGGGTGGAGAAGGTCAAGTCAAGTCCGGTACGGAAGACGACGTAGGATCATTCGCTGGCGGCAGCACATCGGATAATAGCACTAGCGACACTTCGACTAGCAAGCTAGGTACGGGCGACATTCGCGATATTTACAATCAAAAGACCGATTGGTAGCATTAGTGTTAAGTTCGCAATGCAAAGGCTAGCCTTCAGGCTAGCCTTTTTTTATGGGCGGAATTTTAGTTTTCTTAGCGACAGATCTTTTAAAATTATGCTTTGCAAATTTTTGCCTAAAAATTCTATGAGATAGAATTTTTTGAAATTTTAAATTGCGAAATTTCGCTGCAAACTTGACGATAAATTTTACTTACTAAGATTTGCGTGTCGTAATGATATATAATTTTACGCACTAATTTTAAGCAGCAGAATTCCAAAGCAAAATTTTGTAGTTAAATTTTACCGCACGAAATTCTCGCTTGTTAGCATAGCAAGTTTTGCGTTCGCGATCGCGTAAAATTTGCCGTAAAATTTCATCACTCAGAATTTTTCTGCCCCCAAACATAGCTGCAGAATTCCGCTTTGTAAAATTACGCCTTTCAATCCTCATCCTAAAATTCTATCGCGGCAAAACGCACCGCCGATAAGATTTAAAATTACTCAAAGCCACCCGTATCCCCCCTTTTTTTATACTTCAAAATTTTATTTCGTAAAATTCCAATCCGCCTAGAGCCGCCGTATAAATTTCGCTTCATAAATTCCATTCGCCCATTTACCCGTTTTTAAATGAAATTTCGGCACAATGCGGCTTAAAATTTCATCAGGAAAGCCACTTGAAAACAAAAAATATCAGAAATTTCAGCATCATCGCGCATATCGACCATGGCAAATCCACGCTCGCCGACCGCCTAATCAGCGAGTGCAACGCTGTCGAGGCGCGCCAGATGAGCAGCCAGATCATGGACACGATGGATATCGAAAAGGAGCGCGGCATCACGATCAAGGCGCAGTCCGTGCGGCTCGAGTACGAGCTTGGCGGCGAGAAATACGTTTTAAATTTGATTGACACCCCGGGCCACGTGGATTTTAGCTACGAGGTCTCGCGCTCGCTGGCTAGCTGCGAGGGGGCGATCCTCGTCGTGGATGCCAGTCAGGGCGTGCAGGCGCAGACCATCGCAAACGTCTATATCGCACTACAGCACAACCTCGAGATCATCCCCGTGCTCAATAAAATCGATCTGCCCGCCGCCGATCCGCAGCGCGTAAAAGAGGAGATCGAGCACGTCATCGGGCTTGATTGCAGTAGCGCGATCGAGGTCAGTGCCAAAACGGGCGTGGGTATCAAGGAGCTTTTAGAGGCGATAATCACTCGCATCCCGGCACCCAAAACGGACGATGCCGCGCCGCTTAAGGCGCTCATCTACGACAGCTGGTTTGATAACTACCTGGGTGCGCTTGCGCTTGCGAGGCTCTACGACGGCGTGCTGAAAAAGGGCGACGAGGTCTATATCATGGGTAGCGAGAACCGCCACGAGGTGCTTGATCTGATGTATCCCAACCCGCTCGCGCCTACCAAAACCCGCGAGCTTAGCAGCGGCGAAGTGGGCATCGTCGTGATGGGGCTAAAAAACGTCGCCGACGTGCAGGTGGGCGATACGATCACGCTTTTTAAAAAACGTGCCGCCGCGCCGGTAGGCGGATTTGAGAAGGCCAAGCCCTTCGTGTTTGCGGGCATCTATCCCGTGCAGACCGATAAATTTGAAGATCTGCGCGACGCTTTGGATAAGCTCAGCCTAAACGACAGCTCGCTTAGCTACGAGCCCGAGACGTCGCTCGCGCTAGGATTTGGCTTTCGCGTCGGGTTTTTGGGGCTACTGCATATGGAGGTCGTAAAGGAGCGGCTCGAGCGCGAGTTTGATCTCGATCTCATCGCCACGGCGCCGACCGTCACATACGCCGTGTATCTCACGGACGGCTCGTGCGTGCGGATACACAGCCCCAGCGAGCTTCCCGCGCCAAATTTCATCGAGCGTATCGAGGAGCCCTACGTCAGGGCGACCATCATCACCCCGAGCGAGTTTTTGGGCAATCTCATCAGCCTTTTGAATTTACGCCGCGGCATCCAAACCAAGATGGATTACATCACGCCTGAGCGCGTCCTGCTCGAATACGACGTGCCTACAAACGAGATCATAATGGACTTTTACGACAAACTCAAGTCCTGCACCAAGGGATATGCGAGCTTTGATTACGAGCCGATCGATTACAGGCGCGGCGATCTTGTAAAGCTCGACATCCGCGTCGCTGGCGAAGCGGTCGATGCTCTCTCGATCATCGTGCCCGCCTCAAAGGCCGAATCCAAGGGGCGAGACCTCGTCAAAGCGATGAAGGAGATCGTGCCGCGGCAGCTTTTTGAAGTCGCGATCCAGGCAAGCATCGGCAACAAGATCATAGCTCGCGAAAACGTCCGCGCCATGGGCAAAAACGTGACCGCCAAGTGCTACGGCGGCGATATCACGCGCAAGCGCAAGCTGCTCGAAAAACAAAAAGAGGGCAAGAAGCGCATGAAGGCGATCGGCAAGGTAAATCTGCCGAGCGAGGCATTTTTAAGCGTGCTAAAGATTGATTAAATTTTATGCTTGAGCGGGTGATCTAAATTTCATCTTTTGCCGCGCGGCTGTAAAATTTGCTTTTAAATTTTGACGATCGCTCGGGTGTTTAAATTTAGCGGCTCGTCGTTCGGTATGAAATTTCGTCTTTAAATTTCACGATCTTAAGAGACGATTTAAATTTTATGACTGCACGGCGTTTTAAGCTCTATCGCTCGTGCCCAAGCTGATACACTCGCTTCTACGCGCCCGTTTTGCGCCGCTTTAGGCTCTGCGTTCACTGCTCGGTCGTAGAATTACGCCGCTCGCCGTTAGGCTAAAATTTCATCTTTCAAATTTAACATTCCGCGAGCGGTTTAAATTTTATGTCCGCCGGCCGATCATTGCAGTCGCGCCCGTCATCTCCTGCAGTTGCACTCGTCGTGCCCGTCGTCTTCTGCAAAATTTTATACGGGCGACGTCCGCTATGAAATTTTACCCGCCGCGGCTTTATAAAATTCGATTAAATTTTACTGCGCGCCGCGTTAAATTCCATAGCGCGAATGTTTTATAGCAAAACGGCGTGCGTAGCGTATAAAGAGGGCGCGCCGATAAATTCAGCAAAAGTGCTAAATTTATCGGTGCAAGATCAAGGGAGAAACGATGAAATTTTTAAACCGCTTAGGCGTGGATAGGAGCAGCTTTACCGATCTGTTTTCGGCATGTTTAGGCTGCGGCGCAAGGGTGCAAGAGATGGGCTCGAAGCTGATCGTAAAGGGCAGGCGCCGCTCTGTGGATTTGAGCGCGGCGAGATCAGTTTCGGCGATGATGTACCGCGCGCCATCTGGTATATTGGCAGCGAAGCGAGCAGCAGCCGCACGTAGCTGTGGGGATACGAAAACGTAAACCGCCTTGATGAGCGGCTGCTCACCCTTGCGCGAGATGTGCGCGACTTCGGCTTGCGGCACGGGCTAGAGGAGCTTAGCACGCCTAAGCTCGCACTAAGCGCGGAGATAAACGGCCACGCTCTAAGCGCGATCGCGTGCGGATTATCGCAGGAACCAGTATGTTACTACCGCTGCCCGTACGCCGGCGGAGCGGTGTTTGTGGCGTTCGCGGCAGGCGAGTGCGTGGCGCCAGATGGTACGATCAAACCCGGTATGGACGCAAGCGAGCTCATATCTTTGGCGCGCGATTACATAGGCGCATTTCACAGCTAAATCACGCCGTTTTATCGGGGGTGCTTTTACTTGGAAACGGCACGAAATTTAGCGAAGCGGCGGGCAAGATCGTAGCAAATTTTAAAAATGATGCGGTCTTTTCGTTTGATAATTTGGGGCGGCTAAGCGAGTTGGAGTTCGCCGTATAGGGCTGCAAATATCGCGGCATGCATCTGCGGCTTTGAAATTTACGCCGTGAAATTCTGCTTCGTAAATTTTATATCTTAAAATTTTCAGCCTCGGAATTTCGCTCTGTAAAATTTAGACTGCGAAACTCCGTCGCGTGGAATTTGCCTTAAAATTTTGCGTCGTAAAATTCCGCTACAGGGTCTGCGCCTGAGCCTTTAAATTTTAAATCAAAATCAGCCGCCGTCGATATCGAAGTCAAGATGCTCTTTGAAGTAGGCGCGCAGCTTGCGGCGGTCGTTGCGACCGGGCGTGATCGCAAACCACAGCACGTGGTCGTTCAGATCCTTGCCGCGGATCAGCACGGTGTCGCGCAGCAAGATGTCGTGAAAGTCGCCGTTTAGCCGCCACGACGAAAGCGCCTTGGCGAAGAAAAAGATCGCGACGCCCGCGACCATGATCACGAATGCCATCTCCACGCGCTCGCTCATGGCGATACCCACTAGCCATAGCACGATCATCGATCCGATCCCAAATTTAAAGAGTCGCTCGTGTTTTACGTAGCGGGAGTGGCTAAGCGCCGTGTAGCCAGTGCAGGTGCGCAAAAAGCCTGGAGTGAGCCTAACGTAGTCGATGTTAAAGAGCAAAATTTCGCTCTTGCCCACGCCCGAGACGAAGGTGATCGCATGGTCGTTAAATTTAAACAGCCCGCCGCCATCGCGCCCTTGATACCAAGCTACGCCGGCGATTAAAAGTCCTAAAATCCCGCCTCCACCGCGTCCGTGACCGTTACCTAAAAAAATTTCATCTAAATCAAGCCCGGTTAAAACGCCGTAAAAAAATATAAAAGCCATCATCGCAATGACGAATATTACGATGAAGGAGTTGTCGTTTTTGACGCTAAATCCGCCTGCGCTCGTGGTTCGTGCGTTGCGGCTGCGAAGGGCGGCTTTGTAGTCTTTGGTAGTAAAAGTAGGCATCGGCTTCCTTTCTTTAGGGGTTTCAAAACAGCTTGCGCGCCGCTTTAAACCCGTTTAAAACGGCGGAATTTTATAAAATTTCAGATCAAATTCGGATTAAATTTCAAATTTGAAGAGGTTTTAAAATTTAAATGGGTTGCAAATTTAAAGGATTTGAAATTTAGCCGCCTAGCTACGCTTAAAATTTGCGCTTTCGCTCAAATTTATAAAAATTTCAACGCATAGTGGCACCGAAAGATCGTAAATTTAGCCCGGGCTAAACCCCATTTTTGTATAATTTCATAAAATTTTAAAGGAGGAAAAATGAAAAAATTTTTTGCTTTGCTTCTTGTGGCACTATTTTTTGTCGGTTGCGGGCAGTCTCAACCGAAAGTGCCGATCGCAAGCGCGTATAAATTCAAGGGCATTACCTACCAACACTTCCAAAACCATAATCCGAAAAAATTTGTCTATCAATCGCCGGAAGCGGTCGAGAAAAAGTATAACGAGCAGCTTTTAGCGGCGTTAAAGGAGGCGAACCTACTGGATCAAAACTCTACCGATGAGCTTAAAATTACAATAAAGCACCACAGGGGCTTTACGGGCGAAGCTACTCCGTTTCCTAGTGATAGAATTGGTGGTATAGAGTTTATCTATGAGGTTCAACTCGTAAGAAACGGCCAAATTTTAAGAAGCTACGTGCAAAATGACATCGAGCATTACGATCCGGGATTTTTCGGCAATATGAAAACCATAGCGTTGCAAAATACAGACGATAGCTATGAAAATGCTGCAATTACGGCTCTTGTCAAGCATTTGATGGAGATTATAAAGGGTTTTTAGTGGCTCAAGGGCTTCACATCGCAACCATTGCAGTAAAATTTTAAAGCACAACTGGCTGGCGTATGTAGCGGTTCGCATGATCTAAACCATCATAAATAGTTTTCGACGTCTTGCGGACTTCTAAATAGCGGAATTTTAAAAAATCGCTGCAAACTTGTGCGGTAAATTAAAGTGCAGTTTCGTAGAAATTAAGAAATCAATTGAAATTGCAGATGGTAGTAGCCTTGCTGAGGCAAATTCTGCTTCCTTGCAGTCAAATTCTGCGTTATAACCCAATTTTAAATGCTATAAATTTGAAATTCTGCGGTACAAAGCACCTGTTTATAGGCTATGAGCGCAGCCTTTTTTGCAAAGTCTTTATGTAGAGTACTGCGTGTTTTGCGTGATCTATCTTATAAGCCTTTTTAAGCTCATCCAAAAACCGCTTATAACGAAAAACAAAACCGATGCCGAAGCCAAACAAAATATAAATTTACCGACTTGCCCGAAAATTTCGCCCGAATGAATATCTAAAACCGCCGTGCGTATCGTCATAAAACGCGGCATTTGCGCTTTCATATCGGCAAATTTAACATCCCTTAAAATTTCGCCGCTCGTAGCATTGATCGCGATTCTATTAAATTCATCGCTCTCGTCGCTCGCAATCCCGTATATCGCGCTATATACTCCGTCTTTTGGATTAAGCATTATGTTAAAAAATTTAAAATTTTCGCCGTGTTTTTGGGTAAAAATTTTAAACATCGCGTCGATCTCTTGCAGTTTGCTTGTATCCTTAAACCCAGACTTTTGGCTAGGTTCAAATTTTTCAGCTTTGTAAATTTGCTCCTCGCCCAAAATTTTATTCGTTAGTCTTGCTAACCAGTCATAAGAAAAATATAGCCCGCTCGCGCTTATAGCAAAAAGTATTGCAGCCGCATAGATGCCCGTGCATCCGTGGATCTGATAAAGCAGCGCGTAGCCGCGAGTTTTGAAGTTGATCTTAAGCGCTTTTGTGAGCTTGCGTCTAAAAAATGGATAATAGATCAAAATCCCGCTTAGCAAAAGCAAAATGAGCCCTAGCGTGCTAAGTGCCACGATTTGCCTGCCGATCTCGCGAGCCCCCTCGCCAAAGGCAAGCTCAAAGCCTAGATTTGTATGCAGGCTTAGCACAACGTTCATTATCCGCTTTTCGTAGTTCTCGCCAACGATTTGTCCGTCATAAGGGCTCAAAAAATACGCTCTTGCTCGTCCTTTGCCGTCTTTGCCCGCGACTTCGATGCTTGCGCCGCCGTCTTTTATGCCGATTAACTCCGGCGTGAAGCTGCTTTGCTTCTCGCCGAAAATTTTTAAAATTTCAGAAATTTTTAGGCGAGGTACATCTTTTTGGACGGCGAAAGACTGCCGCTCGTTAATCGCGTCAAAAATTTCATCGTGATACGAGATGAAACAGCCCGACAAGGCGACTACGAGCAGCGGTAGTGCACAAAGCAGAGACAAAATTAAATGGACGTTGAACCAAAAGTTTTTCTTTAAAACTCTCCTCATCGTTCAAATTTCATCTTTAAATTTTGCTCGAATTAAAAATTTACGTTGAAGCCGAGCTGAAATTTACGACCCTCAGCTATGAGGGCCCTGGTCGGTTTATCGTCTATTACTCTTTCGTTAAATACGTTATATACGCTAAAATTTACGCTAGCGTTTTTCGTGATTTTATAGTTAGTCCCGACGTCGGTAACGGCGTAGCCCTTAGTGTTTACATATACGCCATTTTTTACCCTGCTTATATAATTTACCTGCGTCCAGAAGCTCAGATCGCTATTAAAGTCGTAATCAAGTCCCGTTTTTATCATATAGCGCGGGGTGTCGGTCAGCGCTTTGCCCTCGTTTTCGCCTGATTTTTGTTTTGATTTAGCATAGGTATAGTTTGCGTGAAATGCTAAATTTGATAAAATTTTCCACTCGCCGCTAAGCTCAAGTCCGTCTATGGAGGCTCTGCCGACATTTACGTTTTCATAAATTCCAAAATAGGTCTTGCCTTGATAAACACAAGTCCAAGTAGCGGGATTATTAAAATCCGCGCCAGAACCCCAGCCGCCGCACCTTACGATGCTATCGATCTTGTCTTTGAAGTCAGTGTGAAAAACGGTCGCCGAAAGGCTTAGATTATCGTTATTGTCATACATCGTTCCGATCTCGTAATTTACGCTAATTTCGGGCTTGAGGCTACTTCGTCCCAGTCTGATACCGCGTCCGTGATTTATCGGAATTTTTAGCCCTTCGGATCTATCGTCGATATTAGGCGTCGTGTATCCCGCCGATACGCCTCCCTTAAACGATAAATTTTCATTTAGATGATAAACGATGTAGCCGCGCGGCGCAAAGTGTCCGCCGTAGTCTTTGTCGTAGTTGTATCTTAAGCCCGCAGTCAGTGCAAGCGCGTCCGTGACATAAAAATTATCCTCTCCAAATACCGACACATCCCATCTTTTTAGATGCGCATCATCGCTAAAGCCCGGCTCATTTTGTGATGAATCCAGCTTCTCATGGCGATACTGCGCGCCGAGCGTTAAGGTATTTGAGTCAAAAAGATACGAGCCTTGAGTATTAAATATCGTAGATCTTAGCCTGATGTCGCTTGCGGCTTGATCGGAAAAGGTTTTTGTAACCTCGTGCGATAGATAGGTATCGGTTAGAAATTTATCGTATCTTCCGCTATGCGAGAGCGAAATTTGATCGTCTTTGTCGTCTTCGTGAGTGTTATATCCTAGATACGCCGTTTTGCCTAGAGTTCTTGAGGTCAAGTTTTTAGTGTGTTTGTAATCAAGCGCGAGATCGTCGTTCTCGGTAGGCTTATACATAAGCTTCGCACCGAAATTCTTATCCGCGTCTTTTGGATTGCCGTAGTCTTTGGCGTCTTCAAATTTATGAAAATATCGCCCGTAAAGCGAAATTCCGAGTGCGTCTGGCACTATCGCGCCGCTTGCATAAAATCCAGTAGAGTAGCCATTACCTATGTCTTTGTGCTGCGCGATATCGTAGTAACCGTTTATATTGGCGCTAGGTTCATTAGAAAAGCCCTTGGTGATGATGTTTATCACGCCGCCCATAGCGTCGGTACCGTATAGAGAGCTCATCGGTCCGCGGATGACTTCTACGCGGGCGATAGCATTTGCGGGCGGGGTGAAGCTCTGGATGCTTCCTTGCGAGCCGAAACCCGGAAATGCGCTCTCGCTGGAAACAGGACGACCGTCGATTAAAATTTTAGTATATTTTGAATCCATACCACGCATTCTGATATCGCTTTTGCCCTTCATTGAGCTAAATCTAGGCGCGGAATATACGCCTGGTATATCCTTTACGATGTCGGCTACGTCTTTGTGATTTCTCTTTTCGATCTCTTTTTGAGGTATTACCGAGATCGACGCCGGCGCTTCTTTGATATCTTGCTCAAAGGCGGTGGCGCTTACGACGATCTCTCCTAAATCGGCCTCCTGCCCCCATAGTTGTGCGGTTAAAACCGAAACTGCCACGAGTGATAAATGCAAACTGCGCATTATTATGTCCTTTTGATAAAATTTTGCGAATGAAATTCACGGACGAAATTATAGCTCCGAAAAGATTAAATATTTATGAAATATTAAAAGGCGTTATCGCTATCAAGCATATTTGATTCTAACGTGCAATCGCTAGTTATAGGCATTGATGAATAAAATTTTATTTGCTTTTGGCGGTTTAAGGAGCGAATGATAAATTTAAAGGCTCAATGAGCTTTAAAAATTTACGCCGCGTTGTAAATATCAAAATTTAAATGCAGTGAGCTCGGGGTATCTGTCATTAGTGTGCGCCGTGGGTTTTTGCAGAGAAATTTAATGAGACTTTGCGAAGCGTAGCCGATGCGCACAGAAGCGAACGGCAATTAAATTTTTACGGCAAATTTAAAGCAGCGTATTTTTAATACTAATTTTTCAAGCGTTAAAATGCGGCTTGCAGCGGCTAATGCGGTAAATTTACTTCGCGGTTGCAGTTAAATTTTCCGCCGCGCGGAGTAAATGCCGCGCAGAGGTTAAATTTGCCGCGTAGAAGCTAAATTTCGCGTCGCAGTTAAATATTCACAATAGTCAAATCACAGCGAGCTCAACGCTGCAAATTTAGAGTTCACAAGCGCAAGCGCTTGACTTGCAGCTGAGCCGTGATCTCTTATTATAAGACACCTATTGTTCGCATTCCTACGGCTGTATAAAACAAATCGCGCCGCGTTTTAAATTTTAAAATTTTATTTGAATAAGCTGTTTACGCTCTCGTCGTGATATACGCGCCTGATAACCTCGCCGAAGAGTGGAGCGACGCTGATTACCTTGATGCGGTCGCTCTCCTGCTTTAGCGGGATCGTGTCGGTCACGACGAGGCCGTCTAGCGCGCCGCTTTCGATGCGCTCGTATGCCGGGCCGCTTAGTACGGCATGCGTACAAAACGCGCTGACGCTCTTTGCGCCCTGTTCTTTAAATGCGCCCGCGGCCTTGACGATGGTGCCCGCGGTATCGATCATATCGTCGATTAGGATCACGTCCTTGCCCGCGACGTCGCCGATGATATTCATCACTTCGCTTTTGTTCGCCTCCTCGCGGCGCTTATCGACGATCACCAGATCGAGCGAGAGCTTTTTGGCGAAGCTTCTGGCGCGCGCGACGCCGCCAACGTCGGGGCTAGCGATGATCGGATTTTTTAAATTTTTCTCTTTCAGGTAGTCTAAGAATATCAGCGAGCCGTAGAGGTTATCGACGGGCACGTCGAAAAAGCCCTGTATCTGCCCCGCGTGCAGATCCATCGTGACGACGCGGTCGATCCCCGCCGTCTGCATCATATTCGCCACGAGCTTCGCGCTGATCGGTACGCGCGGAGCTGCCTTGCGGTCTTGGCGAGCGTAGCCGAAGTATGGCACGACCGCCGTGATCGAGTTCGCGCTGGAGCGCTTCAGAGCGTCTGTTAGGATCAAAAGCTCCATCAGATTGGAGTTTGCGGGCGCGCATGTGGGCTGGATGACGAAGACGTCCTTACCGCGCACGCTCTCGCCGATCTGGACGCTGATTTCGCCGTCGCTGAAGGTTTTGATCGCGCATTCGCTAAGCGGTAGCGAGAGATATTTGGAGATTTTTTTGGCAAATTCGGGATTTGCGGTGCCGGAGAAAATTTTATATCCGCGCATTTTGATGACCTTTGGATTGAAATTTGCTCTAATTCTACACAAAAAGCGCTAAATTTTAGCTAATTCGCCCGCCGCGTTCGCGTAAAATTCATAAGCGAGCATCGCGGACCGCCGCACGTTTGTGAGATAAATTTTTAAAATTTCAGGGCGCCTCGGCTCGCCGCGGCTTTACTTTTGGCGAAATTCGGCTTTGACTTACGGCGCCCGCGAGCGATCGGCGCCCGCGTTTTTGTACGAGCAGCCGCGCAGATTGCGGGCAAAACCGTATCGTAAAGTTTGATGAAAGTCTGAGAGAGCGCATCAGGCGGGAGCACGGTACAGCTAAAGTCGTATCACGGAGGGCAGGGTGCGGATGAGCGCGGAATTTTATATTCGCTATGCAAACGCGCAAATTTTATTTTTGAACTGCGGAGAGTGCGTTTAAATTTAAATTTTGAGCTCGCATGGGACAGACTGCGCGGATAATTGCGGTGCGCTAAATTTAGACTGCCGCGGCGTATGAATTTTGGATCGCCAGCGCGGTTAAATTTGAAGCTTGCTTTGCTTTGGTGAAAATTTAGAGCTCGCTTTGGCGATCAAATTTAAAGCTTGCTTTTTAGAGCTCGATCGCGCGCCGCAAAATTTTAAAATTTATCGCGCGACTTTGGTCTGTCGCGTAAATTTAGACACCGCCTTTGCCGTTTAAATTTTAAAATCGCACAGGCTTGCTTCGCCGCGTAAATTTCTATATCGTTTTTGCACGCTTAAAATTTAAAATCGCGCGATGCGGCGTAAATTTATCCGCAGCGAGCGCTATTCCGTGATTTTGGTGGGCTCGCCGAATAGCCTATTCATCTCGGAGATTAAAATTTCCTTGCCGTCCTGTGCACCGTTTGCGAGCTCGGCAAGGCCAGCCTTGGCGGCGCGCACGCTCTTGCTCGTATCGCGGGGCTTTGCGGCGTAGTTTTGCGGATCGGTGGATCTTAACAGATCATCCTTCTCCCCGCCGTCATCTCCTGCAGAAATTTCGGAATTTTGCAGCTTGGAATTTGAAGCGGAATTTTGCGAATTGGAATTCGTCGTGGAATTTCGCTGCGCAGAATTTTGCGTCGTAGAATCCGCCACGGATTTTTCCAAATTTTGCTGCTCGGAATTTCTTGTCGCATCCGTTTGCAATTTTGCGGCTTGCGCCTCATTTGCTGCGGAATTTATTTTCGGTGCACAGCTCTGCTCGCTCTCTTGCGCGCCGGTTAAATTCCTATGATCTCGCTCGCCTGCTTGCGTAGCTGCGGGATTGTCTTGCACGCTGCTAGAGGTGGGGCTTTCAGTAAAATTTTGTGCCGCGGAATTTACAGAGCTTCGCGAGGTCGAATTTGCAGGGCGCATAGTATCGGCGCCGGATTCGGAAGCCGCGCCTTGCGTAAAATTCTTGCTTTGCGTAGCGGTTGCGCCACGTGCGGAATTCTGATCGCGCTCGCTTTGGGCGGGAACATCGCCGTTTTGCGGCGCGCCTTGCTCGATTTTGATTTTTGCGCTCTCGCCGAAAAGCGATTTTAGCACGCTGTTGATCGCTCGCGAGCCCTTGCGTAGGTACTCTCTGTCCTGCCCCTGCGCGCGCGAGAGCAGATACAGCGTGCCGCGCTCGAACTTTAAAAATTCCACGCACTTGCTAAATTTCTCGCCCAGATCGTAATCGCGGTCGTAAATTTTGGCTAAAAAATTCTCGTAAATTTCATTTTGAGCGCCCGTTTTGATGGCGGAGCTTGCGCCGTCTTGCTTCGCCGTCTTAGCGCCTGCGACGACGGCTGTGCTTTGCCGTGCGGCGCCGCTTTTAGCGTCGTTTCGTGCCGCAAGGCTTCGCGCGCTCTCTGCGTTACCTAGTGCGCCACCGCGCTTGCTCGCACTGCTAGACGTGCCGTTTGACTTATCGGTAGCCACACTGCCCGCCGCTGTATTTGGATCGCCGCCATGCGCTTTCGCCGCGCCGTTCGGCGTGAGAATGCGGTCCGTGCCTTGCTCGGCGCCTTGATTAAAATTTGGCGCAGAGTCTTGCGCGATAAAATTCGGCGTGGAGCTTGCGCTCGCCCTAGAGTCTATGCCCGCTCGAGAGCCCGCCGCAAAGCTTGGGCCCACCTTAAAATTTCCGTCGCCCGAAAAATTCGGTTCAGTCGAAAAGCGCTCGTTCGCAAAAGAGCTCGCTTCGCCCCGATCCAGGGATCTTCCGACCTCTATGAGCTCGTCGATCTCGCGCAAATTTACCGCCTCCATCATCATAAAAATCATCATAGAAATTGCGTAGGTGTTGTCCGGGCTGATGGCGAGCATGCTCTTGGCGCCCGCTAAAATGCGGAAAAACCGCTCATACATCAGCAGGCTAAATTTCGCGTCGCGGCGCAGGAATTTATCCTTTAAATTTGCGATCATCTCGTCGATTATCGTCTCGGCATTGTAGTTTTCGACCTCTTTGATTATCTCGATCGCGCCCGCGCGGTCTTGGCGCAGCACGACGTCTAAAATTTCACCAATTTTAGCGGGATCGAGCAAGCCCAGCATATCGGCGATCGCGCGCTGCGTGATGCCTTCGCGGCTAAAGATAATCGCCTGATCGAGGAGCGTGAGCGTGTCTCGTAGCGAGCCCGAGCCGCTGCGCGCCAAAATTTCGAGCGCGCCCTCTTCGTAAGCGATGTTTTCGGTTTTTAAAATTTGCTCTAGGTGCGCTACGACAGAGCTTTTGGCGATCGGCTTAAAGCGAAAGTGCTGCGTGCGCGATAGCACCGTGACGGGAAGCTTGAGAGGATCGGTCGTCGCAAGGATAAATTTTACGTAGCTAGGCGGCTCCTCAAGTGTCTTTAAAAGCGCGTTGGAGGCCTCTTTGGTGAGCATATGCACCTCGTCGATGATGAAAATTTTAAAGCGCGCGCTTGCGGGATGATACTTCGTCTGCTCGATGAGCTCGCGGATATCGTCGATCTTGCGGTGGCTGGCGGCGTCCATCTCGATGATGTCGATGTGGCGCCCCTCGTTTGCCATTATGCAGTTGTCGCAGATCTCGCACGGCTTGCCGGTAGGGCCTTTATCACATAAAAGCGCTTTGGCAAAAATCCTAGCCGTCGAGGTTTTGCCGCTGCCGCGAAGTCCGCTGAAAAGATATGCGTGGCTCAGCCTATCCGAATCCAGCGCGTGCGCGAGGCTTTTGGCGACGGCGTCTTGACCGATGAGCTGCTCAAAGCTTTTGGGTCTGTACTTTAAAGCGAGTGCTTGCAAAATTTCTCCTTTGATTCTGCTAATGATACAAAAAAATCTATAAATTTTAAATTTAGTGCTACAATGCGCCCGAATTTCAGAAAAAGGATCGAAATGAAAAAATTTTTACTCGGCGTATTTGCGCTATTTTTTGTCGCCTGCTCGCAAACCAGCAGCGTCATCAGCCTAAATCCATATCTCTCTAAGGCCGATCAGACCGTAAGCGGCAAGTCGGTAAATATCAACGCGATCAACGATCAGCGTGAAAATCAGATGGTAATCGCCGTTATAAACGACAACGACGGCAAACTCGTCGATGAAGTGCTTTTAAAAAACAATCTCTCGGCGTGGTTCGATAAGGCTTTGCGCGCGGAGCTTGAGGCTCGCGGCGTAAGGATCGATCCTGCAAGCCCGAATATCGTAACCGTAAATATAAGAAGCATCTCGGCAGCGATCAACGGCTACTCGAAGGAAAATATGAGCGCAAGAGGCGAGATCGCGATTTCTATCGTGCAGGGTAACAAAACTACGACCAAGCGCGTTTCGCAGGATCAGAGCCAATTTACCGCGCTTCGCACGGCCAGATCGCTTAATCCTTTTGTGCAAAGCTTGCTTGGCGACATCGTCAAAAAATCCGCCGATCAAATCATCTTGACGCTTTAGATGCGCTGCGTAAATTGCGGCGCGTTTAGCCTGCGCACGATCTGCGCCGCCTGCGCCGCAAATTTAGCCGAATGCCGCCTAGGTATGCGGCAGGTGGAGGGCTTTAGTGTATTTTATTACTACGGCTACTCCGAAATTCGAGAGCTTATACTTTCTAAACATCACGAATACGGCGCTGCGGTGTTTGCGCGCATAGCTTCTTTAAGCCTAGCGAAATTCCCGCTTCATCTGCAGCGCGAAATTTCTGTAAATCCGCAAAATTACGAAGCATTTAAAACGGGCGGGATTTTTAAATTTAACGCCGTGCCGCTTGATGATGACATACGCAGTGGCTATTCGCACACGGCGATCTTAGCCCGCGCTCTAAAAAGCGAACTGATTGAGCCGAAATTTCACTGCCTGCGCGCGCAAAACCGCGTCAAATACACGGGGCAGAGTTTGGAATTTCGCCTAAAACACAAGCGAAATTTTAAAATTTTAACCCCGCCGAAATTCCCCGTAATCCTGGTAGACGACATCATCACCTCGGGTCTTAGCATGCTGCAAGCGCGCGAGAGCTTGATCGATGGCGGCTTTATGCCCGTGTGCGGCTTGGTTTTAGCTAATGCAAAAGAATAATTCGCTATAATCGCGCTTTAAAATTTAAAAGGATATTTATGCAATCAAATATGTTTGAAAATCAGGAGATCATCGATATAGACGTCGAGGAATCGATCAAGACGAGCTATCTTGATTACTCGATGAGCGTCATCATCGGTCGTGCGCTACCCGACGCCAGAGACGGCCTAAAGCCGGTGCATAGGCGAATTTTATACGCTATGAACGATCTTGGCGTGGGCTCTCGCCAGCCTTACAAAAAATCCGCTCGTATCGTAGGCGACGTCATCGGTAAATACCATCCGCACGGCGATACCGCCGTTTATGATGCGCTCGTGCGAATGGCGCAGAGCTTTTCGATGAGAATTCCTTCCGTGGACGGGCAGGGTAACTTTGGTTCGATCGACGGCGACGGCGCGGCGGCGATGAGATACACCGAAGCGCGTATGACGCCGCTAGCCGAGGAGCTACTAAAAGACCTGGATAAAGAGACGGTCGATTTCGTGCCGAACTACGACGAGAGTTTAAACGAGCCCGACGTCCTGCCTGCGCGCGTGCCGAATTTGCTGCTTAACGGTTCGAGCGGAATCGCCGTGGGAATGGCGACGAATATCCCGCCGCACAGCCTAGATGAGCTCGTGGGCGGTCTTTTGATACTGCTTGAGAATAAAAACGCAAGCCTAGAGGAGATCATGGACGAGATCAAGGGTCCCGATTTTCCGACCGGTGGCATCATCTATGGCAAAAAGGGGATTATCGAGGCGTATAAAACGGGCAGAGGGCGCGTTAAAATTCGCGCCAAAACCCATATCGAAAAAAAGGCTAGTAAAGATGTCATCGTAATCGACGAGCTGCCGTATCAGACCAATAAAGCGCGCCTGATCGAGCAGATCGCAGGTCTCGTAAAAGAAAAGCAGATCGAAGGCATCTCCGAGGTGCGCGACGAGAGTGATCGCGACGGAATTCGCGTAGTAATCGAGCTTAAGCGCGACGCGATGAGTGAGATCGTGCTAAATAATCTATTTAAGCAAACCACGATGGAGGCGACCTTCGGCGTGATAATGCTCGCAATCGACGGCAAGGAGCCGAAGATTTTCACGCTGATAGAGCTTTTGAAGCTGTTTTTGAACCATAGAAAAACCGTCATCATCCGCCGCACGATTTTTGAGCTTCAAAAAGCGCGCGCCAGAGCGCACATCTTGGAGGGCTTAAAGATCGCGCTAGATAATATCGACGAAGTGATCGACGTGATTAGAAACTCCGCCGATACAAACGTCGCGCGCGAAAATTTAATGAGCAGATTCGGTCTTAGCGAGGCGCAATCAGGCGCGATTTTGGATATGAGGCTAAGCCGCCTAACGGGACTTGAGCGCGAAAAGATCGAGGAGGAGCTAAAAGAAATTTTAGCCGAGATAAAGCGGCTTGATGCGATCCTAAAGAGCGAGGAGCTAATCGAAGGGATCATCAAAGATGAGCTTTTGGAGATCAAAGATAAATTTAAATGCCCGCGCATCACCGAAATCGTCGATGACTACGAGGATATCGACATAGAAGATCTAATCGCGAATGAAAATATGGTCGTTACGATCACTCACCGCGGCTACATCAAGCGCGTGCCTAGCAAGACCTACGAGAAGCAAAAGCGCGGCGGCAAGGGGCGCGTGGCGGTCACGACGTACGATGACGACTTCATCGAGAGCTTTTTTACGTCCAACACCCACGATACGCTTATGTTTATCACCGACCGCGGGCAGCTTTACTGGCTTAAGGTCTATAAAATTCCGGAGGGCTCGCGCACCGCAAAGGGCAAGGCGGTCGTAAATTTAATCCAGCTCGGCGCGGACGAAAAGATAATGGCGATCATCCCTACGACCGATTTTGATCCGAGCAAGTCGCTCGTATTTTTCACTCGCAACGGCATCGTAAAACGCACGAATTTAAGCGAGTTTAAAAATATCCGCTCGCTCGGCATTCGCGCTATCAGCCTAGATGAGGACGATACGCTAGTAACCGCTCTCATCGCTCCAAACAGCGCCGAGGAGATGCAAAACTACAAAGGAGGCGCTCTAAGCGGCGACGATCTGGACGGCGGCGAGGCTGAGGAAATTCTAGAGCAGACCGAGCAGGATATTTTAGAAGGAAGCGAGAATGAAATTTCAGATGAAATTTCGGACGCACAAGAGAGCGAGCCGCAAAGCGCCAACGAAAATATGCTTTTCATTGCTACGAAAAAGGGAATGTGTCTTAAATTTAATCTAAATAAAATTCGCCAGATGGGGCGCATCGCTCGCGGCGTAAAGGGGATTAAATTTAAAGAAAAAGGCGACGAGGTCATCGGCGCCGCGTTTATTCTAAGCGATATGCAAGAAATTTTAAGCGTGAGCCAAAAGGGTATCGGCAAGCGCACGACCGCGAGCGAGTATCGTCTCACAAACCGCGGCGGCAAGGGTGTCATCTGCATGAAGCTCACCAACCGCACGGGCGAGCTCATCGGCGTCGTGATGGTCGATGAGGAGATGGATCTCATGGCGCTAACCACCAGCGGCAAGATGATCCGTGTGGATATGCAGTCTATACGCAAAGCGGGTCGCAACACCAGCGGCGTCATCGTCGTAAATGTCGAGGGCGACGACGTCGTGAGCATCGCGACCTGCCCGAAAGCCGAGGAGGGCGACGAGGGAGAAGCGGACGAGCTTGCGCAGGATGAAAATTTATTAAATTCAAATTTGGATAGTAAAGATTCGCAGAGCGACGGCTCTAGCGATGAAATTTTAAAAGGAGGAGAGGATGAGTAGTTACAATATCGCCATCGTAGGCGCTACCGGCGCCGTAGGCGAGGAGATTTTGCGCGTATTAGACGAGATGAACTTCCCCGTAAAGGACATATTGCCGCTTGCAAGCGCAAAGAGCGCAGGCGAGAAGGTGGAATTCCGCGGCAAAGAATACGTCGTGAAGGAGCTTACTGACAGCACCTTCGACGAAAACGAGATCGACATTGCGTTTTTTAGCGCGGGCGGCTCCATTTCGGCGCATTATGTGCCATTTGCTGCGGCAAGCGGCGCAGTGGTGATAGATAACACGAGCCACTTTCGTATGCAAGAAAATGTCCCGCTCGTCGTGCCTGAGTGCAACCCGCAGGATATAAAGCTATGGGAAGAGACAGGCATCATCGCTAATCCAAACTGCTCAACTATCCAGATGGTTCAAATTCTTAAGCCGCTTGATGGCGCGTTTGATATCGAGCGCGTGGACGTAAGCACCTACCAAGCGACGAGTGGCGCAGGTAAAGAGGGTATGAGCGAGCTTGTAGAGCAGTTGCAGCAGTTTTTCGCTTTTAAGCTTGATGAGTGCGAGCCGAAGGTTTTCCCGCATCAGATCGCGATGAATGTCATCCCGCACATCGACGTCTTTTTGGACAACGACTACACCAAAGAAGAGATGAAGATGGTGAACGAAACGCAGAAAATTTTGCATAAAAACTTCGCCGTTTCGGCTACCTGCGTGCGCGTGCCGGTGCTGCGCAGCCACAGCGAGGCGATCACGATTAAATTTAAAAAAGATTTCGAGATTAGCCGTGTGCGCGAAATTTTAAGAAATGCGCCTAGCATCGTGCTTGCAGACGATCCGAGCAAAAACGAATACCCGATGCCGCTGCTTTCGAGCGACACGAACGAAACCTACGTCGGCAGGCTCCGCAGGGACAATTTCGACGATAAAATTCTGCATCTTTGGTGCAGCGCCGATCAGATCCGCGTCGGAGCGGCGACAAACGCCGTACGCATCGCGCTTCGCTGGATCGATATGCAGCAAGACAAGTAGGATAAATTTAGCAGAGTTGCCGAGCCTTTGTGCGCGGATACGGTTGCGCGCGCGGTTTCGGCGCGGAAGACCAGCGAATAAATTTGCAAATTGGTCTAGTTAAAATTTAAGACCGCGAGTTGAAATTTTGCGCCTTTAACCTGGCGCAAAATTTTAAAGACTCAAACGGGCGCGATCAAAAGAGATAAATTTATGCGGTTGTAAACGAGCGTAAATTTAAACGAACACTTCGGCATGGAGCGGCTTTTAAATTTATACGTTCGTTTGCGGAGCGGTTACCCGAATTAAAATTTAAGGAAGAAATGAAAGCTATATTTGAAAAATTTTTACTTTGCAGCAAATTTTTAACCCTCCTGCCGGTGTTTTTTTGCATCGCGGCAGGCGCGGCGATATTTGTGATGGCAAGCTACGAAATCTGCTCGGCGCTCTATAAAATCGTGGAATTTTTCCTAGCTCCGCAGAGCGAGGGAGCGCTTTACGTCGATATTTTAAGCGAGATAATAACGGCGATCGATCTGTATCTGGTCGCTATCGTGCTGCTAATCTTCGTATTTGGAATTTACGAGCTCTTTATCGACGAGTTTGTGGATCTAAATTTACAAGTTTTAAAGATCACCTCGCTAGATGAGCTGAAGCACAAACTCGGTAGCGTCATCATAATGGTGCTCGTAGTGGATTTTTTCAAGGGAATTTTGCACACCGATTTTACTACCCCTTTGGATATGCTTTTGCTTGCAGGGGCTATCTTTGCGGTTTGTTTGGCTTTGTATATTTTGAGTAAATTTAAAGGATAAAAATGGTTTTCATCGACGCATGCTTTGGCAAAGAGACCCCATACACGCCTATTTGGATGATGCGCCAGGCGGGGCGCTACCTGCCGCAATACATGGCGGTGCGCAAGAGGGCGGGCGATTTTTTAAGCCTGTGCCGCGACTACCGCGCCGCTAGCGAGGTAACGATCCAGCCCGTAGAGATTTTGGGCGTTGATGCGGCGATACTTTTTAGCGATATTTTGGTCGTGCCGATGCAGATGGGGATGGATCTGCGCTTCGAAGCGGGCGAGGGGCCGCGCTTTAGAGGTCCGATCCGCTCCCGGGGCGATCTGGCACACCTTGATCCGCAAAAGGCCGCGGCGGAGCTCGGATACGTTTATGATACGATCTCGCTTACTCGCTCTCGCCTTGCCGCGGATAAAGCGCTTATCGGCTTTTGCGGCGCGCCGTGGACGATCGCTACCTATATGATCGAGGGCGGCAGCAGCAAAAATTACGCCGTTTGCAAAAGGATGCTCTACGAAAACCCGCAGCTTCTGCATGAAATTTTGCGCCTCGTTACGGAGGCGACGAAGCTTTATCTGGCGCGCCAGATCGGCTCGGGCGTCGATGCGGTGCAGATCTTCGACAGCTGGGCGGGCGCGCTGGAGCCGAGTGCGTACGAGGAGTTCGGCTGGCGATACATCTTAGAGATCACGGAATTTTTAAAGGTGAAATTCCCGCATATCCCGCTCATCGTCTTTGCCAAGGGCACGGGCGCGCAGATGTCGCGGCTGAGTAGTATTGCGGCGCGGCGCGGCGAGGCGAGCTTTGACGTATGGGGCGTGGATTGGAGCACTCCTATGGGGCTTGCGCGTGAGCAGCTCGGGGGTAAATTTGCGCTTCAGGGCAACCTGGAGCCGATGCGGTTATACGACCGCAGCGCGATAGAATCGGGCGTGCGCGAGATTTTAGCAGCGATGAAGGGTGCTGCGCATATCTTTAATCTAGGCCATGGGATTTTGCCCGACGTGAGCGTGCAAAACGCCAAATATCTGGTGGATCTGGTACACGAGCTAAGCGCGCGCTAAAACCTTATTTTGCGATAGCCCGCTTGCAGTGCGCCGCTGTGAAATTTCATAGAGCCGTAGTTTAAATTCTGCTCGCTTGTGTCGCTCGCTTTGCTTCCGCACGATCTTTTCCGCTGCCCATAAATTTTAAATTTTGCACCGCTTTCACGTTGCCAAAACAGCTGCGGAACGCAAAGCTTTAAATTTTAAAGTTCTACGCCGTTTTTCGCGGCGGTATTGCTAAATTTTAAAATTTAGCCGAAATTTGAAATTTTATGCTGCTTTTACGCCGAGCGAGGCTTAAAATTTTACGCGCTATGTATGCGGCGGCGTAAAATACCGCGAGCCTGAGAGTTTAAATTTAGCCCGCGCTTTAAATTTATAGCTCTCACGCCCCAAATTTAAGGATAAATTCAAAACTCTAAGCTTAAAATTTCGTCGTAGCGGGGAACGGAATGCGGAAGTGAGATTTCGCATAAAAGCGGCGCCAAATTTCGGTGCGCGGAAGTTAAATTCCAAGTCATAAAT
>CAUQWV010000021.1:0-25983 GCA_963522285.1 uncultured Campylobacter sp.
GCCGCTTTAGCTCGCATCAATCCGCACAGGATCGATCTCGGTACGATCGATCGTCCGCCCGCATACCGCGTAGAGGGAGTAAGCGAGGCGCAGCTGCGCTATCTGGCCACTTTCATCGAAAATCAAAACGTAAATATAATCGCCGCGCCCAAATACGCAAGCGAACGGCTAAGCTTTAGCGAGGATGAGATATTGCATACTTTGGCACGTCGTCCGCAGCGCACGAGCGACGTGGAGGCGATGTTTGACGAAGCGAGTGCGCAGCTTTTAAAGCGTCTTGCGGGTGCGGGCAAGGTTGTTTTTAAGGACGGCTACTATAAAATCGCCAAAAAATAGCGGCGGAATTGCGAGGTAGAATTTCGTTTCGTAATTTAATGGCAAAATTTTATCGAGATTCCGCAGGTGGAATTTTCGTCCAAATTTTTAATAGGTGAAATTTTACGTAAATAACCCGCGATGATGTGATGAAATAATAGGGCGCGTAATCCAGATTTAAAATTCTGCAAAGAATAAATTTAATCGACGAAAATTCTAATGGCAAAAATGCGGGCGCAAATACTTCGGCTACAGAAAATTCCGATATCAAAAAAATATAATTCTAAAAATCCTGCCTCGTAAAGCTCTGGCGGCGAAGATCAGAGTGCCGAAAATTCTAACGACGAAAATCAAGGTGCCAAAAATTCGGGTGCGCAGAATTTCGGCGCGTAAAATTTAGCTCGTATGATGAAAAATAAAGCTACGTTAAAATTTAAAAATTTCACCGCCCACTCGCGCTCTTTTTGGATTCGTCTAAGGCTCACGCGAGCAGGTGCGGCTATTTACTGCGCATGTCTTACCGAAGTTATTTGTCCCGAAAGATCAAGCGCTGCCGCAAAACCGAGCGGAGTGGGTAAAAATTTAAAAAGCCGAAATTTTAAAAGTCTAAATTTTAAAAACCGAAACGCTGCGAGTACAAATTGCTAGGCAAGTCGTTACATAGACTTTAGTGCGCGGATTACGATACGGATCGCGACATACGCTTTATAGCATATTGCTGCAGCACATGCCAAAGTATAAACTTTAACGCAGATCGAGACTTAAATTTAAATATATACCACGATATAAATTCTAGTGCGGATTACGACATAAAACTCGTCAAAGGTCACAGCATGAACCCAAGCATGGATTATTACGACATACGCCTCGGAGCGGACCTAGACATAAATTCTGACAGGCATCGCGCCATAAATTTTAGAATTTCAAACGCAAACTTAAGACGAATTTAACGGATTTAAAAGCAGTTTTAAAAGCAGATTTAAGGACGGGTTTTAGATGATAAAATTTTTAAATTTAAAAGTTGCTGCTGCCATACTTGCGCTGCTGCTCGCAGGCTGCGACGGATGGAAGCACCATCTAAGCAGTGACGGCGCCTCGCTCGCCTCCAAGTTTGACCCCTCCGAGCGTACGCTAAAGATCGAGGGCAACGACAAGCCGCTCGTGCTGTTTTTTATACCAGCAGCCGAATTTATAAATTCTGAAATTTTAAAATTTAGATAAAATTCTACGATTTGGAATTTTGATAAAATTCCGTAACTACCAGCTCCCGCTAGCACCGCCTCCGCCGAAACTTCCGCCGCCTCCACTGAAGCCGCCTCCGCTAAAACCTCCACTTCCTCCGAATTTGCCAAAATCCCCGGATGAGCCGCCTCTCATGCGCGATGAGCGCGCGATTTCGCTTATGATGTCTGCGCTCGAGATTATATCCTCGTCGCTTCTTCTGCGACGCGTCACGCGGCGGCTTAGTATCGCGAAAAGCAAGACCGCAAAAAGCACCATGAAGATCGCAAAGTCCTTGTTGCTCGGATCCTGCTGCGCGTTAGCGTTAAAAGGGTCAAATTTTATATCGCCGCCTTCGATCGTGCTAATGATCGCTGAAATCCCGCTAATGACGCCACTTTCATAATCTCCCTGCCTAAAATAGGGCAGAATTTTATTGTTTATGATACGCTTTGCGCGCATATCGGTTAGCACGCCCTCTAGCCCGTATCCGACCTCGATACGCACTTTATGCTCGTGCGGAGCGACGAGCAGCAGTACGCCGTTGTCGCGCCCTTTTTGCCCGATACCAAGAGCGCGCGCCTGCTCTACGCCGATTTCCTCGATAGAGTAATCTCCGAGTGATTTTAGGCTTATGAACATGATCTGGTTTGAGGAATTTTTATCGAAAGTCGTTAAAATTTCATTCAGACTCTCTCTCGCGGCTGGGCGTAAAATGCCAGCCTCATCAATCACGGCGGTGCCGTTTGGATGGGCTAGATACTCGCTAGGTGCGGCGAGGCTTATTACAAATAGCGCCATTAGGGTAAAAGCAAATCTCCAAGCCACTCTCATCGCAGCTCCACCAAGGTCTCTTCTATATCGTTATTTTCGCTATTTTTAGGCACCCTCTTGGCTAGCTCGCACAGCGCGTCCATTGCCTTTAAAACAGCAGCCTCAAGGCCTTGCGTGCTAGGGTTAAATTCCGTCGTGATACGTTCAAACTCGCCCTTAGAGATAAACTCCGCCGCTCGCGCGCCGCAGATGATGTGAGCGCAGCGCTCGCGGACGCAAACGCAAAACATTATCGCTTCTTTTACGCTGCCGTAGCGCTCGTAAAATTTTTGCATCACAAACTCACCCGAGAGCCGAAGCCTGCGAGATTTAAGCGTGATTAGAGTTAAAAGCGTGGAGTATTTAGCTAGCAGAGCTTTAATCGCTATGAAGCTGAGCGCTACGATTTGCAGTAGCTCAGCTTTGCTTATTTGCGACACGAAGCACAGAACGATGCCGATCGCAAACGCCGTCACTGCCGCCGCGCTATAGCTAGCTTCGCAGTCCTCGCTTGCTTCGCGCGCGACCACGCAGACGATCTGCGCACCGCTTGCGGTTTCGGCTTTCGTGATTAGCTCGTGGATTTCTTGCTTGCACTGCTCGCTTAGCATTTGCCGCCTTTAGCGTTATTTAAACGAGACGCTAGGGGCTTTTTGGCTTGAGCTATCGGCGCTAAAACTAGGTTTGGCGCCGCCTAGTCCTACTATGCGCGCGATGATGTTTGTAGGAAAGGTCCTAATTAGCTTGTTGTATTCCTGCACCGAGGCGATGTAGTCCTTGCGCGCTACGGCGATGCGGTTTTCCGTGCCTTCGAGCTGATTTTGCAGGTCGGCGAAATTCTGATTTGCCTTAAGATCCGGGTAGCGCTCGACTACCAGCATCAAGCGCGATAGGGCTGAGCTAAGCTCACCTTGGGCGCCGTTAAATTTTGCAAACGCCTCCGGATCTTGCACTAAACTTTCTGCATTGATATTGACAGCGGTTGCCTTAGCACGGGCATTTATAACGCCTTCTAAGGTATCTTTTTCATGGCTTGCGTAGCCCTTGACAGTTTCTACGAAATTTGGAATCAAATCGGCGCGACGCTGATATTGGTTTTGCACCTGGCTCCACGCAGCCTTAACTTCTTCATCTTTGCTTACGAGTTTATTGTAAACCGGCACTGCAAATATCGCAAACGCAATCGCCGCAATCACTAAGACGATTAGAGCTTTGATTAAGATATGAAGCCCTCCTTTTTGGCGCGGATACTCTCCTCCGCCAAAGCTCTCGCCTCGCGCGGATAAGCCTTTATCGTCGTAACCTATACGCTCGTTATTTTCTCCTTGCAGCTCTTTCATTGAAATCTCCTTGGGATGTTGGAATTTAATTTGACTAAAATTTCATATTCGATCGTGCCAAAGTGTTTTGCCCAAATCCGCGCGTCGCCCAGCACACAGATGCGCTCGCCGCCGAATTCCGCACAGAAGCTATCCATCGACATTTTTCCGAGAATTTTTTGCCCGTTTGCAAGCGCTAGCTCGCCCTCGCCGCCGTATCGAAATAGCCCATCGGCGTAGCCCAGATCGTATGTGCCGATCTTCATATCGCGTGGCGCTTCAAATTTCGCGCCGTAGCCCACGCGCTCGCCTTTTTTTAGCACGCGCGAGCTGATTAGATCGGCATAGAGCTTTAGCACGGGGTGTAAATTTAGGCTCTCGTCAAACTGAGGATAGCCGAACTGCGCCATGCCTATGCGCACGTATTCGTCCTCAAAACCCGCACTTCGCTCGATAGCTGCGGAGTTGCTCGAATGAAATTTTAAATTTTCAAAGCCCGCGGCGGCGGCTTTTTGCCTCGCAAGGTGCTTAAATTCTATGAAATTTTGCCTCTGTGCGAAAAAATCGCCGCTTAGCTCGTCGCTTGCGCGAAAGTGTGTGAAAAAGCCGTGAAGCTTAAATCCGCCCGCCTTGCATAGCCTAAGCGCCTCATCTAACTCGCTCGCAGCGATGCCGTTGCGGTGCATAGCGGTATCTGCAGCGATATAAATTTTAAGCCCTCGTTTAAGACGCGCGAAGTAGCTCAGATCATTTACTGCGTAGCAAAACCGCTCGTCCTCGTCCCCGCGCGGAATGTGCGAGAGCACTAAAATTTCATAAAATAAATCCGCTATCTGCGCAGCTTCCGTAGCACTTCGCGTTACGGCGCGTACGAAGCCTAGTTTCGCCGCTTCCTCGCAGCAAAGCCTACAGCCATGGCCGTATGAATTGTCCTTGGCTACCAAAAATACTCGCTCCGCTCCGCCTACTTTGGCGGCGATTTGCGCTAGATTGTGCGCATAAGCGGCGCGATCTAAGATGATCTCAGACATCGAAATCTAGCCCGTAAGTGCGGTACAGATATGGCAGCAGCTTACGCGCGGCGTAGTCGTAGCCGTAGAATTTCGCATAAACTTCTTTCAAGCTAGCCTCACCTGCGCGCTCGAAATCAAATACGTCGGTATCCGCGATTTTTGGCACGCGCTCATCTAAGAATTTAAAAAATTCCGCTCTCGCAGCCAAAAGCTCTTTTATATTTTTCTCAACCTCTTGCTTTTCAGATTCGTTCATTTGTGATCCTTTAAATTTTCTAGTTTACCTAAAAATACGCGCTGCATCTCGTCGCGAAATTCCGGGCTAGAGGCCTCGAAGCGGGTTACGATCACGGGCGTGGTATTGCTTGCCCGTACGAGCGCCCAGCCGTCATCAAATCGTACTCTGATGCCGTCGATCTCGATAATATCGCGGATGGGCGGTAGCTCCGCGATACCTGCGTGGATTTGAGCTTTAAGAGCCTCGATAATCTTAAATTTCGCCTCCTCGCTCGTATTAAATTTTATCTCGTCGGTGCTAAAAACTCGCGGCAGCTTGTCTAGCTCGGCGTCTAAATCATATCCTTTAGCTACGAGCTCAAGCACGCGCATCATCGCATATACGCCGTCATCAAAGCCGAAATATCGCTCTTTAAAATAAATATGCCCGCTAACCTCCGCGGCAAGATCAATACCGAGCTCCTTCATCGCCTTCTTGATATTGCTGTGGCCGGTCTTGCCCATGAAGCTTTTGCCGATCTTATCGATGGTATCGTACATCGCCTGCGAGCATTTGACCTCGCCTAGGATGCGCGGATGGGTCATATTTAGGGCAAGCAGGCAGGCTAGCTCGTCGCCTTTGATGTTGCGGCGCGGAGTTAGCACGGCGATCCTATCGGCGTCTCCGTCAAAGCCGAAGCCTAGAGCCACGCCGTCTTGCTTCATCGCAGCTTTAAGATCCGCTAAATTTTTCTCCTCGCTGGGGTCCGGGTGGTGGTTTGGAAAGTTGCCGTCTGGCTGCGGGAATAAAACTTTAGCGTTTAGCTCTAGCCTTCCTATGATTTTAGTAGTCGTAACACCAGCGGCGCCGTTTGCGCAGTCGATGATAAAAGGCGCGGCAAAGCCCTTAAGAGCCGCGAATTCCTTCTCAAAATATGCTAGATACTCGCTTAAAATATCGTACCTCTGGGCACTTGTATTGGTCGCAATTTCAAAATTTAAACTCATCAGCTCTCGCACCTGGGCGCCTAGGCGTTTCAAATTCTCGCCGAAGAAGCTGTCCGTGCCGATCGTGATCTTAAAGCCGTTGTAATTTTTAGGATTGTGCGAGCCGGTGATCATTACGTTTGCGTCAAATTTATGCGTAAATACGCTAAAATAGCCCACCGGCGTCGGCAGCAAGCCGATATTATAAACCCGCAGTCCGGCAAAATTTAGCCCGCTTACGAAATAGCCGAAAAGCTCATCCGCGCTAAGACGGGCATCGTACCCCACGCTAACGCGCTCAAGCCCGAGATTTGCGATATGTTTGCCAAGAGCAAAGCCGATCGCCTTTACGCTGCGCTCGTTTAGCTCCTCACCCACGATGCCGCGAATATCGTATTCTCTAAAGATATCTTCGATCATAAAATTCCTTTAAATTTAAATCGCGGTATTTTATAAAAACTTGCTTAATATTTATATTATAAATGATAAAATCGCCGCTAAAATTCCAAAGGATGATTATGAAAAAATTTATTCTAGCAGCGATTTTAGCGGCTTTTGCTTTTACGGGCGATTACGAGCTCGTAGGTAGCGTAAATACTTCGTTTAGAATTTTTGGCAAAGACGATCGCATCGAAGTCATCGCGGTTAAAGATCCTAAGATCGACGGCGTGACCTGCTACGTCTCTTACGCCAAAAAAGGCGGTGCCAAAGAGATCATCGGCGTGGAGGAGGACCGCTCCGAAGCCTCTGTGTCGTGTGTGCAGACAGCGCCTAAAATCATCATTAAAGAGGAGCTGAAAAAAGAGGATATTTTTGAAAAACGCAGCTCGTTGATCTTCAAAAAGACCCATGTAGTTAGGCTTTACGACGCGGTGCAGGGCTCGCTCATCTATTTGGTTTATTCAGACAAAGTGATCGACGGCTCGCCTAATAACTCGATCTCGGCGATCCCATGCCACCAAGCTGTGGGCGACGTATGCGAGCTCGCATATGCCCAAGACAAAAAATAATAAGAAGGAATTCCGCAAAGATAAAATTTTATCGCAGCGGAATTCTAAATTAGAAATTATGCGATGAGATGGCGCACGAAATTTAATAGAATTTCGCCAAATTCTGCAGCATTTTATAAAATTTTATCCGCACCGTTAAATTCCTACGCGAATGCCCAAGATGAGAATTTCACCGCTTTATCAAAGCATCTTAACGCATATTCGCGCTACTCTAGTAGGCGTGCGCTTGCAAGTCGTAAAATGAAAAATTAAGCAATTTTTGGTAAAATCTCGCGATTTTGAAAACCCTCGTAAATCTAAAGGAAATCAATGAAGACATTTTTTAGTATGGAGTGCGCGTCAGTGATGCTACTGATTTTGGCGCTAGCCTGTGCGATCGCCACTTTCGTAGAGACCGCTTACGGCACGGAAGTAGCTTGGGCGATGGTTTATTCTACTGCGTGGTTTGGCGCGCTGATGGTGCTTTTGGGAATAAATTTAACCTACAATATCTATCGCTACCGCATGATTAAGCTTCGTACGCTGCCTGCGCTAATTTTTCACGCAAGCTTTTTGTTTATGCTTGTTGGAGCGATTTTGACTAGATATTTTGGCTTTGAGGGCAATATCCATATAAGAGAGGGCGGCGAGAGCTCGATCGTAACGACTAAAGACGAGGTCGTTCAGCTTCTTACTTTAGGCAGTGACGGCGAGTTTATATCTGCTGACGAGAGCAAATTTTTAAACGGCGCAGGACGGATGAACTTCGATCTCAATCTAGACGTAGAGGGTAGGATCGCAAATTTAAAATTCAAAGAGCTAATAGAACACGGCGAGCTAAAATGGGTGCAAGATCCGACCGGACAGGCTCCTGCGCGCGTGGAGTTATTATTTTCCAACAACGTTGGTAGCCAAAACGTCTCCTTGCAATCAGGCGAGAGCATGGAGATAGGCGAGCTTAGTATCACTTTTAATGCAGAGCCTAAAAGTAAGAATTTCATCTACATAAAATCCAAAGACGGCAAATTCTATCTAAACTCAAGTCTTGATATAAACGCCACTAAAATGGCTGATATGAGCACTGCGCCGCTTAAGAGAAACGAGGATAATCCGCTAGGCAATCTCTTGCTTTACAGCTTCGACGGAATAAATTTTGCCCCCGTTAGCCTGCTTAGCTCTGCGGTCGAGAAATTCGTCCCGGTCGATGCGAATTTACCTGGTGAGCCTGGCGTAGTAGCTACACTAAGCTTTGCGGGGCAGAGTCGCGAAATCTACGTCCCTAGGGATTCGCATGGCGCTAGCTACAAGGTGGGAGATAAGAATTTCATCGTAGCCTTGGCGCCAAAGATGCTTCATCTGCCTTTTAAAATCTCGCTTCGCGACTTTGTGATGGATCGCTATCCAGGCACCAATTCGCCCTCCGGATATAAAAGCGAAATCACGCTAAAAGACGGCAATACGAGCTTTGATTATGATATTTTTATGAATCACGTGCTCGATTACGGCGGATACCGATTTTTCCAAAGCTCATACGATACGGATGAGCGCGGCACCGTGCTTTCGGTCAATAAAGACCCCGGCAAAGTTCCAACTTACATCGGTTATTTTTTGCTTTGCGTGGGGATGTTTTTTAACTTTTTCAACCGGGGCTCGCGCTTTTTTAAGCTCTCGCGCTTAATCAGCGAAAATACGCATCTTGCTAGAGAAAAAGATGTAAATTCTAAAAATTCCGCGTCTAGCTCGGTGCCCGTAAGCTCCGCAGAAAGCTCTGCATCAAAATGCGCCAAAAAATCGCGACGCGGTACTAAAGGCGCGGCATTGGCATTAGTAGGTGCGTTGGCTTTGAGCTTGGCTGCATTGTATCCTAGCACAGCAAATGCCGAACAAAACTCCACGACTCAAAATTCTAGTTCCGTCTCAAACGCAGCCACAGAAAATTCAGCGCCGCAAAGCCCGGCTAGCATGCAAAATTCTGCCGCTAAAAATTCCAAGCAGGGCTCCGCTTCGCAAGAATCTGCAGCGGAGCAAGACTCCGTCCCGCCGCATAATTTTTCTACTATGGGAGGCGAGCTAGCCGTGCCGAAATTTGATCCTAAATTTAGCGAGGATCTAGCAAGCCTCGTAATTCAGGGATTTGATGGACGCATGGAGCCTTTTGATACAGTTTCTAGGGAGCTTTTAAATAAAATTTACCGTGCCGACAACTACAAGGCGCCAAATGGCGAAATTTTAAACCATAACGCCGCTGCGCTTTCGTTTATGCTAAATCAAAGCTACTGGAGGCGTGCGCCGATCATCAAGGTTAGTGAGCCGGAGCTTAAAAAAATTCTAGGTATGGATGAGAAGCAAAGCCACGCCAGCATGATGGATTTTTTTGAATTTAAAGGCGGCGAGAGCTACTACAAGCTCGATAAAATGGTCGAGGAGATCAACCGAAAGCCTTTGGGCAATCGCGGTGTGCTAGATAAAGAGATCATCAAGGTAAATGAGCGCGTAAACGTCTTTTACTCGGCGTTTATGGGGGATTATTTTAGAATTATTCCGGTTAAGAACGCTAAAAATAACGAGTGGCTTTCGCCGCTATATCTAGGCGATGCGCTGGATCAAAACGAATCTGCTGAAGTTAAAAAGATGATGGGAATATTCGTTTCGTCCGTGGTCTATGCCCAAGAAAGCGGGGATTGGAGCGGCGCAGAAAAGATGCTAAGCTACGTCAAAAAATACCAAGCACAAAACGGCGCAAATTTAATGCCTAGCGAGAGTGCGATAAAATATGAAATTTTATTTAATAAGGCTAAAATTTTTTCTCGCCTCTTTCCGATCTACACTATCTCGGGATTTTTGCTTCTGATCTTTATCTTTTTGCGGATGATGAAGCCCGCTCTTCGCTTAGGCGGCGCGTTTAAGCTAGTTTATGTCGTAAATATCGTCGCTTTTATCGCGCATACTGCGGGTCTTGCGCTACGCGGCTACGTCTCGGGGCACGCGCCGTGGAGCAACTCCTACGAATCGCTCATCTACATCGCGTGGGCGCTGTCGCTAAGCGGAATATTTTTCTCGCGCAAATCTGCAATCTCGCTGGCGCTTACCTCGATAATGGCGGGCATTACGCTGATGGTCGCGCATCTTAGCGACATCGATCCGCAAATCACCAATCTCCAGCCGGTTCTAAAATCGCACTGGCTTACGATCCACGTCTCGGTAATCACAGCAAGCTACGGATTTTTGGGGCTTTGCATGCTGCTTGGAATTTTTACCCTCGTGATGTTTCTGTTCGACAAGAAAAACCCCGAGATCGCTCGCAATATCACGGAGGCCACGCATATCAACGAAATGTCGATGATCCTAGGGCTTTGCTTGCTGACGGTCGGCAACTTCCTAGGCGGCGTGTGGGCGAATGAAAGCTGGGGGCGCTACTGGGGCTGGGATCCGAAGGAGACCTGGGCGCTCATTACGATTTTCATCTACGCGATCGTCGTGCATTTTAGGTTTATGCCTAAGCTCAATAATCAATTCGCCTTTGCCGTAGCCTCGATGTTTGCGTATTTTAGCGTCATAATGACCTATTTTGGCGTAAATTTCTATCTAAGCGGAATGCACTCTTACGCTAGCGGCGAGCGCATTCCAGTGCCCGGCTGGGCGTACGTGATGGTTGCCTCGATGATAGCTCTTGCAATCGCGGCGTATTTTCGCTCGGGCAAATCGGCTAGACTTTAGATAGGTGGAGCCCAAATTTCAGAATAATAATTTTGAAATTTCGCCCTGATTTTGCAGCTTGCTGAGGCTTTAGGGATTTATGAAATTTATCTTTAAATTTTGGCTAGGCTTTGAAATCCCGCAGAATTTTATAGAATTTTACGGCTCACGATTGCGCTAAATTTTGAAATTTTGCATCGCGACAGAATTTTTTGATGCTTGAAATTTTAAGACGTCGTAAAATTTTAATGATTTGGAATTTGCACCGCTATGGGATTTTAATGTTTTAAATTTTACTTCTAGTGGAATTTTTTCATAGGACGGAAGCGCGACGTAATTTAGAATTTTAAAATTTCAACTAGCGCGCTAGCGTAAAATTCTGTCTTACTGCCGCCATGACCGAGCAGTGAAATTTTAAAATTTGATTTTATAAATTCTATGCTCATTTTTAAATTTAAAATCTCGTGCTTTATGAAATTTTATTTATGATGTCGAAATTTTAAAATTTCGCACGCCTTTGTCGCAGCAACTCTTGCGCGACAAAATTTTAAAATTTTAAATTCCGCGCCATGATAGAATATGATAAAATTTGAAAATTTATAAAATTTTAAACTGCGAAAATGCCTCGCTAGGCATTAAAATTATCTTAAAATATAATTTAGCTTGCAAGGTTAAGCTAAATTTCTGCTTATAATCATATTGATTTAATCTTTATTTGGCTAAAATTGACGCTTATCAATTTTTTAATTTGAAAGGATAAAGATGTCTGATCTACAACAGGATAGACGAGGCTTTATCGGGCTTACTTTCGGCGCAGTTGCCGCTGTGGGTGGCGTTTTCGCACTCGTGGGGATGAAGAAATCGTGGGATCCGTTACCTAGCGTGCGCGCTGCGGGCGTCACTACAGTAGATTTAAGTCCGATCAAAGAGGGCGAGCTTTATCAAACGCAGTGGCGCAAAAAGCCGATTTTCGTGCTTAAAAAGACTGCCGATATGCCTAAAAACGATGCCCGCGACGTCGTCGTAGGAGATGCTAGATATACGCTTTGCATAGGGCTTTGCACGCATTTAGGCTGTATTCCTAGCTACAAGCCATCGACGCAACAATTCATCTGTGCATGTCACGGCGGGATTTTCGATGCTAACGGCGTAAACGTATTCGGTCCGCCGCCGCGTCCTATGGATATACCGCCCTTTAAAATCGACGGAACGAAACTCGTTTTAGGCGAAGAGGGCCCCGAATACCAAGCCCTAAAGCAGAAAGCATAGGAGGCGCAGATGGCACATATAAGAAAAGCTACGGGAGTTTGGGATTGGTTCGACCAAAGGCTCGCCGTAACGAAATTTTTCAAGGTGATGGTAAGCGAGTATTGGATTCCTAAAAATATTAGCTTCCTTTGGGCGATGGGCGTTATTTTGATGACGCTATTTATAGTTTTGTTCGTTAGTGGACTAATGCTCGTGATGTATTATAAGCCGGATGTCAATTTAGCATTCGATAGCGTAAATTTCACGATTATGAAGGAGGTCGAATACGGCTGGCTATGGCGACATATCCACGCAGTATCGGCATCGGTCGTATTTTTGATCTTATACATTCATACTTTAGTAGCTATTTATTACCGCTCGTATAAGCAAGGACGAGAGATGATTTGGGTAAGCGGAATGCTGCTTTTCATCATCTTTTCGGCGGAGGCTTTTAGCGGCTATATGCTTCCATGGGGGCAAATGAGCTACTGGGCAGCGATGGTTATTACGAATTTATTCGGTGGAATTCCCGTAGTTGGCGATGCAATAGTCGAATGGATTCGCGGCGATTATGCTGTTAGTGATCCAACACTAACGCGATTTTTTATGCTTCACGTCTGCTTACTGCCTCTCGTGGTGGTTGCGGTGCTGGCAGTGCATTTTTATTCGCTTAGATTTCCGCATGTAAATAACCTAGATGGCGAGGAAATTGACTTTGAGCTCGAGGGCGAGAAGTATCTGCAGGGCAAAACTAGCGAAAGCAAGGTAATTCCGTTTTGGCCAGGCTTTTTGGCGAAGGATTTTTTCTACGTCAGTATCTTTATGATATTTTTCTTTTATCTGGTCGGCTTTCACTTCGATTTTGCGATGGATCCGATAAATTTCGAGCCGGCAAACAGCCTCAAAACCCCGACGCATATCTATCCGGAATGGTACTTCCTCTGGGAATATGAAATTCTGCGCGGATTTTACTTCGACGTAGGACCGCTTAAGGCCGCCGACATCGGGCTTATCGCCTTTGCATTCGCCGGAGTTTCGCTATTTTTTATCCCGTTATTTGATCGCAGCAGCGTAGTAGCGCCCGCACACAAAAACAAGGCGTTTTTCATTTGGTTCTGGGTTTTAGTAATCGACATGATCCTGCTTAGCCTATTCGGAAAGCTCCCCGCAGACGGCGCGGAGCTCGGTATCGAAAACAAATACTGGGGCTTTGCTTTATCAATCATCTATATCGGATTGCTCGTCGTAGTGCTTCCGTTAATTACAATCGCAGAAAGAAAGAGGGTCTAGCCATGAAAGAGATAAGAACCCTAATCTTGGTGCTTTTTTGTGTGGGAATTTTATACTGGTTTATCGAGCCTTATGCTCATACTAAGCTCAGTCCGCACACCGATCCGGTAAATTACGATTTTGCAGCAGGCGATACGGCTTTAGCCGCGCATAACGTAGCCGCAGCAGAAAGCGCTTTGGCCGCAGCTGAAAAAGGCGGGGATGAGACGATGATAAAAAATTCTAAAAAAGCCCTAGCCAGTGCGAAAGAGCAACAAGACAAAACGGTGCTTTTTTGGGACGAGATAAATAAAATAGATCTTAGCAAAGGCGATGCCGTGCGCGGCGCCGAGACCTTTACAAATGCAGGCTGCACCGCATGTCATGGAGTAAAAAGTGCAAATATCCCCGCTCCTATGGACGCGGCAAGCGCTAGTGCCGCATACGGCGTCAATCCGCCAGATCTTAGCAGCGCAGGCTATCTATACACTGATAAATTCTTAGCTGCGCTCATCAAAGATCCGATGATGGCTCTTAAGCTAGATCAGAAATTTGGCGACGAAAAGCCTTTTCCGATGCCCGGGTTTTTCGGTGCGGGCGGTGATCTAAATCAAGAGATCGCCGATATCGTAGCCTATCTAAAGTCGCTAGCTCCTAGCGAGGATAAACTAATCGCCTCTGAGGCTGCTGCTAGCGGCATCAAACAAGGCACCGAACTAGACGAAGCGCAGAAAAAATTCCTTTTAAGCAAGGCAGTTTTTGAGGACGCTTGTCTAAGATGCCACGACGTCAAATATGATAAGCTCTTTGCATCCAGCGACAAGGCTAGCCTGGCTGCGTATATGGGCTCGACGCCTCCTGATCTTTCGATGATGATCCGTTCCAAGGGCGCCAACTATCTACACGAGTTTATCAACGATACGCAAAAGAAGCTTTCGGGCACTTCGATGCCGCGCGTAGGCTTGAACGAAAACGCTGAAGCCAAGGTCGTGGAATATCTAGCTGACGTAGGCGATAGCAAAAAAGCCGAGCGTGAAGCTACAACCATAAATATTATGATTTATTTCTTGATCCTTTCTGTTTTTGCAGGTCTTTGGAAAAGTAAAATTTGGTCGAAACTTCATTAAAATTTTAGCAGTCGGAGCAAAATCCGACTGCCTTTTAAAATTCCGCCATATCCTAAATTCTATTAAATTCTATCTATCAAAAAGCTCTTGCAATTGAGAATTTAGCCGCTTTCGTTCTTTATGATAACCGCTTTTTTTATTACTTTTTAAGATTTTTCTACATATAATTGCCGCTCGATTTTGAAATTTAATGTATGAATTCAACTCAAGAAGGTTCAGATGAAATTTTTTAAATTTGCGGTTTTAGCTCTAATTTTTCCGCTTGCTATGCTTTTTGCGGATACGGATTATCGCGCGGAAGCAGCGACGATAAAAGAGAAATTCGCTCAAGCGATCAAGCTTTATGTCGATGGTAATAATTCTGAGGCTAGAAAGATAACTCAAGAGGCGTATTTTGGGCATTTTGAAAATCTAGAAGCCGGCATTCGCATAAATTTGGGACAGAAAAAATCCTACGATATGGAGAAGCAATTCGGCGATATCCGTAAAGCAATCAAAGCTGAAAAGCCACTAAATGAGATCCAAGCGATGATCGATAATCTAAATCGCGAGATTGATGAGGTTCTGCCTGCGATCGAATCTGGTCATCGTCTCGTAGCCGAGTATCAAGACGGAGGCGACGGCAGCACTTCTGCGCCAACCTCAGGCGGGAATTCCGCAGCATCCGGTACAACTTCGCCTTGGATGAGCGTCTATACGGAATTTAAAACTGAGCTGGATAACGCTAAAGCTGCGTTTGATAAAAAAGACGCTGCTGCGTTAAAGGCTGCGCTAAATCGCGCTAAATTTGATATCTACCGCAACGAACGCCTAGAAGAGGCGGTACGAAAATATGTCTCGTCTCAGACCGATCAATCAATCCAGCAGATCATCGGAAATCTATTGCGCGAGGATGCGGATACGGACAAATCAAAATTTGACGAAGCGATAAACGCCTTAGATAATCTAGCATTAAAAGCCGTAAATGATTTGCCGCAAGAAAGCTATTCCATAGCACCGCAGACTGCGTTAGCACAAAGCGATACTAGCGAGGATGAGGGCAAGGATTTTACGCCGATTGTGCAAAATATCAAAGACAAAATGGCTAAGGTTTTGCAGCTTTACGAGAGCGGCAAGGTTGATGACGCGATCGACGAAAGCGGCAATATCTACTTCGACGAATACGAAGAGAGCGGCATGGAAAATATCGTCGGTGCTAAAAATACTCAACTCAAGCTAGACACCGAAGCAAGTTTTAATAAAATTTCGGCTCTTATGCGCGCGGGCGCTTCCAAAGAGCAGATCGTAGCGGCGCAAAATAAGCTATTTGATCAGCTTACCCAAAGCCTAGAGCTAACGAAGAAATCAAGCAACTGGGATCTATTCTTATACGCGTTTATCATTATCTTGCGCGAAGGATTTGAAGCACTCATCATCGTAGCTGCAGTCATCGCTTTGCTTATAAAATCCGGCAATTCAAAGCACCTAAATATCGTTTACAGCGCTCTTGGCGTCGCGGTTGTGCTAAGTATCGCTACGGCTTACGGGCTGAATTATATCTTTGGTAGCGAAAATGCAGGACAAACACGTGAAGTGATGGAGGGCGCGGTGATGTTAATCGCCGTGGTGCTGCTATTTTACGTGGGCTTTTGGCTTCTTTCGAATGCAAGCTCCAAAAAGTGGAGCGCCTATATCCAAGGTCAAATTTCAAACAGCCTAAGCTCTGGCGATAGCAAGATGCTTTGGTGGACGGTATTTTTAGCGGTTTATCGCGAGGGCGCAGAGACGGTGCTATTTTATTTGGCACTACTTTTCGATGCTAAAAGTCCAGCAGCTACCAGCATGGTAGCAGCAGGCTTCGTAGCGGGTCTGGCGGCTCTTATTATAGTTTATATCGTCATCAAAAAATTCTCGCTTAAAATCGCTATCAAGCCATTTTTCATCGCTACATCGGTCATCATATTTTATATGTCCGTCGTATTTGTGGGCAAGGGCGTGATGGAGCTAGTCGAGGGCAAGGTATTCGTGCCTACCGTAATAGATGGGCTTCCAACGATTACGTGGATCGGATTTTATCCTTACGTCCAGAGCCTCGTGCCGCAAGCGGTAATGATCGTGCTTCTAATCGTAGGAATTTTAATCTTAAAAAATAAGCAAAAAAACAAATCTTAATAAGGAGAGAAAAGATGAAAAAGATTTTTTCAGGTATGTTGGCACTAAGCCTAGCCTCTGTTATAGCAATGGCGGGAGAGCATCCAATCGGCGAGCCGATTGAGCAAAATGGAATGGAGATCGCTGCAGTTTATCTTCAGCCTATAGATATGGAGCCTAAAGGCATTGATCTAGCTCCTAGCAAGGCGGACATCCACCTTGAGGCAGACATCCACGCCATTAAAGGCAACGCAAACGGATTTGGCGAGGGCGAGTGGATCCCTTACTTAAAGATCGCTTACGTGCTTAAAAACCTAGATACCGGCAAGATTCAAAAGGGAAATTTCATGCCTATGGTAGCTAGCGACGGCCCTCACTATGGCGCCAATATCAAGATGGTAAACGGCGTAGGTAACTACGAGCTAACCTATAACATCGAAAATCCAAGCGCCAATGGATTCGGTCGCCACGCAGACAAAGCGACCGGCGTAGGCAAATGGTGGGAGCCTTTCTCGGTTAAATACACCTTCCAATACACAGGCGCTCCTAAAGAGTAAATCGTAGCTGAGACTCCGCCGAGTCCGTTTTCGGCGGAGCTCTAGCGGTATTGGGTTTAGCCGCACGCTTTAAATTTAAGGCGGTTAAATTTAGCCCGTTTAAATTTAAATGTTACGCCGCGGTCAAAGCGTATCGTTTTGCTTTTATGCGTTTAAGCTTACGAATGTTTTAGCTGTGGCAAAATTTTAAAATTTCAAGAGGCTTGGAATTTTAAAATTTTAAATTTAGCTCGCCGCAAGGGCGAGACAAAACCAAAGCGAGAGCGAGGCGAAATTTCTCTTTGTCGGCAGGCTCTTGCCGCTGCGAACTTTTGCGAGCGGATTTGAAATTTTAAAATTTACAAAACGACGTAGGTTTTAAAATTTTAAAATTTAAGCAATTATAGGCGATTTACGCGCATTAGGCTCGATGAGGATTTTTAATGACGATATTTTTTTATCACGTTAGCTTGGCTCTGTTTCCGCTCGCGTTTTTAAGCGCATATCTGGGCGGTAGGCGCTTTATCAGCGCATCGTTTTTGCCCGCGCTTTTGGGAGCTGCATTCGGGGCGCTGTGCTTTAGCGCATTTGCGCGCTCGGCAAACGCCGATACAGGCAAAATAGTATTTGACGCGCTCGCACTTTTAGCGCTGCTGGCGCTGCTGCTTGCGTTTAAGCTTAAGCGCTTCTATCTTACCGCCGCAGTTCTTTTTGCTCTTGGTTGTGCATATGGATTTGAATACCGCTTTATCGGGATGAATTTTAAAATTTTCTCCGGCGAGCTACTGGATAGCTTTAGCCTAACCAACCTCTTCATGGCGGTTTTAGGTGCGCTGGCGCTCATTTTATTCTATTTTATTTATCGCTCAGCTCTAGCGCACACGAGTAGGGGCGCAAAGCTAGTGTCGTTCGCTCTTGCGTGGGCGTTTGCCTTTATTGCTAAAATCGGCTTTTTAGGTCTTGATCTGCGCCAAGCGGATGCGCCTAAAGCACTAGCTGCGAAGGGTTTTGAAGGGCTTTCAAACGCGATCGGCTCGTCCGAGTTTCTAAGCGTCATCGCTAAAATCATCCATTACAACAACTCCTATCTGACGCTAGCTCTTTGCCTTATAGCCGCGCTAATTGCGCTGCTTACGGCATTTCGTGCGCCAAGCCGAGTGTCTCGCGAAGCGGACATTATAAAATTTAGAGAGGTTAAAGCGGGCAGATTTGCCATTTTTAGAGATTTTAGCCTGATCTTATCGCTTGGGATTTTAATCAGCTTTTTGGGGCTTTATTATATCTTGGTCGCCTCAAAACCGCCTACGATCGATGAACCTAAGATTATCGAGCCGCAAGGCGCGGAATTTATAATCGATGCAAACATCGTAAAGGACGGCAGGCTGCACCGCTTTGCCTACGTCACCGACGACGGGCATAAGGTCAGGTTTTTTTTACTAAACCGTTTCACGGATAAATTTGCCCCGGTCGCGGTTTTTGACGCGTGCTCAATCTGCGGCGATATGGGCTATATCAAAAAAGGCGACGAGCTCATCTGCATCGCTTGCAACGTGCGTATCTTTTTACCAAGCGTCGGCAAGCTTGGCGGCTGCAATCCGATCCCGCTAGATTATAAGCTAGAGGGGCAAAATATCGTCATCGCACTTAAGACGATTGAGGACGGCGCGTCCTATTTCTCGGAGATCGTGGATAAAAAGGTGATCGATCCGGTCAGCAGAAAAGAAATTTTAAACACCTCTAAATTTAGCTATCTTTACTACGGACGCACCTACTTTTTCGAAAGCGAAGCGAATGCAAACGCCTTCACCGCGCACCCCGAGCGCTATGTAGATGAAAACGGCACGCTAAAGGAGCTTAAATAATGTTTTTACGCATCATCAAATCCTCCATTTTAAACTCCAGGGATAGCAAAATTCTAGCGTTTTTGACCATATTTTTATCGGTCTCGCTGATCGCTTGCATGCTAAATATCACGCTAAAAATCGGCGATCAGGTCGCTAAGGAGCTGCGCAGCTACGGCTCAAATATCGTCGTGCTGCCGCGCTCGCAAAGCCTAAGTATCGAGATCGGCGGGCGCGAATACTCGCCGCTTAAGAATGACGATTTCTTAAAAGAGAGCGAGCTACATAAGATCAAAGAAATTTTTTGGCGCAACAATATCACCGCCTTTGCGCCCTTTTTAACTACCCGCGCAGGAGATTACGACGTCGTGGGAACCTACTTTGAAAAGGATGTGGGCGTTAGCGACGAGCCTGATTTCAGATCGGGCGTGCGCTCGCTCTATCCGTTTTGGAGCGTAGAGGGGCAGTGGGTAAAAGACGGCGCCGAGAATGAGGTACTAGCAGGCGACGGGCTTGGGCTAAAGATAGGCGATACGGTTAAGCTTGGAGATTATGAGGTTAAGGTTGTTGGGATTTTGCACGGCGCGGAGGATGAAGCTAAAAAGCTAATCGCAAATTTATCGCTGGTACAAAAGCTAACGCACAAAGAGGGCCTCATCGCCAAGGCAGAAGTTAGCGCCATGACGATCCCCGAAGACGATCTGTCCGTAAAGGCAAGAAGGAGCCTCGATAATCTAGACGCCACAGAATACGACACTTGGTATTGCTCGGCATACGTAAGCTCCATCGCATATCAGATCACCGAGGAGTATCCAAACGCGACTGCTAAGGCGGTGCTTAGCGTCAGCGAAGCTCAAAGCGGCATCACGAAAAAAATTCAAAATTTAATGGGTGTCGTAAGCATTTTATCGCTGCTGATTTCAAGCATCTGCATCACGAGCCTGCTAAGCAGCGAAATTTACAAGCGCAAAAAGGAGATCGGCTTGCTTAAGGCGCTGGGAGCGAGCAATTTTATGATCTATATCCAGTTCGCCGCCGAAATTTTCGTCATCTGCGTAGCAAGCTCACTCGTGGGCGCGGTTGTGGGCTACGCGCTTAGCTGGGCGATCGGGTATCAAATTTTTGGCTCATTCATCGGCGTCTCGCTTATGGTTTTTCCGCTTAGTATCGTCTTTGGACTTCTTATTTGCATTATCGGCTCGATCTTGCCGCTACGCGGAGTGATCAAGTTACTGCCTGCGGAGGTGCTTTATGGTAGGAAATAATGGCGCATTTTTCAGAGGCGCGATCTTTAAAAGTATCATCAATAGCGGCATCCGCAGCTTCGTGATTTTCGTCGCGATCATGCTAGGCAGCGCAGTTTGCGCCGCGTTCGTAAATATCTACGCCGACATCGATAAAAAGGTCGCCAGCGAGCTAAACAGCTACGGCGCAAATTTAATCGTAAGCCCCGCAAATTTAGAAAATTCTCATATGGATGAAGCGGCGCTCGATGCGAAATTCGCTAAAATTCCTGCGCTAAAAAGCGCGAATAAATATCTTTTTGGTAGCGCAAATTTGGGCGTAAACTCAGGCATCATTATGGGGGTAAATTTCTCCTCTCTGCGCGATACGATGCCGTTTTTGGATCTTAAAGAGGGCTCGTTTATCGGCGTGGATTTCGACGATAAAAACGCTCTCATCGGGCAGGATCTCGCCAAACTTTTGGGCGCGAAGCTCGGCGATAGTATCGAGATCACGCCGATCGGCTCAAACGAAACGAGCAAGGTAAAGATAAAAGGCATCGTCTATGACGGGCAGAAAGAGGACGGCATGCTGCTAATCTCGCTGCCACTGGCGCAAAAAATTTTAAACCAGCCTGCGCAGGTAAATTACGCAGAAGCGATCGTAAGCGGCGATTTTAAGCAGCTTAGCGAAATTTCAAAGAGCCTAAGCGATGCGCAGATGAGCTTCGCGCCGATCGGCAAGGTATCCAAGACCCAAGGCATCATCTTAAATAAAATCAAGCTTTTGATGCTTCTTATCGGCATTACGATCCTTCTGATCACCTCGGTCTGCATCAACACGAGCCTTAGCTCGATCCTGCTTTCGCGCATCAAAGAGTTCGCGCTCATCCGCGCAATCGGCGCGAGCAAGCAAAATTTGCTCCACTTGATCCTGAGCGAAATTTTAACCGTCTGCGTCGCAGGCTCGCTAGCTGGAGTATTCGTGGGATACCTGCTCGCGATCTTGCTGGGGCATCTGATATTTTCAAGCAGCGTGGATTTTAGGCTAATCAGCCTCTTTGCGGCAGTTGTGCTGAGCCTGATTTTTGCGCTCGCGGCAAGCTATTATCCGATCAAAAAGGCGCTGAATCCAAATTTAGCGAATCTATTAAGGGAATGACATGGAAATTTTAAAATTTGAAGGCATCTGCAAATACTTCGGCGAGGTCAAGGCGCTCGATAATATCAGCTTCGACGTTTTAAGCGGCGAGTGGGTCAGCATAATGGGCCCAAGCGGAAGCGGCAAAAGTACGCTCGTAAATATCCTAAGCCTGATGGACACCCCCACCGCGGGCAGATATATCCTAGGTGGAGCCGACGCGAGCGCGCTAAACGACGAGCAAATTTTAGAATTTCGCCGCAAAAAGATCGGTCTCGTGTTTCAGCAGTTTCACTTAATCCCCTATCTAACGGCCGTCGAAAACGTCATGTTAAATCAATACTACCACAGCTGCGTGGACGAGGGCAGCGCCAAGGCAGCACTTGAGAAAGTAGGGCTCGGGCACCGTATCACGCACCGCCCTAGCGAGCTTAGCGGCGGCGAGCAGCAGCGCGTCTGCATCGCTCGCGCACTCATCAATGACCCCGACATCATCATCGCGGATGAACCTACGGGCAACCTCGACGAAGCCAACGAGCGCGTGGTTTTGCAGCTCTTTCAGACGCTTCGCAGCGAGGGCAAGACGCTGCTTTTGGTCACACACAACGAAGAGCTCGGCAAATTTGCCGACAAAGTGGTGCGCCTAAGACACGGCAAGCTCGATCGAATAGAGCTTTTGGATCAAAGCACGATGAAACACAATCTCGGCTCGCAAGATAAAATTTCAGATCGCGATCCAAACGAAAGCGCCTCGCAAAGCTCTAGCGCCGAAGCTGCGAGCGAGCAAAATTCCGCTTCGCAAAATTTGGACGGCGAAGATCGGGGCGCTAAAAATTTAAGCGGCGAAAATCAAGGTGCCAAAAATTCGGGTGCGTAGAATTCCGGTGCATAAAATTTAGCTCGCATGATGAAAAATAAAGCTACGTTAAAATTTAAAAATTTCACCGCCTGCGCGCGCTCTTTTTGGGTTCGCACAAAGCTCGCGCGAGCAGGCGTGACTCTTTGCTACGCACGTCCCGCCGAAGCCGTTTGCCTTGAAATATCAAGCGCTGATGCGACATCGAGCGGAGTGGCTAAAAATTTTAAAAGTCTAAATTTTAAAAACCTAAATTTTAGAAGCCGAAACGCCACGAGCGCAGATTACGACACGGGTCGCAACATGCGCCTCAACATAGATCGAGATATAATTTTCAACGCATACCAATATATAAATTCTAGCGCAGATCGCGCCATAAATTTTAAAATTTCAAACGCAAACTTAAAGGCCGATTTAGCGCGTCCGAAAGCGGATTTTAGATGATAAAATTTTTAAATTTAAAAGTTGCCGCCGCCGTGCTCGCGCTACTGCTCGCGGGCTGCGACGGATGGAAGCACCATCTAAGCACCGACGGTGCCTCGCTCGCCTCCAAGTTCGACCCCTCCGAGCGCACGCTAAAGATCGAGGGCAACGACAAGCCGCTCGTGCTGTTTTTCTATACCAGCGGCTGCGGCGCGTGCAAAGCCCAAGTACCCGCGCTAAACGAGCTGCAAGCTAGCGGCGATGCGCTGATCATCGGCATTCTAGGCGACGGTAAAGGCTTAGAAGCCGACGCCGCAGTCGCTCGCGAAAAGGGGATAAAATTCCCAAGCGTCAGCGGCGCAAACTCCGTAAAATACTTTGAAACCATCGTAGGCGGCATTTTCGGCACCCCCACGTCGGTGATTTACGATAAGAACGGCAAAGCGGTCAAAAAGCTCATCGGCCTCTACCCCAAATCCGCCTTCGAAACACAGCTCAAGCTTATGAATTAGCGAGCGGAATTTAATGCAGCCGGATTTACGGCACTGGCCTGCAATACCCACCAAAATAACACTTCGAGTTTAAAATTTCTTTCAACCTGCAGATGCCTTTGCATTTAAATTTCAAAATTTAGGCGCGCAGCGGATTTAAGTATTCGCCGAGTTTTGCTAAAATTAGCTTTGTCACTAAGCTGCTTGAATAGCTAAAAAGCGGCAATATTAAAATATAAAGGATACTCCAGTGAGTAAAAAATCCCTTGCTTTAGGCGCCGCCGCGATGCTTTGCGGCGCGCTAAGCCTAAACGCCGAGGCTTCGGCGACGCAGAGCGCGCAAATAGATCTGAAATTTAACGCCGCAAATTTTACGCAAGAAAGCGTGATCGTAGGCGGCAAAAAGATAAAATTTCGCGCTTACAAAAACATAATCTACGTCGCAAAACCCGTAAGCGCGCGCTATCAGAGCATGAATATCTTCATCCCGCAGCAGTATTTTGAGGGGCACAAGAGCGGTAAATTTGACGCCGTAAGCGCGCCGATATTTTTACCCAACGGCGTGGGCGGCTACATGCCGGGCGAAGCGGGCGAGGTCAAAATAGACGAAAGCGGCAAACCAAACGCAATCGCTACGGCGCTTTCGCGCGGTTACGTCGTAGCCGCTCCCGCAATGCGCGGACGCACGCTAAAGGACGCAAACGGCGATTATATCGGCAAGGCGCCCGCAGCGATCGTCGATCTAAAGGCGGTCGTGCGGTATCTGAAATTTAACGACGCGGCGATGCCGGGGGACGCAAACAAGATCGTCTCAAACGGCACGAGCGCGGGCGGAGCGCTCTCGGCACTTTTGGGCACGAGCGGAGACGAGGCCGCGTACGAGCCGTATCTGCAGGAGCTGGGCGCTGCGAAGGCGAGCGATAAAATTTACGCGGCGTCCGCATACTGCCCGATCACAAATCTGAAGCACGCGGACGCGGCGTATGAGTGGATGTTCGGCGCGCAGAGCGAATATGAAAAGATGGATTTTAGCGGCCTTGATGCGGCGGGATTTAACGAGCGCGGCGAAAATTCTAGCGGCGCTGAAAAAAATTCCAAAAAAGACGCAAATCAAAGCGCCGCAAAGCCCGCGCGCAAGATGCTAAGCGGCAAACTAAGCACAGCGCAGATTAAAATTTCAGACGAGCTAAAGGCGCAATTCCCAGCCTATCTGGACTCGCTAAACTTAAAGGACGGGGGCGGCCGCGCGCTAAGCCTGGATAAAAATGGCGACGGCAGCTTCAAAGATTACATAAACGGGCTCGTATCGGCCTCGTTTGCTAATTTTGCGGCGAAAAATCCGCGTGCGAAGGCGCCCCTATACCTCGATGCAAAGATCAAGGACGACGCATCACAATCGCATATGCTTTTTTGGGGCTACGCGACCTCCGAGCCGCGCGCCAAGACCCCGCCCGCATTTGACGGCTTTGCGCTTGAAAATCCCGAAAACGAGCTGTTCGGCGGCGCCAAATTTAACGCGGCGCATTTTACGGATTTTGGCGCGATGAATGACCCCGCCAAAGGGGTGCTAATCGCAGATGCGCGGATCGTAGAGATTATGGATGCGATGAGCTTCGTGCATAGCGGAAACGGCGCGAAGCATTACCGCATCCGCCACGGCGCGAGCGATCGCGATACGGCGCTTGCGATCCCTGCTATTTTGGCGCTTAGTTTGCAAAATGCTGGCAAGAACGTCGATTTTGCAGTGCCTTGGGGACAAGGACACGCCGGCGATTACGATCTTGAGGAGCTTTTTGACTGGATCGACGAAATAGTCGCGCAGTAGGCTTAACGGGCGAAATTTTACTTTGGATTTAGAATTTTACCCGCAGCTCTGCCCTAAATTTTATCGCCCAAACACTCTCTAGTGGATACGCCCGCGCGGCGTAAAATTTCGCTGCAAAATTCTATCGCGTAAAAATTTTAGCGTCGCCGCAAGACGCATAACGATTTGAAATTTTACAGCTAGTACTGGGAAAATTCCATGGAATTTTATCGCGGCGAAACGGCGCGAATTAAAATTTTAGCGGCCGCGACGATTTATGGCGTGGATTTTTAGCGCGATCTACGTCAAAACTCTAGCACAGATCAAATTCTGCTGGCTAAATTTTAAATTTAAAGACCAAAGTATACGATAAAATTTCACGGCGTTTATACTATCCGATCACAGCTCTTTGAGCACGCAGGTATCGCATAATGGGCGCACATTCGGCGCGCGGACGATTAAAATCCGCCAAAATGAACGCAAAAACTCAAAGAAGCACGGTAAGCGGGCTAAATTTAAGGCATACATTCGCGATCTCTCGCGGATCCAAGCCCGCTTTGGCTATCTCCATTAAGCCTACTTCAATAATCCACCGGCGCCCAAAAAGCGCCGTTTAGGGTCTGTATCTTTGCGCCCGTGTGCATAAATTTCATAATTTAACGGCGCTTTTAAGCACCGCTTAGCCTATTAAAGACCAACGCACGCTGCGGCAGGATCGTTTCTTAAAACCGGGCGCGCTAGCATCTTTGCGGCAGGGGCTAACTCGGCGCCAAATTTAACGCTAGCTAGCATTGCGCTGCCTTTAGCTCGCGTGCATCAAGCGCTCTATCTATGGCAACGTAGCTTCGGCATTAAATTTAAACGCGCTGTCTTTGCGCCGCCTCTCTAACTTGCGTACGGCGACACCCTTTGCACTCTTTGCGACGCGAGGTCTAAATGTAAGCCCTTCCTTCGTCGCGCCGCAAAATAGCTTTTAAAATTTTAACGCCCTAGCCTTTTGCGATCTCGTAAAAACCGTCTTTAAAAACGACTTTGCCCACATCCGCAAGGCGCTTTAAAAGCTGCGCGCTTGCTTCGTCAAACATCGCCTCCACGTCGCTCGTGCGCTGCGGACGGCGCGAGAGAGTGTGCAAAATTTCATCCTCGCTAAAGCTCAGCCGCTCGCTTGCGTATTTGGGTGCAGAGATTATATTTACGTTTTGATTTTCGATAAAAGTGGCTAGGTAGCGCAGCTGCGCCTCGCTCACACCCTGCACGCGATATGCGGGCGGGCGATCGATCGTACCGAGATCGACGCGGTGCGGATTGATGCGCGCCAGAGCCCT
>CAUQWV010000022.1:0-23003 GCA_963522285.1 uncultured Campylobacter sp.
TGATCGCAGTGCCCACCAGCGTGGGATACGGAGCGAGCTTTGGCGGGCTGGCGGCTCTGCTAGCGATGCTAAACAGCTGTGCAAACGGCGTGAGCGTCGTAAATATCGACAACGGCTTTGGCGCCGCGTATAACGCGAGCCTGATAAATCATCTTTAAATTTACGCCGTCGCGCGAAGTAAATTTAACGGCTAAATTTAAGCGCGAGAGCCAAATTTGAAGGCTAAATTTAAAAGGAAAGCGTTGCGAGAGGAAAATTTAAACGAACAAAAGGCTGGACCGAAGGGCACGAAAAAGCTCGCGCAAAAGCCGCAAACAAGACAAAGCGCGCGGACGAGGCTAGCGTTTTTAGCCGTAGCGGTCCTGATTTTAGCGGTAGAAATTTACATCGCGATCTGCGTAAAGGGCGGTTTCGTGCGCCACTACGCGGGCGACGTTTTGGCCGTCATCTTGCTTTACGCGTTGGCACGGGCTATTTTTAGCGTGCCGCCGTCAAATTTGCCGCTTAAAATTTTCGCGTTTGCGGCGGCTTTGGAGCTCGCGCAGTATTTTGGCGCGGTGCAAATTTTAGGCGTAGAAAATAAAATTTTAAAAGTAATGATCGGCGGGACGTTTGATTTCGCCGATCTGCTCTGCTACGCGGTTGGCTGCGTCCTGGCGGGCGCTTATGAAAAATTTGAAAGTAAAATTTAGCAAAGGAGAAGCGATGGATAAACAAAAAGCCGTGCAAAAAATGACCGAGGTCATGGCGAAATTCGTCGGCTACACGGGCAAGGTGCTGCCTGATGATGTGACGGCGAAGCTACGGGAGCTTAGCGAGCGCGAGACGCAGCCGCTGGCAAAGGAGATCTACAAAACGATGTTTGAAAACCAGCGCCTAGCTAAGCAGCTAGATCGTCCGTCCTGCCAGGATACGGGCGTGATCCAGTTTTTCGTCAGGTGTGGAGCGAACTTCCCGCTCATCGGCGAGCTTGAGGAGCTGCTGCGAGAGGCGGTGCTACGAGCGACGCGCGAGGCTCCGCTGCGTCACAACAGCGTCGAGACCTTTGACGAGTACAACACCGGCAAAAACGTCGGCAAGGGCACGCCGAGCGTCTTTTGGGAGATCGTGCCGGGTAGCAGTGAGTGCGAGATACACACCTATATGGCGGGCGGCGGCTGTAGCCTGCCCGGCAAGGCAACCGTGCTGATGCCTGGCATGGGCTATGAGGGAGTCGTGAAATTCGTCATGGATATAATGACAAGCTACGGCATAAACGCCTGTCCGCCGCTACTAGTGGGCGTTGGTGTGGGCACTTCGATCGACGTGGCGTCGCTGCTATCTAAAAAAGCGCTGATGAGACCGCTAGGCTCGCATAATCCAAACGACCGAGCCGCGCTAACCGAAAAACTGCTCGAAGAGGGCATCAATAAAATCGGCCTGGGCCCGCAAGGCATGAGCGGCGCAAGCTCAGTTATGGGCGTGCATATCGAAAACTGCGCCCGCCACCCAAGCGTCATCGCCGTTGCCGTAAACGTTGGCTGCTGGTCGCACCGCAAAGGCCATATCGTCTGGGACGAGCAGCTAAGCTTTGCCGTAAAATCGCACAAGGAGTTCGCGCTATGAGTAAGAAAATTTTAACCACGCCGATCAATGCCGAGGATCTGGCGGATATCAAGATCGGCGACGTGATCTACCTCAGCGGTCACATCGTCACCTGCCGCGACGTGCCGCACAGACGCGTCGTGCAGGAGGGCCGCGACCTACCGCTAGATATCAGGGGCGGCGCGATCCTGCACGCGGGACCGATCATCAGAAAAACGGACGGCGGCGGTAAAGAGGGCTTTGAGATGGTCTCGGTGGGGCCTACGACTAGTATGCGGATGGAGAAATTTGAGCGCGAGTTTATCGCCAAAACGGGCGTGCGCCTGATAGTGGGCAAAGGCGGCATGGGCGAGGGCACGATGAGCGGTTGCAAGGAGTTTGGCGCGATACACTGCGTATTTCCCGCGGGCTGCGCGGTGGTGGCGGCTACACAGGTCGAGGAGATCGAGAGTGCGGACTGGACGGAGCTTGGGATGCCTGAGACGCTGTGGAAGTGCCGCGTGAAGGAGTTTGGCCCGCTAATCGTCTCCATAGACGCGCATGGAAATAATCTTTTTGAGCAGAACAAGGTCAAATTTAACGAGAAAAAGGACGCGGCGCTAGCTGAAATTTTACCGCAGGTCGGGTTTATAAAGTAACGCGTTAATCTACCACAAAGCAAATCACGCCTTTTGTGGTAGATTTATTGGTCTAAATCTAAAACCTCTTTAAATTTTAAGCCGAATTCTTTTTCAAGATTTTGATTGTAAAATTTCGGCACCGCCGTGATTAAGTATTTACGCTCTTGATTGGTTTGGAGTAGTTTTTTGCTAAAAATTTGCTCCAAAAACTCCTCTTTCCAAGCATCGTTTGCCATAAAGCCATCGCCTTTTGGCTCGATAAATACTTGATAGCTTAACTCCTCTCCGCTAAGGCTCTTGCAAAACAGCAAAAAATCTGGTTCAAAAGCCTGCCCTTTTTCATCATAAATTTTTAGCTCTCGCTCGTTTCTAACTAGATAAATTTCACTAAATTTTTGCGAAATTTCGTTTTCATGCTTGGCAAAAAACTCCACAAAAGCTTTCTCTTCACTCGTACCGTAATTTGCATTAAATGCATACCATTCTTTATCGCTTACAACCCCTTCTTGCCCATCTGTTCGTTCATCATTTTTAGCGATATTTAGGCTTTTATCCTTAAAAACTTCATTAAATTTTTTACTTTTATATTCACTCGCCTTATATTTTGAAATTGTTTCAAAATTATCTTTTATATGCCTTAAAAGCTTTTTTGCGGCAGCTAGATACTCATCGCTAGAAATAACCCTCTCATCAGTATCACTTATAAAATTTACGCTAAATTTATCCTCCAAAAGTTTTAAAAACTCGCTTGTAGATTTTATATCGGTAAAATTTGCTTGCAAATTTTCAAAGTAAAAATACTCATCCGCGCTCATCGCTACCCTCAAAATATGCCGTGGAATTTTCTTTTCTTTAAGTATTTTGCGTGATTTAGCAGTTAAATTTTCATCATTAAACGCAGCCTCCTTAAAGACCAAATTTGACCCAAGCGTAAAATCTATTTCGTTTGGTATCTCTTCAAATTTAGCCTTATCGTATCCTATCAAAATTTTGTCATTATGCCACACAAGAGCGTTTTTATAAAAGCTAGTCGCCTTAAAGCTATCCTTTAGCTTAAGCTCCTTGCGAACCGTATCTTCATCATAAATTCCAATATCCTTTAAAGCCGTCTTTATCTCGCTTATATATCTACTATCATTGCTTGTGTGATAATAAATTTCCTCTAAAATTCTCAGCTCATTATCTAAGTCTTTATCAAATTTTCGTTTAAACTTATCATCTTCGCTGCTTATTTTAAAAGGGAAATATCTAGCCCCTCGTCCGATTAGCTGAGCTTCGCTTATGGTTGTTTTACCAGGCTTACCGTTTCTACCGTCTCTGCTTTCATAAAGCCTAACAATATCAAAAAGGTTTAGCACGTCCCAGCCCTCATTTAGCTTATTTACGGCAAATATCGCTCGCACTGGATTTTGCTCGTCCTCAAGAGAGTTTAAAACAATCTGATTTTCTCTTACCTCGCTTTCGTTATTTACGTTTAGGCAGTTTTGTGGTTTAAAATTTTGTCTTATCCTTTGCGCTAGATTATCGCCTGAAATCCCATTGGCGTCAAAAAATTTAAAAGCCTTAGCTAGCGTTTCATCTTTGATTTCGTTTCTAAATTTATCTACAAAATTTGCGTCCGCTTCGTCTACAAGCCGCCTAAATTTCTCTTCATTTTCGTTTGATTCTTTTATGGTTTTTGACTTAAATAAAATTACGGGCTTTAAATTTATGTCATGATTTGCAGCCAAAACACCTCTATATAAATTAAAAATAACAGCACTCATCATCTTATTTTCATCGCTCATATCACTTTTAAAAAGCTCGATTTCCTTTGAGTAGCCCTGCTCTCTAAACGCCTTTAAATCGTATTTATAAAGTACCTTATTTTTGTATTTTTCAGAAATTTCCGCACTTTCATAATCCAAAGTTGCGCTAAATTCAAGTAAGATATTTTTAGGATTTATTTTTAAAATTTTAGCGACCGTGTTTTCCCAGCTTGGTGTTTGGAACTCTTCTAAAATTTCAGCATTATTCTTTGTGTCAGCACTTAGATGATGAGCTTCATCGGCGATCAAAACGATATTTTTATCTGCCAAATCCTCAAATGTAACTGCATTTTCTCTTGGCGAATTTAGGTCTGAGTGTAGCTTTTGGATCGTGCAGAATTTGATGTTTATCTCATTTTCGTTTTGTATACCCTCAAAATTCTCGCACTCTTTTATAAAAATTTCCTTACTGTTTATAAAAATCCTCTCGGTAAAAAGATATTTGCTTGAATTTGCGTTTAAGAAATTTTCTTTCGTCTTTTTTATGATATTGTCGCTATTTACGAAAAATATAAAATTCTTATATCCTTTCTCAAAAAGATAAAGTATAAGCCCCGCCATAACAAGCGTTTTGCCGCTTCCAGTTGCCATATTAAACATAGTATGAAGAGGTAACTGCGGCTTACCGTTAAAGTCGTTTTCATATAAAAGAATAAATCTCTTAAATGCCTCTTTTTGATACTCTCTAATCGTAAATTTTAAATTTTCGCTCACGCTTTTTGGTAAATTTACGGCTTCAATCCCACGCTTTCCAAACTCGCCAGTTAAAATTTCATGCAGAAATTTCATTTTCTCTCTCCGTAAAAGCTAGCGCTCGTTTCTTTTTCATCATCTGAGATTTCAAAGTCCGCATCATTAATAGAGCTTAAATTTACGTAAAGTTGATTTTTATCTAAAAACTCATCTAGTATCCGCTTTTGCTCCTCTAGACTTAAAGCCTCAAACTCGTTTGTGTTTTTGCTAAATTTTTTCATATCGACTTTATAGTTTAAAAATGCGTTCTTATCTATCTCTTTAAAAATCTCTAGCATCTCTCTTTTATTTTTTGCTTTAACGATTTTTTCTTTAAAAAGCTCATTGTGCTTTTTAAGCTCAAAATATACGAATTCGCCGCCGCCTTGCCAACCCAAAGCCCTGCTTATGCCGCCTTGTTCGCCCTCAATTACCTTTTTAAGCCTCTCTTTTGTTATCGTTTCTATATAATCCATTTGCTCGATAGCAATAAACTGCCTATTCATTTTCATCGCAACCGCCGCAGTTGTCCCACTTCCAGCGAAAAAGTCTAAGATAATGTCGTTTTCGCTTGTTGAACTTTGTATAATTCTTTGAATCAATTTTTCAGATTTTTGTCCTTTTACTTCATCTGTTCCTAACATTTTAGACACAGATTCACCAGAGTAGCTAACTATTGCAATACTATTTAAATCGTCGTATTCGTTTGCATTCCATACATCTTCAATAGGATATCTTTTAATTCTAGTATCAAAATTTATTTTATTATAAATATTGCTGATTTGCTTTTTATCCATATCGTAATCACATAATATGTCCGTAAGTTTATTCTTACTAATTAATTCCTTAAAATTTGAATTATCTATATATATTTTATTAAAGAACATTTTATTTTTATTTTTTGAATAGAATAAAATAGAGTCATGATTTCTAACATAATTACTTACTCCTGTTTTATATCCAGACAGCCAACCTATTCTCCAAATAACCTCTCTTTGAAAATTTTCTAAACCAAAAATTTCATCCATTAGAACTTTACAATAATGGACTTCATTGTAATCTAAATTTACATAGATACTGCCATCCTCTCTTAAAAGTTCCCTTGCTATTTCAAGGCGATTTTTCATAAAAACAAGCCAAGTGGAGTGATTAAAACTATCGTTGTAGTTAAAGCTATCGTTACCAGTGTTATAAGGCGGATCTATATAGATAAGTTTTACGCGTCCAGCAAATTCCTTTTTTAAAGAGTGTAAAGCCAAAAGGTTATTGCCTTTTATTAAAAGATTATCGGTTATGGTATCTTGCGGTAGATTGCGAGCGAGATTAATCTCGGCATTACGATTAAATTTATTTACTAAGCCGCTTTTAAGCTGCGTGGGACTGACTGACTGACTTTGACGGCCGATACGCTCGAATGCAGTTAGAACTTTTGGATCGCAAAGCTGAGTTATCTCATCTCTAGCTAAAATTTCATTGAAAAATATCTCGTTACCCTCATCATCGTCATGGCTTGCACCGCCTTCTAGAACGCAGTCTTTATAAGGAAAATTTAACACGACTTCGCTACTTTTAGAGATAAATTTATCTTTACTAGAAAGTCCGATTTGGTTTTTAAAGCTTGTAAAGCTGTCCGGCATAAAGCTCTTTAGCTCCAAAAAATCGCAAAATTTATCTTGCATAAATACCGTTACTCCGCTAACTTCTTTAAAAAATTCGCTCTTTATCGTTTCATTTCCTAACAAAAGAGATAAAAGCTCGCCGTCAAAACTTCTAGCTCGCTCTAAAACGACCCACTTTTTTATCTCGCCGTTTTCGTCTAAAAGATCGTTTCGCGCCTTTAAGCACGACTTTAACTCATCGTAAATTTTCATATTTTTCCTTTCATTTTAATTTGACCCAATTCTTATCATAATGCGATAAAACTTCAAGTAACGTTAATTTATAAATTTCTCGCTCGCTTTCGTATCGAGCCTTTATTTTTTCTGCGCGAATTTCACGCTTGCGTAGAGGTAGCTTGCAAGCCCTAGCGCGCCCAGTATCGCGCCCGCCTCGCCTATGTGCCAAAGCCCGAATCTTGTTGCGACTTGATGCCCCAAAAGCGCTCCGCCGCCGATGCCTACGTTGTAGATAGCCGAGTAGATCGATATTGCGACGTCGGTGGCATCCGGAGCCAGCGCCAAAACCCTAATCTGCAAACAAAGTCCGAAGCCGAAAATCCCCACTCCCCAGACGAAAGCTGCAAGCAGTAGCGCTACGTCATTTGCGACAAAAGCTTTTAGCGTTAGCGCCGAGGCTAGGATAAAAAGGATCGAGCAGATCAAAAAGGCGTTTGGGAAGGGGCGGTAAAGCTTTGAAAAAAGCATGCTAGCAAGAATGCCCGAAGCGCCGAATGCTAGCAGGACGTAGGTTACGAAGCGATCGCCCGCGGGGTTAAATTTCGCCACGAAGGGCTCGACGTAGCTGTAGGTCGTAAAATGCGCGCCTACGATCAAAAACGTCAGCAGATACAAAGCAAGCAACATCGGGCGCTTTGCAAGCATCGGCAAGCTCGCAAGAGAACCCGCGCGGCGACTCGGTAAAAACGGTAAAATTTTCCAAAGAAACAGCGCCTCCGCCGCCGCAAGCGCGCCGATTGCAAAAAACGTAATCCTCCAGCCGAAAAGCTCGCCGACCACGCGCCCCAAAGGAAGCCCCAAAACCATCGCAAGCGAAGTGCCCAAAGCCAGCATGCCGATGGCCTGAGAGCCTTTATTTATCGGCGCTACGCGCACGACGAGCGATGAGGTGATCGACCAAAAGATCGCATGCGAAATCGCGATGCCAAGTCGCGCGATTACCAAAACGGCGAAATTCCACGCTACCGCCGCTAGGACGTGGCTTAGCGTAAATAGCACGAAAAGCCGCAAAAGCAGCCTCTTGCGCTCGAGCTTTGAGGTTAGTAGCATCAGTGGCAGTGAGAGGATACTCACCGCCCACGCGTAGATTGTGATGATTAGCCCCGTGCTCGTAACGTCCATGCTAAAATCCGCCGCGATGTCGCTTAGCAGCGCCACGGGGATAAATTCCGTCGTGTTAAAAATAAAGGCGGCAAACGCCAGCGCGATAACTCTCGTGTAAGCGATTTTATGGACGTTCATCGGCTTTCCTTTTTTTGAGCTTTTTAAATTTGGCTTTAAGTTTAGCATATTTAGCGGTTTTCAGCTTTTCGAGTTCTGCTTGGAATTTTAAAATTTTAAAATTCCGCGCCGTATATACGTGCCACGCCTTAGGCTAAATTTCAAGCGGGAATTATAGCTAAATTTATCCTCCGCGCAGCTTGCGGAAATAGAATTTACCGCTCAAAACGCAAAGTCGCATGGGGTAAAATTCACGTAGCGATCGATCGATGAAAATTTAAAATGAAATTTGCGCTGTGCTCGGCAGGAGGCAATGAAATTCCTTATATTTGGCAGAATGCGCTGAAATTTTTATATACCGCGATGTCGCAAGCCATAAATAAAATTTCGCTACGTCGAGCTTGGATGCGTATAGCGGTTGAGGCTTTGTAGTAGCTAAATTTTATTATCCAGTCTTGTTGCGATATGAGGTCTTTTTATCTTGTGGCAAGTGCATTTTTAAATTTCTTAATTTTCGCGCGCTCCCGTCATTTGATATTTAGGTTAGAATTTCGAGTCAGACGGCTAAATTTGCATTAATCTCTACCCGCTGCTTGCGATCTGCGCTTAAAGTACGCAAAATTTTATTTTCAAAGCGGAGAGGGACCCTGTCTCAAATCGTCCGCAATGCCCGTCTCAAACCGCCCGCAGATCGCGATTGTAGCCCGCCGCTGTGATAAAGCTTTAGAATTTTATTCGGTTTGCGAAGCATTTAAATTTTTAAGCAATAAATATGTAAAATTAGCGAAATTTGATAATTCCAAAGGAACTAAAAATGGCAAAAGTTATGAAAACGATGGACGGAAACGAGGCGGCGGCTTACGTCTCATACGCCTTTACCGAGGTCGCGGGCATCTATCCGATCACGCCTAGCTCGCCTATGGCGGATTACACCGATATTTGGGCATCGCAGGGCAAGAAAAACCTCTTCGGCATGCCCGTTAAGGTGGTCGAGATGCAAAGCGAGGGCGGTGCGGCGGGCACCGTGCACGGCTCACTCCAAGCAGGCGCGCTTACGACGACGTACACCGCATCGCAGGGGCTTTTGCTAAAAATTCCAAATATGTACAAGATCGCAGGTCAGATGCTTCCGGGCGTCATTCATGTCGCGGCGCGCGCGCTTGCGGCGCAGGCTCTCTCCATCTTCGGCGATCATCAAGACGTCTACGCCTGTCGCCAAAGCGGCTTTGCGATGCTTGCAAGCGACAGCGTGCAGGAGGTGATGGATCTGGGCGGTATCGCGCATCTTGCGGCGATTAAGGGGCGCGTGCCGTTTTTACACTTTTTCGATGGATTTCGCACGAGCCATGAAATTCAAAAGATCGAGGTGATGGACTATGCGGAGTTTGATCGCTTGCTCGATCGCGAGGCCGTGCGTAAATTTAGAGCTGACGCGCTAAACTCCGAGCATCCTAAAACTCGCGGCACGGCGCAAAACGACGACGTATATTTTCAGACGCGCGAGCTAGTTAATAAATTTTACGACGCGCTTCCGGACATCGTCGCAGAGTATATGAGCGAAATTTCAAAGATCACGGGGCGGTCGTACGCGCCTTTTGTCTATTACGGCGCAAGCGAGCCGCAGCGCGTAATCGTCGCGATGGGCTCGGTCAATCAAGCCCTTGAAGAGGTGGTCGATCATCTAAACGCGAAGGGCGAGAAAGTGGGCGTACTAAAAGTGCATCTCTACAGGCCTTTTAGCCTCAAATATCTCTTCGCCGCGATACCTAAAAGCGTGCGCAAAATCGCCGTGCTTGATCGCACAAAGGAGCCGGGCAGTCTCGGCGAGCCGCTGTATCTGGACATGAAAGCCGCATTTTACGGGCGCGAGGACGCTCCGCTCATCGTGGGCGGCAGGTATGGGCTAAGCTCTAAAGATGTCGATCCCGCACAGCTAATCGCCGTGTATGAAAATTTAAAGGCGGACGAGCCTAAAAACGGCTTTACGATCGGCATCGACGACGATGTGACGCATCTGTCCCTTCCCGTGGGAGATAAAATTTCGCTCGGCTACGAGGATGAGACCGAGTGCTTATTTTACGGCCTCGGCGCAGACGGCACCGTGGGCGCGAATAAAAATTCCGTCAAAATCATCGGCGACAAAACCGATCTTTACGCACAGGCATATTTTGCCTACGATAGCAAAAAATCGGGCGGCTACACGCGCTCGCACCTACGCTTCGGCAAAAGACCGATCCGATCGACCTATCTCGTCTCAAATCCGCATTTCGTCGCCTGCTCGGTCGCTGCGTATCTGGACATCTACGACGTCATCGGCGGCATCCGCGAAGGAGGGACCTTTCTTTTAAATTCCATCTGGGATGCCGAGCAAACGGCGGCAAAGCTTCCAAACAAGGTTAAAAAAATTCTAGCTGCCAGACGGGTAAAATTTTACATTCTAAACGCCACTAAGCTAGCACGCGAGATAGGGCTCGGAGGCCGTACGAACACGATCATGCAATCGGCGTTTTTCAAGCTTAGCGGCATCATTCCGTTCGAGCAGGCACAGAGCTATATGAAGGAATACGCCAAGAAAACCTACGCCAAAAAGGGCGAAGCGGTCGTGGCGATGAACTGCGACGCGATCGATAGGGGAGCGGACGCTTTAGTGCAGGTAGCGATCGATCCCGCGTGGGCAAATTTAAAGGATGACGCAGCGGGTGCGGACGACAAATACAAGGGCGACGAATTTATAGAAAAGATCGTAAAACCGATGAACGCAGCGCGCGGCGATAGCTTGCCGGTCTCGGCGTTTTTGGGGCACGAGGACGGCGGGTTCGACGCGGGCACGACGCGATTTGAAAAACGCGGCGTAGGCGTCACGGTGCCTAAATGGATCGAGCAAAACTGCATCCAGTGCAACCAGTGCGCCTTCGTCTGCCCGCACGCCGTAATCAGAGCGTTTTTGCTAGACGAAAAGGACGAGGCCGCCGCGCCTTCAAATTTAAAAGATCACCTACTAGAGGCCAAGGGCAAGGAGCTGAAAGGGCTAAAATATAAGATCCAAGTAAGCCCGCTAGATTGTACGGGCTGCGCGCTTTGTGCCGAAAACTGCCCGAGCAAGGAAAAATCGCTCGTCATGGTGCCGCTTGAAGAAGAACTCGCAAAAGGCGAGCAAGAAAGCGCAGACTTTTTATTCGAGCACGTAAGATACAAAGACGATTTGATGGACAGATCGAGCGTCAAGGGCGTGGGTTTTGCGCGCCCGTATTTTGAATTTCACGGCGCATGCCCGGGCTGCGGCGAGACGCCGTATATCACGCTGATCACGCGACTTTTCGGCGATCATATGATCGTAGCCAATGCCACGGGCTGTAGCTCGATCTACGGCGGATCGGCGCCTTCGATGCCGTACCGCAAGGACGAAAACGGCCGCGGCGTCGCGTGGGCGAACTCGCTTTTTGAGGACAACGCCGAGTTAGGGCTGGGAATGAAGATCGCAAGCGAGACGCTGCGCCATAAGATCGAGGATCTGATGCTAGGCTCGCTCTCAAGCGTGCCAAACGCGCTAAAGGCGCTTTATAACGACTGGATCGAAAACAGAGACGATACGATAAAATCCGCTCAGATTAGAGATAGACTGGTGCCGCTGCTAGAACAAAATTTGGACGCGCCCGGGGTTCGTGAAATTTTAGAGCTGAAGCAGTATCTAAACAAAAAATCTCAGTGGATTATCGGCGGCGACGGCTGGGCTTACGACATCGGCTACGGCGGGCTCGATCACGTGCTGGCTACCGGCGAGGACGTAAACGTGCTGGTGCTGGATACTGAGGTTTACTCAAACACGGGCGGGCAGAGCTCCAAAGCTAGCCGCCGCGGCTCGATCGCACAATTTACCGCAGGCGGTAAGCGCGTTCAGAAAAAAGACCTAGGCCAAATCGCGATGACCTACGGTAACATCTTCGTCGCGCAGGTAAATTCCAACGCAAACCAAGCCGCGACGATAAAGGCTATTATGGCCGCTGAGGCCTACCAGGGACCTAGCCTCGTCATTGCGTATTCGCCGTGTATCGCGCACGGTATCAAAGGCGGCATGGGGCTATCGGGCGATCAAGCCGAGCTTGCGAGCAAATGCGGCTATTGGCCGACCTACACTTTCGATCCGCGGCTTGCGACGGAGGGCAAAAATCCGCTTAAAATTTCATCCAAAGAGCCCGATTGGAGCCTTTATGAGGAATTTTTGCTAAACGAGGTGCGCTACAACGCGCTTAAAAAGATCGATCCCGAGCACGCGGGCAAACTTTATGAAGCCAATAAGGCCGATGCGATGAGGCGCTACCGCCAGCTCAAGCGGCTTGCCAATGCCGATTTCGGCGATGAGGTTGCCTCTACGGACGCTGCGAGCGAGAATGCTTAAGCTCTGTGGCTATTTGTTGAAATTCCGGCTCTGCAAATTTTGCAATCCGGAATTTTATTAAATTTCGCGGGACTGCATAAAATTCCGTATAAATTTTAAAAGAGAAATCCATGAAAAAAATCGGACTAATCGGTGGTATGAGCTACGAATCTACGATTACCTATTATGATGGGATCAATCGCAAAATTAACGAGCGTCTAGGCGGGCTAAGTAGCGGCGAAATCCTGCTAAGTAGCTTAAATTTCGACGAGATCGAGCGGTGTCAAAGAGATAATGAGTGGGGCAGGGCGGGCGAAATTTTAGCTCGTCACGCGCGGGTTTTGCAAAGTGGCGGAGCGGATTATATTTTTCTTTGCACTAACACGATGCATAAGTGCTACGAGGCGATAAATGCCGCTATCTCCGTGCCTTTCGTGCATATCGCGGACGCCACGCTAGATGAGCTACGAAAGCATGGCGTGCAAAAAGTAGGGCTGCTCGGTACGATCTACACGATGACGCAGGATTTTTACAAACAGCGCTTAATAGAGGGCGGCGTAGAGGTGCTCGTACCGAACGCGGACGAAATGGAAGCGGTAAACGAAGTAATTTTTGATGAGCTTTGCTTTGGTAAAATCTTACCGCACTCCAAAGAGAAATTTTTGCAGATCATTGAAGGACTTAGAGCTCGCGGCGCGCAGGGCGTGATACTGGGCTGTACGGAGATCGGGCTGCTCGTATCGCAAGCAGATACCGCCGCGTGGCTATTCGATACTACGCAGATCCACATCGATGCGGCAGTAAGTCTAGCTTTAAGCGAATAAATATCAAATATGAGCCGGTAAAATTCCGGCCTATAATTTCAAATTTTTATATACATTATCAGTTAAATTTAATCTTTCTCTGTTATAATAACGACTATCAATCATAGAAGGGGATGAAATGAACGTTTTAGTTATAGGAGCAGATGAGATTACACCCATTAAGGCGGTTTTAAAAGACCTTGGCGCGAGTAACATCGAGCACTGGGATGCACGAAACGAAAATCGCGTAAATCGCAAGCCGATCCCGCAAGATACCGAGTGTGTCGTGATGCTTACGAGCTTTTTAAACCACAACACAATGAAAAAGATCAAAGGCGAAGTAAAAAAGCGCAAAATCCCGCTCGTATGCGCTAAAAGAAGCGTCAGCTGCGTATTTTGCGAATACTGTAAGGTTTTCAATTTAAATCAAGAATTCGGTTGCAGACCTTGCGAAGATGATTAAAATTCCAAGGAATTTAAGTAGTGACGGCAAGCCCAAGCAAGCGGTTAAAAAATCGCGCACTGCGTCGCGATCAAATGCTTACGACGATGAAATAGGCGAGCTAAATTCCAAGAATTCTTTAAATTCTAACAATTTGAATGTTACTTGCCTTGCGCGCATAGAGAGTAAGAAATTTAGCGGAAAATCTAAAAAGTTTCTAAGCGATAAATCGGACGCACTTAATCATAATGCCTCTAAGCCGCATGCTGTAAAGAGTGCGCAAAAAGACGGCGCAAATAGGAATTTGACAGCAAAGGCTTTTTACGACACTAGCTCCGCGCAAGAGAATTTTTTCTGCGCTAAGCGTTCGGACGAGAAATCAGCTTTGTTACAAGATATTGCCGCGCCAAAACGAGATATCGCGGCGCGCGAAAAACGCCAAAAAGCGGATCTGCGGCGCGATAATGAGCTTATTCATGATGAAATTTTAAATGCCGAAGCTTTTAATAAAAAATTCTTTAGCGGCGAAATTTTTGGCTTTGATGCGAACGGGCGCGAGATTGTGCCAGAGGCGCTGCAGGGTTATGATGCGGCTTCGCGAGCGCGGGCGATGCTGGCTCTATATAATTTTAACGTTAATGCGGATTATAGAATTCCGCCCACAAATTTAAAGGGCGCTTCGCAGTTTCGTACCGCATTTTTAAATTTTATCGCTTCCGAGCTTAGACGCGGGGCTCGTAAAATTTACCGTTTCAAGCTCGCCGTGAAATTTTGCGCAGCGGATAACGCGATAATCTTTGCCTATCTGCGCGGCATGCCGCTGCCAGTATTTGCCGCTATGCCCGCTTATAAGCTAACTCGCGCGATCGTGAGTCTGCGTAGCGGCGTGCTGCTAAACGGAGACGATGCGTTTCGCAACTTCGTATTTTGCAAAATCGCGCTTCGCAATGCAGGCGCACAGCTGCAGCTTGTGGGCGAATCAGGCGAGCTCATCGTAGTTCGCAAGAGCGGTTTTAGCCTAGGCGTGGTTACGAGCTTTAAAAAAATTTTACCTCAAAATCGAGCCATTTATGATAATGATATAAAAAAAGCACTAGAGCTTTGCTGCGGAGCAAACCTCGACGCCGTGTATATTGTCTATCCAAAAAATGAAAATTTTAACCGTCACGTCGAGATAAAAAGCGAATGCTTTAAGGGAAATTTCATTATGAAATTAGTACCATACAAGCTTACCGACAAAATTTATTAAAAGGATACCAAATGGTTGGAATTATTTTTGGAAGCTCGATGGGCAATACCGAGGACGCCGCGAAGCTAATCTCCGAAAAGCTAGGCATAGAAAACGAGCTAAAAAATGTCGCGGACATCGCGCCTGCAGATCTAAATAAATACACTGCGCTCATCATCGGCAGCTCTACGTGGAACGACGGCGAGCTGCAGGACGACTGGGCGGGCTTTGATTTCTCAGCCCTTGATGTCGCGGGCAAGACTGTCGCGATTTTCGGCATGGGCGATAGCTCAAGCTACAGCGACGCCTACTGCAACGCAATGCGCGAGCTATACGATAATTTCAAAAAAGCGGGTGCAAATATCGTAGGTGCAGTGCCTACCGACGGATATGAATTTGACGAGAGCAAGGCTGTAGTGGATGGCAAATTCGTTGGCCTTGCGCTAGACAATGACAATCAAAGCGACCTCACCGAGAGCCGCATCGAAGCTTGGGTAGCGCAGATCGCTCCATCTTTTAAATAGAGTCCTCCTTTAAATTTGCCGCGGAGCGTGCGCTTCGCGGCAAATTAGAATTATCATTAAAGCTCTAGCTAAATTTCAAAGCTATAAAATTTAAAAATTTCTTTCTGCTTGTAATTTTTTGCATCACACTGACAAATAAAATTTAGCCTATTTTATCACATAAAATTTTGTTGCCGATAAATTTAGTGAGATTTTAAAATATTCCATTAATGCTTAACAATTAATCTCAAATTTTATCTTAAATTTAATCAAATTTTAAGCGGGGGGGCTAGTATTTCTTACTTTAATCTTAAGGAGTAAGTATGAAGCTCAGATATATGATGGGTGCCGTAGCGGCGGCTTTGGTGTTAGCAGGATGCGGTGAGGACGAGATAGAACTCGTCAAAAACTATACTTTGCCCGATTTTAAATCTATGAGTATAGGCACGGCGATCGAGGGGTCGAAAAGATGTAAAAATATCACGTGGTCGAAGGCTGATCGCGGTGGGTTAAAATCCGTCACGATGGTGTGCGACATAGATATGGAAGCACTGAATGCCGAACGCGAGAAAGCGACTAAAAAACGTCTTGAGGAATATAAGAAAAAGACTTTAGACATGGATATAGATAGTGCTATGAATTTCTACAAGGGCAAAGCCTATGATAAGGATGGCTTGCTTCAGTTAGCCAACAAGCTTTGCAAACTAAACGATGCGAAATTCCAAGAGACTATAAAAGCAAAAGGTAAGATAGAATACTCAGATCAGAAGAAATTGGTCGATTGCGATAGCTCACTAGAAAGCGAGATTCTGAAGGGCGACGATCCTAAGAAAACGGATACATATCTGCCTGCCGTAATAGACTTCTTGAAAAATGTGGCGTATCATTCGCAATTGACGCCCGAGCAATTAAGAGCCGATTACGGCATCTCCGATAAAGCGGCGCCGTCTAGCGCAACGATAGAGCTTAATTTCGTCGTCAATAACGATAAGAGCGTAGATTTGGCGCCGGAATTTAAGCTAACGGCAGACGGCAAAGAAGAATCTGTGGGTAAAAATGTTACGTCTAAAAACGCGCTAGCGGAGTTTTATGTAAGATAGTGCGCTGCGGAATTCTTGAGTAGCGGAGCAGAATTTTAAAATTCGCTCTGTTACGAAATTTAAAGAATTTCATTCTCGGTAAAATTTCATAGAATTTTGTCTGCGGTTTCGACGTAAAATTTTAATGTGGAATTTCACGGCTGAGCCGATATGTCGCGCTTGTTTGCTACGATTAAAATTCCTTTTTATGTCGCGGCGTAGAATTTTAAGCACGGAATTACATATTTTATTAAGACGCCTTATGCGCGTAATTTTACAAACTGAATTAATCGAAATTTAGCAGCTATATTTTTCTCGACTTTGAATTTTGCAGCCTGAAATTTAACGCCTTAGAACTCCCCGGCTTCACAAATCCACATCACGAAATTCTGCCGTCACGCTCTTGTTTTATAGCCAATAACGACGAGCAGCGTCAGTAGCCCCGTCATCTTGCACTCGCAGCGTATTTTTATCGCACGGGCTTTTCAATTCCTAGAGTTTTAAATTTCATACCATACAATTTCAATCAATTAAAATTTTGCACCGCAAAATTTCGCCACGCTACGATACAACCAAAATTCTACCACTCTGCGATATAGCCGGAATTTCGCGGTTTTAAAGCCTCGCACTAACCAAATCCTTTTACTTAGATTTTGCTCTAAAGCCCCAGCTCGATCGCCAGATCCTTTACCGCTTTGAGATTTACCTTGCCGCTGCCGAGTACCGGGATTTGCTCCACCTTTTTCACAACGCTTGGCTGCATTATCGGCGCCAGTGCAGAGTCCTTTAGGCGGCGCGAAATTTCATCCTCACTCGCTTCGCCCACGTAAAGCAGAGCAATCTTCTCGCCCTTTTTCTCGTCTTTTAAGTTCACGCACGAATAGATCGCGCTTTCGCCTAAAATTTCGCCCACGGCGCTCTCTACCGCGCCCAGGCTTATCATCTCGCCACCGATTTTGGCAAAGCGCGAAAGGCGGTCGGTGATAAATAAAAACCCATCGTCGTCGATATAGCCGATGTCGCCGCTCTTGTAGTAGCGCACGCCATCCATTTGTGCGATCGCCTCAGCGGTTTTTGCCGGCTCATCGTAGTATTCCTTCATAACCTGATGCCCGCCGATCAAGATAAGCCCCTCCTGGCCGTTTGGCAGCGGCTGCAGCGAGGCGGGATCGGTGATCTTTATGACCGTGCCTGCAAGCGGCAAGCCGACGCTCTTTTCGCGGTTGAAGTGAAGCTCTTTGAAAAAATCGGGCTCGAGGACGTTCGGCGTATTTGCGCTCACCACCGGCGCAGTCTCGGTCGTGCCGTAGCCCTCGTAAATTTCGATGCCGAATTTTATCTTAAATTCCTTGCGGACGTTTTCGTTTAGCTTCTCCGCGCCCGCAATCGCTAGGCGGATGCTTGCCAGCATAAGCGGATTGAGCCTTTTATTTTTGGTGTAGAGTCTAAAAAACGTCGACGTGCCGAACATTATCGTAGCACCGTATTTTGCGCTCATCTTGCCGACGCTAAAGGCGTCCGTAGGATCGGGCACGTGGATGCTTAAAATTCCATCGTTTAGCGGAAAGAGCGTCGTTACGGTAAGCCCGAAGCAGTGAAAGATCGGCAGAGACGCTAAAATCGCGTCGTGCTCGTTGGCGTTTATGAGCTCCGAAATTTGACGGACGTTCGCCATTATATTTTTATGCGTCAAAACCACGCCTTTGGGCTTTCCCTCGCTGCCGCTGCTAAATAAAATGGTCGCTACGTCATCTATCGCGTGCGGCTTAAAATACAGCGCACGAAATAAAATTTTAGGCATTAGCAGCGATTTTAGCGCGCAGGCTATGCGCTCGTTTTTAGAGACGCCCTCGCTTAGATCCTCAAGGTACACGAGCCGATCGCCGATCGAACCCTCCAGCTCAAAGCCCTTTGATTTGAGCTTTTCTACGAATTTGCGCGAGCTGATGATCGTGCGGATGTTTGCTTTATCCGCGCAGTAGATTAAATTTTCCTCGCTTAGCGTGTAGTTTAAATTTACGCTCGTTTTGCCCATCGCAAAAAGCGTTAAATTTACGGCGCTTGCGATGACCGAGCTAGGCAAAATGATACCGACGTTTTCCTCGCTGCTTATGCGGCTTTTTAGTCTTTTGCGAAGTATCAAAATGGCGCTCATCATCGCTAAATTTGTGAAGCTCACTCCAGTGCTATCGACCGCCACGCGCTTAAAAGGCGATCTTTTGGCTTGATTTAGCCAGTTGTAGGCAAGCGGTTTTAGGCTTGCGAGGTATTTGCCCCAGCTGAAAAACGACAGCTCCGTTACCGCACGCTTTACCTCGTGCGCCTTGGAATTTGCCTCGATCGGCGCGCCGAAGCTTACGCGAAGTGCGTTTTTGCCGCTTTGCGAGATCGTTCTTTTATAATGCTCGCTGGCGCGCGAAAACGTTGATCCCCAAAGCCCCCTGATATAAAAAGGCACGATTACGGAGTTCGTATCGTGCGCGGCGAGCTCAAAGCCCGCTTGAAACTCGTCTATGCGGCCGTTGTAGCTGATGTGGCCTTCTGGGAAGAGCCCGACTACTTCACCAGCATTTAGCGCCTCGCGGATGCTTTCTATCGCGCTTTTGCTCACGCCCGCTCCGATCGGAATGACGCGGAAAATTTTAAAAAACCACTTCAAATACCACAGATCGTAGTAGCTGCGATGCATCACGAAGCGCACCCCGCGCGGGCACGCAAGCTGCACCACCGCCCAATCGATCCAGCTGATATGGTTGCCTAAAAGCAGTACGCCGCCTTTTTGCGGGATGTTTTCGATACCGTCTACGTGAACTTGGTAGCCAAATTTCATAAACGGAATGAGTAAAATTCTAACGAAAAGCTGCGGCAAATATTTCGCGCCGAAGATCCCGCAGATGAGCACGCACAGTGCCGCCATAACGAAAATTTCGCCGCTGGCGACCGCAAAATGCACCAAGATGATGGCGATGAGCAAAAACAGCACCATAAAGATATTTTGGATAAAATTTGAGCCCGCGAGCACCCGCCCCATGCGCTCGTCGGCGGTAAAAAACTGAATAACGGCGTTGAGCGGCACGATGAAAATTCCGCCGCTAAATCCGAAGAAAAATGACGCCGCACCGAGCCAAAATACCGAGTGCGCGTTGGCTAGCACCATTAGCGCGAGCGCAAGCCCGAATGCGCCGAACGGCACGATACCGAGCTCGATATGTTTTTTGCAGTAGCTGCCCGCAAAGATCGAGCCTAGCGCGATTCCGATCGCACTAAGCGCCAAGATCACCTGGATCACCATTACGTTATCGCTGCCGCTAAGGCTCTTGTAGTGAGCCGGGAAGGTCGCGATCACGAGCTGTGAGACCGCCCAAAACATCGCAAGTCCCAGCGTGCAGAGCAGGACGTTTTTGTCTTTTAGCACAAAATTTAAATTTTGCCTTAGATAGCGAAGCTTAAGATAGTCGTCTTTATTAAATTCCGCCTGTGGCTGCGCGGCGTCGAAGAATGGAATTTTATACGAGTAGTATGTTTCAAGCACGGAGCCCGCGACTAAAAGCACGCCGATAAACCAAACCGAGCTCATCAGCTCGCCCGCGTCGCTGCTATGCGTCGCAAACAGCTCGAAAATTACCGAAAAAACAAGAGATGAAAGCAGAATCGCGATGATGGTAAGCGCCTGCACGAGGCCGTTTGCCGCGCCTAAATTTTTTGCGCCGACGATTTTTTTAATCAGGCCGTATTTGGCGGGCGAGTAGATCGCGCTTTGCGCCGCAAGCAGGATCGTCATAAAAAACGCAAAATAAAACCATCCGCACGTATATCCGAGCGTAATGAGCGCGGTAAGTGCGACGCCGAGTTTCGCGCAGATCCGCGTAATGCGGGTGCGCGAGAATTTGTCGTTGAGATAGCCGCTGGCGCTAAAAAGAAATACGTAAGGCAGTAAAATCAGCAAATTTACAAGCGAGGTAAGGGCGATGAGGGCGCCCGAATCGGCGCTTTTAACAAGAACGTTTTGAATCGTGATCTTATGGCCCAGATCGACGCTTGCGTTGATAAACATAATCGCCAAAAACGGCAAAAATCCTTTGATTTTTAATAAAGATTTCACGGGCGCTCCTTTAAAAACGGGATTTTATCTCACGGAAGTTAACGGACGCAAATTTAAGGCGGCTTCGCTACAATTACGCAAAAATTAAAGGAAAAATATGAAAGTACGTATCACCAATCGCGATGTCGATAACCTCAATAAATTTATGCTGCTTTACAGCAAAAAGGCGCGCAAGCAGCGCCTAGTCAGCACTTACGCCATACCGTTTGAGTTTTTGCTCGTTGGCATCATCATCGACGGGCTTTTAAAAACGGCGCCGATTGCGAGCGTGGCGTCGGTTATTTTGGGCGCGGCATGGCTTATTTTTTATCCGAAATTTTACCGCCGTATGCTAAGAAAGCATCTAGCTTCCGCCAAGCTCGCGCAAGACTCAAGCATAGAGATGGAATTTATCGCGGGCGAGGATGAAATTTCATTTTCGAAGGGCGAGCCGCGCGCAAGCGAGAAATTTGCCGCTCGCTCGCTAAATCGAATCGCTGCGGGCAGTGAGAATTTTTTCTTGGCGTTTGATCGCGGTTTTCATATCGTGCTTCCCAAAAACGCCGAAACGGACGCCGCGGTGCAGCATCTCGCGGATCTGCGCGGGCTGCAGATCGAACCCGTGGATCTGGACGTTGAAATTTAACTCAGGCGCAGCCTGCACCGATAGCGTCGTCGGGGGATGGGTGGGGTTTTGGGGCGGGAAGGGGAGCGACCTCGCAATTCAAGCCCCCTTCCCGCCCCCAAGATATATCAGGAATTAAAATTTAAACGGAATTTTATTTTGTAATAAATTTAAAATTTCCCTATATAGAATTTTGCCTCTAGAATTTAGGTAGTGACGGCGTTTTCTCTTAATAGGGAAGGGGCGCTACTTACTCTGTGCTTCGCTTGCGCTCGCAAGAAACGCCGCAGGCTAAGCCTGGCGGCTAGTGTTAAAATTTTAATACAAGCTGAATTACGACACGAGGAATTATACCTGTTTGTTTCATTAAAATTAAACTCAGGCGCAGCCTGCACCGATAGCGTCGTCGGGGGATGGGTGGGGTTTTGGGGCGGGAAGGGGAGCGACCTCGCAATTCAAGCCCCCTTCCCGCCCCCAAGATATATCAGGAATTAAAATTTAAACGGAATTTTATTTTGTAATAAATTTAAAATTTCCCTATATAGAATTTTGCCTCTAGAATTTAGGTAGTGACGGCGTTTTCTCTTAATAGGGAAGGGGCGCTACTTACTCTGTGCTTCGCTTGCGCTCGCAAGAAACGCCGCAGGCTACGCCTGGGTTAATTTTAAACTGCGGTTGTCGGCGTAAAATTTGGCTAAAATTCTGCGTTCAGCTCGCCATTACGCCTCGCGCATCTCCTCTGCTAGGCGCTTTTTGTAGGCGTGCTTGAAATAAAATGCCCAAATTAGCGGAAATATTATCTCCAGCCCTTTCCAGAAAATAAACGGAAAATCAAAATAGGTAGTATACCTATGCCCAATCCCAAAACCTATCCAAACTGCATAGTAAGCAGCCACATAGCTTATAACGAAGATAACGCCCCAAATTAGTACTTCGGAGCCGGTCGTAACAATCCAGATCGCAATCAAATATATGAAAGCGCTTGCTAGCGCAGTCGGAAAAAACCAATTCAGAACGCCTAATTTTTGATGGTCTATATCCGCGCTAAGATATCCTGCCACGCACGCGATGATGCACAGAGCGCATAAGATAGCGCGCAGCACGGCTAAATAGCGCACTCCGCGGGATTGTATCGCGCCTTGGTAGCCACTGTTTTCGCAACTACGGCTTTGGCTATTTTTGTCGCCGCGCCCCGCGACATAGACAAGATGCGCGCCTAACCCTACGAAGCAGGCACATTGAATAAAGTCCATAAATATGAAACTGCCGAGCGTCTCTCCGTACCTACCTATTAGCCTAGGCCACGAAAACTTCACTATGCAAAATGTCGCCGCGAGCAAAATCGGATGCAGCGCGAGCCTGCCGCTCCTTAAATCAGAGAGTAAATTTTTAAAATATCTCATGCTTTCCCCTTAAAATTCCGCGGAATTTTAAAATCCCGAAAGAACTCCGCGCATAGTCTGTGAGTAGAATTTTATAATTTCTCTAATGCGGAATTCTACTACTAAATTTAGAATTTTGCGGCGAGGAATTTTGAAATCAAAGTATGTAACGCAAGCCGCTAAATGAAAATACTCGGACGCAGTCCGCACCGCTATCGTCGTCGGGGGTTGGGTGGGGCTTGGAGCGGGAAGGGGAGCGACCTCGCAATTCAAGCCTCCTTCCCGCCCCAAGAGAAACATATCGCGGGCTAAAATTTAAACGGAATTTCATTTTGTAATAAATTTAAAATTTCTCTATGTAGGATTTGCCTCTAGAATTTGGGGCGTGGCAGCGTTTTCTCTTAAGAGGGAAGGGGCGCTACTTGCGAGGCGCTCCCCTTCCCCCTTAAAATCCCCCAACCCCTGGCACGCTCAAAGGGCGAGCTACGCTCGCGCTAATTTTAAACTGCGGTTGGCAGCAAAATTTTGGCTAAAATTCTGCGTTCAACTCACCATTACGCCTCGCGCATTTCCTCTGCTAGGCGCTTTTTGTAGGCGTGCTTGAAATAAAATGCCCAAATTAGCG
>CAUQWV010000023.1:0-21409 GCA_963522285.1 uncultured Campylobacter sp.
CCGTAAAACAGGGCTTTTAAAAAAATCAAAAAACTAAAAATAGGGGAAAAATTTGATAGATGGTGTCCTGCGTTGGATTCGAACCAACGACCCCCTCATTAAAAGTGAGATGCTCTACCTACTGAGCTAGCAAGACATCGTAAGAAGTGGCGCGACGAATGGGGCTCGAACCCACGACCTCCGCCGTGACAGGGCGGCATTCTAACCAGCTGAACTACCGTCGCACCAAAAATCACACTCGCAGTGCAAGCGCCAAAAGAAGTATGAAATCCAAGGATTTCAAAATGGTGGTCGCTGTAGGGATCGAACCTGCGACATCCACCTTGTAAGGGTGGCGCTCTACCAGCTGAGCTAAGCGACCGTTTGGGTTTAAAAAAGAAATGTGATTATATATCCAATACGATTAATTTTCACTTAAACAATGATGAAAAGACTGAAATTGTGCTATACTTGCGACATAAAATTTTATCAAAGGCTCGGTAAATTTAGATGAAAAAGTTGGTTTTCGCCCTGTTTTTAGCGCTTCAAGCCTCCGCTTACTCGCCAAACGAGATCGTAAATGCCATCGCCGCCGTGGCGCAAAATGAAGGCGTCAAGCCCGAGATCCTCTACACCATCGTCAAAATCGAAAGCGACTTCGAGCCCTACACGATCTCCTTTTTGACAAACAAAGCAAACGCCGATTATTTTGGAGGCCTGCGCAATCAAAATATCCGCATCAAGACGAGCAACTACAGCCTAAATTCCAGCAAATGGGTCGTTACGATCATACCGGCAAACGAAATTTACGCCGTGCAGATCGCCAAGTACCTGTATGAGGACGGATTTAGCATTGACGTAGGACTCGGGCAGCTAAACGCCGTAAATTTCAGCCAAAATGAGATAGATTATATATTCAATCCGATGTATAACCTCACTAAATGCGCCAAAATCCTGCGCAAATGCTGGAACGCCAAAAATAAAAATATCAAAGACACGATCGAGTGCTATAACTACGGTATGCGCAAGCGCTACTCAAACCCATACTACAAACGCTTTTACGAGCATTACGAGAAATTTTTCGGCAAGCCCTATTAAGAGTTAGTAAAATTTCGCTAAAATCGCGCAAATTTTAAAAAAGGATATTTCATGATACTGATCGCAGGACCCTGCGTGATCGAAAGTCGCGAGCTAATAATGAAAGTCGCGGAAAGTTTGCGCAAATTTAACGAAATGAGCGGGGTGGAATTTTACTTCAAAAGCAGCTTCGATAAAGCCAACCGCACCAGCATCTCAAGCTTCCGCGGCCCTGGGCTTGAGCGCGGCTGCGAAATTTTAGCCGAGGTAAAGGAAAAATTCGGCTATAAAATTTTAACCGATATCCACGAAAGCTACCAGGCAGAGCCCGTCGCGCGCGTCGCCGACGTACTGCAAATACCTGCGTTTTTGTGCCGCCAAACCGACCTGCTCGTCGCCGCAGCCAGCACGCAAGCGGTAGTAAACATCAAAAAAGGTCAGTTTCTATCACCGCAGGCGATGAAACACAGCGTCGAAAAGGTGCTGCAAACCCGCAGCGCACGGGCTTATACTCCACGAAGCGGCGTGGCATCTAGCGATACAAAGGCCGCTCAAAACAGCGCCCGAGGCGGTGCGGATAGCGCTTCTCCGGCGCTAGGCGCGCAAAATTCTTGCGGTACCGGTCAGGACGCACAAAATTTTATTCATACTTGTGGCACTAAAAGTGGTGCCGAAAATGTCGCTAAAGGTACGGCGACACCTTGTGCCGCGCAAAGCGATAACGAAGCGCAAAACACGCCGCAGCCAAACTTATCTCATACTTGCAACGCGCAAGACAGCTCGATAAGTGCTGCTCAAAATGCCCCACAGCCAAGCGGCGAAGGGATGCACGATCTGGCGCGCCATTACGGCGTTTGGCTCACCGAGCGCGGCAGCACCTTCGGTTACGGAAATTTGATCGTCGATATGCGCTCGCTGCCGATTATGCGCGAGTTTGCGCCGGTCATTTTCGACGCGACGCACAGCGTGCAGATGCCTAGTATCGGCGCTACGAGCGGCGGCGACTCGCGCTTCGTGCCGTATCTCGCGCGAGCGGCGGCGGCCGTGGGCGTAGACGGCTTTTTTTATGAGACGCACCCCGATCCCGCTCACGCGCTTTCAGATGGACCGAATATGCTAAATTTGCAGCAGTTAGAGCGCGTCGTAGCGCAGACGCTCGCGATTCAAAAAGCGCTCGGATTTTAGTTCGCGATACCTTGGATTAAATTTAAACCTCACGCCAATGCTCACGAATTTTGCGCTTAAAATTCGTGAGCATGGCTCTATCTCGCAAAATTTCCCTATCTTTAATTTCATATTTTTAGACTAAATTTAAGTAAAAATTCAGGGGACGTATAATGTACTTCTATTTTATTCCAAAAGGTACGAAACGGATTGTCAAATCAATCTCGCAAAGGGCAGAGAGACAGTCGCTAAGACTATTAAAACGCTAGATCACTTCTATCATTCATTTTATATGATCAAAAGGCGCAGAAATTTTAGGCAGGGTGCTGAAATAGAGCTCGCGGCGAGCCTTCACGCAAATATTTTAGAATTTCGCAATTAGCCATTTTGTAACTACAAAAGCACGCAAAATTCTAAAATCACCAGATAAATTTATAAATTTTGTTGCCGTAAATGTAGCTCGATGCTTTAGCGGCTATCTAAGATTTTTTATAGTAACATCTGCGTTTACGTCTATTGTATCGCTATAGCCTATTCGGTTTATATAATCAATACCTATCGGCGCTCTTATGCTCTCAATACTTATCGTGCTCGGAACATAAAGATCTGTCTCTAAATAAAAGCCCACTCCCTTGTAATAATGCACGCAGACCCCAAACAATATAATAGCTATCGTTAATAACGATATCGCGGTTATGCCACTAAAGGCTAGTTTTAATAATCTTTCGATATCCCCTCCGTTAAAAGAAACTTTCTCTTTTATTGCAACTTTCTTTTCAGGGATAAATTCTTTGCTATTTGCAGATCTACTTTTAGACCCAAATAGTGCAAGAGCTATAAACACAGTTAATGGTAATGCGATTATACCGCAAAGAAGTGCTGTTGAGTTTTCCATATTTTCTCCTTTAAAATAGACTTTCTCTTTTAAAATTTTTACAGTAAAAATCAAAAAATGTATCCTTATCTGCAAAAATTTCTTTAAAAATTCCGTTTCGGCTTAATCCTACAAAGAGCGCGGCAGCACGAGATTGGGCGGAAAATGATTTTTTGGGATTAAATTCTATATCGCTGAAATAATCATATTTTAAAATTTCATCCGCTAAATTTGGATTTTGTTTTAGAGCGCTTAGATATAAAAAATCATAAAAATACGTTTTTGGCTCAGTACTAAAACGTTCACCGAAAAGCTCAAATCCACAAAAATTTCCGCTATTTTTTAACGGCGGATATTTTTTAGGATGAACTTTAGCACTAAAAATAATCTCTTCAAACGGACCGCCTCGCTCAAAAAATTTTGAGCCTTGAAAAAACCGTTCAACGCTAGCTTCTATTAAATTTTGATCTTCATCTTTTAAACGGAGCTTTAAATTAAAAGCGCTTAATGCTCTGCTTAAAGGGCTTGGTGAAGCCTTGCTAATTTCTAGAATTTTTTCGCTTTTAAGCTCTCTTTTAGCACTATTTAAAAGGCTATCTATTGATTTTATCTTTTGAGATAACGCAAAGCCGCTAAAGAATTCAAATTTTATATCTACGCTTTTTACAAAAGGACTCTTATCTACTGCATAAAAAATAGGTCTAATAGCCTGCATTTTCTAATTCCTAACTAGCGGTATTATTTCGCTTATAAATTTTAGCGGAATCTTTTCGTAAATCATAACTTCAGCTTGTGAAATTTTGTATAAACTATTTTGAGCTACGTCGTATGGCGGAAATTCTTGTATAGAATAAAGACTTATAAAATTTAAATAGTTTTTGATAGTGCTATACCTTCCAATATGCGCTGCATTTGCCGTGGCGTTTTGATCACTCATAATAAAGGCATGATAAAATAACACGATCGGAGATATTAAAATAATAGCAAGGTTTTCATTTTTATGCCTATCGATAAAAGTGTTAAGCATACAATTATCGCCTATGACAGATAAATGCACATAATCCCCTAAATTGCGTCTATTATCTAGCTCATTGGATAGCTCGTTAGTTAATAAATTTGGTCCTATGCCATTATTTTTTAAATAGTTCATACAAAAAATTCCACCCATTTTTATAATAGAGCTTAAATTTGAAAGTTTTGTTAAATGGATAAAATCGTAACATTTGCTCTTGCCTGTAAAATTATCATTAATGAAAGCTAGGGCTTCTTGATAGTTTTCGTCTTTGGTTAAATTAAACTTCGGCTCCGGTTTAAAATCCGCAATATCACCGACTTGAGGAATATTTGGGTAATGAAAATTCTTGCAGCGAGAAAATTTCTTTATATTCGCAATAGCGGCGTCTAGACTGGAATACATAATAAATCCTTAAAAATTAAATTTAAGGTAAATAATACTCTCTCTCTCTCTTAAATTTTGACTTAAAATTATGATGGTTTTTTAATATAAATTTATAAGTAATTTACTTAATATATAAAATTTTTGCTGCATAGGCTTAGTGATTTTTTACTCATCATACATATCGAAATTTAATCGCAAGTATGTCAAACCGCTATTCTGCACTTTATTTTGTATCTTTATCTAAAATTTTGTTTTTGTCGCTATAATGCGGCTTCTTGACCTTTTCGTCTAGTGGCTCAGGACGTTGCATTCTCAGTGCGAAAACGCGTGGTTCAAATCCCGCAAGGGTCGCCATTATGGACTTATACAAGCCTCTTGATTTTAAACGATAAATTTATCTATGATTTTATCATGGGCTTTCATACAGCCCATCTGATTTCAAATAATAGATTTTATCCGCGATTTTATCGATGAAGCTTTTATCGTGCGAGACGATGATCTCGCTTACGTCAAGCTCCGCCAAAATCCCCGCCACGCGCTCCTGCATCGCCTCATCAAGCGCCGTCGTAGGCTCGTCCAGTAGCAGTATCCTGGGCTCACACACCAGCGCGCCTGCAAGCGCCACCAGCTTTTTCTCGCCGCCGCTTAGATGAAAGGGCACTCGCTCGCGTAGATGCTCGATTCCCAAGCGCCGCAGCGTTTCAAGCACCTTACGCTCGATCTGCTCTTCACTTAAAATTTCAAGCTTTTTTAGATGATCGTTTTCGCTGCCCTGCCTTAAAATTTGCGCCTTACGACCAAAAAATTTAGAAAAAATTCCACGCCTTTTCTCCGCATTTCGTGCTTGTTTTAGCCGCTCATTTTGTGCACGCAGGCTAAATGCGACGTCCTCAAACACGCTCGCGCACAAAAATTGATCGTCGCTGTTTTGAAATAAAAACCCGATCTCGTGGCGAAATTTTGCAAAATCCTCTACACACTCAAGCTTCTCGCCGAAAAGCTCGATCTCACCCTCGCCCCATTGCCTTAGGCCGCCTAAAATTTGAAGCAGGCTCGTCTTGCCCTGCCCATTTGCGCCCAAGATCGCCACTTTTTCCTTATGCCCTACGCTCAAATTTACGCCGCGAAAAATTTCTCGCTCGCCGTTTTTAGCGCTTAAACCCAGCGCCTTAAGCGAGCAGCTCATAAGATAGCTCCGATTTTAATAAATACGCACGCCAGCACGAATGCCAAAAACGAGGCTTCCGAGACGCTTAAAGCCTCGCGACGTTCGTAAAATAGCCTACCGCAAAACCCTCGCGCGCTCATCACTAGGCTTAAATTTCTCGCCTGCTCAAGCGCCGAAATCGCTAAAATTCCAACTAAATTTGCATAAATTTTATAGGTAAAAATTCCGCTCGTCCCTACAAATCCGCGCATGCGCAAAAGTGCTTGCAGCCTCGCTAGATCCGAGCGTAAAAAATTTACGAATCGCCCGCAGCAATACACCAAAGAGCTTAGCTTTTCGCCGAATCCTAGCCCGTAAAATCCGCGCGCGAAAAAATATTCATCCTTGCCGTAAAATAGCAAAATCGCAAACGCCATTATCAAATTCGCGCGCAAAAATATCACGCCTGCAAGCTCGTAGTTGCCGACTATGGCGGGGCTTAATGCACTTAAAATAGCAAAGATATTTAATACCGCAAGCCTTGTGCAGACCGCACGCGCAATCGAAATTTTAAGCGCAAAAAGAAGCATCGGTGGGGCAAAAAATGCCGCGTAAAGCTGCCCGCTAAGTCCGACGCCGAAGCTGAAGATAAAAAACGCGAGCAGCGATACGGCGGGGCTCATTTGCGCGCTCTTTTCGCTAGCCACATTAAGCCAAAAAAGCCGAAAATCAAGGCCAAACAAAGCGCGATTTTAGGCGCCTCGGCGGACTGGCTTTGAAACGCCATGCTCCTAATATCGCTCTTAGGGCTTTCTTTTGGCAAGATGCTTTGCGAGGCGGAATTTTCCAAAGGCTCGGAAACGCTTGAAATTTTATTTTCAGGCGTACTAGCTTTCGGCGCGATATTTTCGGGCGCGCTGTCTTTAGCCGCAGAATTTTTAGCGTCGCCTAAATTTTGCGGCACAGGATTTTTAGAAACGCCAGAATTTTGTGGCGTGGAATTTTCAGGATCACCGGAATTCTGCGGCGTAAAACTCTCGGCGCTAAATTCCATCTGCGCGCCGTGCCCTGCACCTCCGTAAATTTGAATAGTAAAATTTTTAGCCGGGATCTTTATGCTCGCGAGTCCCTCTTTATCGGTCCTAGTGCGCAAAATTTCGCGCCCGTTCGCACTGATTAAAACTTCGCACTGCATGCAAGGGGAATTTTTATAAAAATAGCTATAAATCTCCACTCTATCGCCCTCTTGCGTCGCGAAAAGATGAAGCGCATGCGAAAATGCGAAGGAGGTAAAAACCGCTAAGAAAAATAGCGTTCTCATCGTCTCTGTCCGCCGTAAAATTTCGCAATAAAGCTAAGCGCAAAAAGAGTGATGATCCCTTCCAAAACAGCTAGGATTGCACCTTCGAGCGAGATGAGTGTCGCGATAGCAAAAAACTCCCGTCCGCTGATGAAAAGCACGAGATCAAGAAGCAGCATCGAGCAGACGATCGGCACGAAACCCGCCAAAAATAGATAAATTTTTTGCGTGCGCACTTTTAGCTCTTGCGCTTTTGCGGCGGCGGCAAAGAGCCCGCCTAAAACTGCCGGAAAGCCGATGACTGCGGTATTTATGCCGAGCACGCTAAGCCCCCCGAAGCCGAAAAACACCCCTTGCAAAAACAGCGCAACGAAAATCGCCAAGATCGCGCGCGAGCCCAAAAACGCGCCTACGAGCCCGCTTAGCATCAAATGCATGGAGCTGACGCCCACGGGCAGGTGCACGAAAGATGCGACGAAAAACAGCGCGCTAAAACATGCGATCCTAGGGATCTCAGACTGCCTTACGCGCCATAAAATCGCAGCTACGGCAGGCGCCGTAACCGCCCAGCCAGCTAGCAGCACGGGCGCGCTCAAAACTCCTTCGCTAATGTGCACGGCTCGCCTCCTTTAAATCGCTCCCGCTTTTTAGACGCGCAAAAACGCAGGAGCTAGCTAAATTTAAGGCATTTGCGAACTTTACGATAATCGCTTTGATTGCTATAGGTTTTTCCTTTACAGCTTTAGTCGCGGCAAAATTTGCGGCTGTAAAACTCGCGGCTTGCGTCCTATTTGCAGCGGCTGTTAGCGCAAGACTCAGAGCGGTCTCGGAGCTGCTTGCGGAACCGGTAAATTTGATAAATTTTACGGCTCGCACGGCGCAAGAATTTTCGCTTGCTACAATTGCAGGAGCGGTAAGCGGATTTTGCGACGCAAAATTTAAAGCCCTGATCGATCTCGGCGCAGTGCTCGCGCGGCAAAACAGAGCTTGCGAAATTTCAAAAGCCGGGGTTTGCAAAATTTCAAAAAACGGAATTTTGCGTGCTGGTATTTTGCGCTCATAAATCCACGGATGTGAAATTTTACGGCTCAAAGCTACTAAGAGCGGGATTCTACCAAGCAAAATTCCACGCAGCAGAGCTTCGTTTCTTAAAATTTTGCTCGGCGGAATTTTGCCATTTAAAATTTTAACTGCAGAATTCGATGGAAATTTTACATCGCCAAGCAAAACGTACGAAAATAAAATTTCAAAACTCCGCTCAAACGCAAATTTAAATTTATCCGCAGCCGCGCAAATTTCACCCGAAAAAATAGATCTCACCGAGCCGCTCCCCTATTTTTTCAGCTCGTCTGCCTTGATCCAAAGCACGGCGCCCAGCTCATTTACGGGCTGCTCGCTACCTTTGGCGGCCTCCTCCTCGCTAAGAGCCGCAAAGCCCCACCAGCCGGCAACCGGCATCACGAAGCTAAACTCGCCCGCGCCGTTGGTTTTAACGACCTGCGTGACATGCGCCTCGCTAGGGGCTTTGTAGCCTTTATCGTTATATAGCTCGATCTCCACGTCCGCGCCTGGGACGGGCTTTCCGTGCAGTAAAAAAACTCCGCTAAATATCTCGCCCGCATACAGCGCATAAGGCCGCACTAGCGGCACGATCTCCGCCTCTAGCCCGAGCGGCTTATCCCAGCCTTCGCCCGCGTCGTAAGCATCGACGTAGGTTTTGGTGATATGGCGGATCATCTTGCGCTCAGCCGGCTCGGCATAGGGTTTGGGATCGAAATAAAACGCCAAAAGCGACGGCTTGTCAGCTTTAAATTCCGCCGCAAAATAGGAATTTTCACCCTTTTTCTGCTCTTTTAGGCTACCTAGGAGCGATTTTTTCTCGCCGTCAATAAAAACGCCGAATTCTGCGGGCTTTTGTAGATTCATGGATTCCTGTAAAAACGGATGGGAGAATTCCAAATTTAGCTTTAAAGTAGCATCTTTTTGATCCTCTACGACATTTTTATCCGTTGTAAGAACGCCAAAATGCGCGAACGCAAGGCTTGCCGCGAAAATTCCTAAAAAAGCAAATTTTGCCTTCATGTAATACCTTTCATAATAAAATATTACGGAATTGTATCACTTTTTTTCATCCGTATTGCTTAAATGTGGGTTTATTTTGAGTATTTAAAGCAAACTTTAGTTAAAATGTCGCAATTTAAATTACCAAAAAGAGGCAGAAAATGATAAATTTAAAACTTATCGAGACGAATTTCGACGAATTTAATAAAAAACTCATCGCCAAAAAAGTCCCGCCGCAGACCCTACAAACGCTGCTAGATGCCTACAACGAGCTAAAATCTAAAAAGAGCGACCTTGAAAACCTTCAAGCCGTGCAAAATACAAAGAGTAAGGAGCTCGGCCTCGCCGCACGCGAGGGCAAGGACGTAGGCGCGCTAAAATCGCAGCTTGAGGAAAACAAGCAAAAGATCCAAAGCCTAAGCGAGCTCGTAAATGAGCGCGAGCAAAACTTAGAGGCGATCGCCGCGTGCGTGCCGAATATCATCGACGACGACGTGCCGATCGGCGCGGACGAGAACGAAAACGTCTGTATCAAAAAGGTGCTTGATCCGCGCACGTTCGACTTCGCGCCCAAGCAGCACTTCGATCTCGGCGAGGCGCTGGGATGGCTTGATTTCGAGCGCGGCGTCAAGCTCAGCGGCAGCCGCTTCACCGCGATCCGAGGTCTTGGCGCAAAACTGAATATGGCTCTCATCAATTACATGATCGAATTTAACAACTTGCGCGGCTTCGAGCTCGTAAATATGCCGTTTTTGGTGCGCGATCAGATCCTCTACGGCACGGGTCAGCTGCCTAAATTTAAAGACGATCTCTACCGCGTTGACGACGAGGAGCAAAACCTCTACCTCATCCCTACGAGCGAGGTTACGGCGACGAATCTCTTTAACGATGAAATTTTACGCAGCGAGGAGCTGCCGATCAAGCTCACCAGCTACAGCCACTGCTTTCGCAAGGAAGCGGGTTCGGCGGGGCGCGATACGCGCGGCATGATCCGCCAGCACCAATTCGAAAAGGTCGAGCTCGTCGCCATCACGCGCCCAGAGGATAGCGCAAAGATGCTTGAGGAGATGATTTCGTGCGCGAGCGATCTACTAAGCAGCCTTGGCCTTCCGCACAGACACATGCTGCTTTGCAGCGGCGATCTGGGCTTTAGCGCCGCAAAGACCGTGGATTTGGAGGTTTGGCTGCCGGGGCAGAACCAATACAGAGAGATCAGCTCGATCAGCAACTGCCGCGATTTTCAGGCACGCAGAGCCAAGATCCGCTTCAAAGACGGCAAGAAAAACAGCCTCGTTCACACGCTAAACGGCTCCTCGCTCGCGGTCGGCCGCACGCTAATCGCGGTGATGGAAAACTACCAGCGCGAAGACGGCAGCATCGAAATTCCGCGCGTTTTAGAAAAATATATGTAGGCGGCCCGTGCGAAAGCCTTACAAAAACCCAAATTCTAACGCCCGCTTCGCAGCCGCTGGATTTTGCGCGGAAAAATTCAAAAAGCGCGGCGTTAAATTTTTCGCGCTGCAAAACGCAGGATTTTTTGCAAGAAAATTTGACAAAACGGAATTTTGCGGCGCAGAGCCCAGGGCTCACTATGCCGCGCTTCGCGATTTTAAATTTTGCAATGAAACGCTTCGCCATACGCGACAAATTCGGCAATCACGGCACTCGCATTTTAAATTTCGTGACGAAAAATTTAATGGCGCGAAATTTACGACCTACGGAACGGAATTTTTAGGAGCGGACTTTCGCAAAGCGGAATTCTGCAAATCAAAATTTATGGCACGCGGCGTTAAATTTTATAAAGCTAGATTGCGCGAGACGGGTTTTTTAGCTCGCGCCGCGAAATTTTATGCGGCTAAATTTCACGGCGTGAAATTTCACGAGATGAAATTCCAGACGCCAAATTTAGAGCTTAAAATGAAATTTAGCGAAGCAAAATTCGGCGGGATAAAATTCCGCGATGGCGCGCTTTTAAAATTTGCCGCCGCAAAAGGGCTGCGACGCAGTCCTAGTCTTTGCGCCGCTGCACCTTTTAAATTTACCGCGCTGCAAAACGCGGGATTTTTTGCAACAAAATTTGACGAAGCGGAATTTTGCGGCGTAAAATTTCATAAAGCAAGATTGCGCCGCGCAAAATTTTATACCGCGGAATTTGTGGCGAAGTGCGAGAAATTTCGCGGCGCGGAGCGGCGCGGAGCGGGCGCGTGAAAATCGCACTTTTCGGCGGCAGTTTCGATCCGCCGCACGCAGGACACGACGCCGCGGTAAGGGCGATCTTATCAAGCCTAAAGCCCGATTTGCTGATCATAATGCCGTCGTTTCTAAACCCGTTTAAAAAGAGCTTTTCGGCGCCTCCGCAGCTGCGGCTTAGATGGTGCCGCGCGCTGTGGAGCGACGCTCCGGGCGTGGAGGTGAGTGATTATGAAATTTCGCAAAACCGCTCGGTACCCACGATACAAAGCGTGAAATTTCTGCTCGAAAAATACGGCGTACACGACAAAATCACGTCGGAGGCGGCAGGCGGAACGGGTGAAACCCCGACAGCCGTAACGGATAGGGCTCTACCTAACGGCGCAAATATTGCGAATAAAATTTCTGCCTGTGCTTATACTCCTGGCAGTGCAGACGAAATTTTGCCCGGCAAGACGGACGGGGCTTTGTCGTGCGATATAGGTAAAATTCTAAGCGGCGACGCCTGCTCTGCCGATAGTACGGGCGGGACGAGCATCCCCGCTAACGCAAAAAACGAAGCTCTACAAGGCGGAATGGCGGATCAAATTTCGGTTGGTAGCAAAAGCGAAATGGACGGAATTTCGCAAAGCAAGGCGGGTGAGATTTCGGCCGACGGCAGAAATAAGGCGGGTAATGCAAACGATGCGAGCAAAATTTTAAACGCAGACAAAATTCCAAGCGGCAATACAAATTGCATGGCCGACATGAGCGACACAAATTGCATGAATGGCGCAAATGACATGCATGACGCGAGCGATGTGAGCAGTGCAGATGAAGCAAGCAAAGCAAATAGTGCGAGCGACACGGATACAGCACCGAAGCTCTACATCGTCGTGGGTGCCGACAACCTAGCTGAGCTTCATAAATGGTGCGATTTTAGCGAGCTGCAAAAATTGGCGGAGTTTGTCGTGCTTACGAGACCCGGTTACGAGATCCCACGGCAGTGGGCGGGCCTAAGGCGCATCGAGATTGCCGTAGATGCGAGCTCAAGCGGTTTTAGGCGAGATTTCAAAGGCGAAATCCCGCCCAAGATCGCAGCAGAGGTCATAAAATTTTATAAAAGGAAAGATATGCAAGATCCAAAACAAAGGGCGGAGCGGATCGCCGAAATTTTAAACGAAAAGAAAGCCGAAGATGTCCAGATCATCGATATGAGTGAGCGCGAATACATCGCAAAACTCGTGGTCATCGCAACTACGCTAACCTCCCGCCACGCAGCCTCGCTTATCGAGGAGCTAAAAAGCGTGCTTAAGCCGCTCGGCGAGGAGTTTTTGGCCATCGAAAGCGGCGATGAGTGGAGCGTCGTCGATCTCGGCGATATCATAGTCCATCTCATCAGCGAGGCTTACCGCGCCAAATACAATATCGAGGACTTCCTCGACAAGCTCAAAAAAGAGCAATTTTAAGGAGGGAGCGTGCCGAGACAGACCTGGAGCAGCAAGCTCACATATATTTTAACCGTCGCAGGCGCTACGATCGGCTTTGGTTGTACGTGGCGGTTTCCGTACTTAGTCGGGCAAAACGGCGGCGGCGCCTATGTGCTCGTGTTTTGCATCGCGATGATCGTACTTGGAATCCCGATGATCTTAGTAGAAAACGTCATCGGACGTCGCGCTCTAAGAAACTGCGTCGATGCCTTCACAGCGCCTAAAAAGGATGGCTCGCGCATAAAGCCTGCATGGAAGATCGTAGGCATCATGGGCGTAATCGGCGCGTTTGGAATTTTGGCCTACTATATGGTCCTTGGCGGCTGGGTGCTAACCTATATCGTAAACATCGTAAGCGGCAACTTCGACCTCTCTGCGCGGATCACAGACCCCGCATTCACGCAGAAATTCTACGCAGATCATATCGAAAATAGCCCGCTTGGCGTCGGAGGCTACACGATCGTTTTCATAGCGATCAACTGGTATATTTTGAAAAACGGCATCATCGAGGGGATCGAAAAATTCGTAAAATTTCTAATGCCCGCGCTATTTTTGTGCTTCATCGCGGTGATCCTTACAAATTTAACGCTTGAGGGGGCAAAGGAGGGCGTGAAATTTTACCTCAGCGTCGATTTTGCAAAGATCACGCCCAAGCTTTTGATCGACGTTTTGGGACAGGTCTTTTTCGCGCTCTCGCTCGGATTCGGCGTGATGATCACGCTGTCTAGCTTTTTAAACAAAGACGAGAAGCTAATGCAAACAGCCACCATCACCGCAGTCGTAAACACCCTCATCGCCATACTTGCAGGCTTTATGATCTTCCCATCGCTCTTTAGCGCAGGGCTTGAGCCGAGCAGCGGCTCGTCGTTAGTTTTTAAAAGCCTGCCGATCGCGTTTTCGCACATGCCGTTCGGCAACGCTGTCGCGGTGGTCTTTCTCTCGATTTTGCTCATCGCCGCGCTTACGACGTCGATCACGATCTATCAGGTCATCATAAATTTCGTCGAGGAGCGCTTCTCATTTTCAACGCTAAAGGCGGTAAATTTAACGCTCGGCGGCGTCTTCGTACTCGGCAACCTGCCCTGCATACTCTCAAGCAGCGTGCTTGCAGACGTTAAAATTCTGGGGCGCTCGGTTTTCGACGCCTTCGACTTCGTAAGCGCGAACGTATTTTTCGTGCTAACGGCGCTTCTGTGCTGCATCTACGTGGGCTGGGTGCTGAAAAAGGACGCGATCTACGAGGTCACTAACGAAGGCGATCTGGGCGCAAGGCTTGCGAGAGTTTGGTTTTTGTATGTCAAATTTATCCTGCCGCTCATCATCGCGGTGATCTTCGGATATGGGATTTTCGGCCAAATTTAAATCCGCGAGAGCTTTAAATTTTAAATTCGTCCGCAGCGGTGCGACGGAATTTTAAAATTTCATTCGCTCCGTTACGTACGCTGCGGCGCGAGTTTTTACACGGTGCGACACATTGTATTGAAACTTGCGGCACGGCGGTCTTGCGACTAGGTGCGAGACACTGCACCGCAGTTATAATATAAATTCAGCGCAGGCGTAGCCTGCCCCTTGTAAAGCGTCGTCGGGGGTTAGGTGGGGTTTGGGGCGGGAAGGGGAGCGACCTCGCAACCAGGGCCCCCTTCCCGCCCCAAGAAAAGTTTGGGTGCGGCGCGGCGGAATTTTAAAATTTTATTCGCCTCAGCGCAGCGCGTTAAATTTTAGAATTTTAAAATCTATTGCAGCGGAGCCGTATCGCGAGAGATAAAATTTAAAATTTAGCCGCAATTTAGGGATTTTCAATGCTTCTGTTTTTCTTTACGATCTTTCCGATATCGCTGATGCCGGGTATCAACATGACCTACGCGCTAAATCTCGGCATCGCGCGCGGCTATCTTAGGGCGCTGCCTGCACTGCTCGCGCAGGTGCTGGGCGTCGCAGCCGTGGCGCTTGCGTGCATATTCGGCGTCGCGGGCATTCTGCTTGCGCACCCTGCGGCACTTAGCGCGATTAAAATTTTAGGCGGCGCGTATATTTTCTATCTGGGCGTCGCGACCTTTTTAGCGCGCGGAAATTTCAAGCTGCAAAAACAAAAGCGCGGCGAAAATATCTTCCTCCAAGGCCTCGTAGTCGCGGTCTCAAACCCCAAGGCGTGGATATTTTTCACCGCGCTCTTTCCGCCATTTTTGGACGCGGATAATCTTTTCGGTGCGCGCACCTTCGCTCTCGTCGTCACGCTGTGCGCCAGCGAAAGCATCTGCCTTAGCATCTACGCGCTGGGCGGATCGGTGCTAAAAAATCTGCTAAAAACCCATCTGAAATACCTCGAAATTTTCTGCTCGGTGCTGATGTGCGCGATCGGGCTTTGGATGATTTTGGGTTAAAATTTTGATTGGGCTTGGCGCCCGGGTTTTGATGAATTCTTAAATTTAAAAGTATAGATTGAAAACAGTATTGCTGCGGCTAGATCTCAAGAAAAGCCCTTAAAATTTAGCCGCTAGCTTTGAATTAAAATTTTAAGCGATCGGTGGCGTACAGCAAGCGCGGCGGCGATTATCGTCTAGGGTCCCTTGCGGTGCGTCTAAACGATTTGCGGGCAGCGATTATCATCGGTAGCGAACTCACAGCGAACATACGAGCGCTTAAGAGATTTCAGCTTTGTGTACTGCACGAGCCGTATCTGCTCTACTCGGATTATGCGTTTAAAACGGATTTTAGCTCTGCGGATAGCACCGCTTCCGTTTGTGACGAGCCCGCGCAAATTTAAAATTTACGCAAGCGAAGCGCGACGGGCCCAGATTTTATATCGGCGCGTCCGCTCAAATTTTAAAATTTAATCTCTGCCGTGAAGCTCGTCGATGTAAAATTTTACCGAGCCGAGACCCTCTTTTTTCGCCCATTCATAGGCGCTTGAGACGAACTCCCAGTTGATGCCTGCGTAGAATTTCTCGAGATATTTCGGGCGCGCATTGTGCTCATCGATGTAATACGCGTGCTCCCAAACGTCCACGACTAGAAGAGGCACGAGCCCCTCGATCACCGGCGTGGCGGCATTTTGGGTCGCTTTGATGCAAAGCTTGCCCGATTTCGGATCGTAAGCGAGCCACACCCAGCCCGAGCCGAAATGAGCCGTAGCAGCAGCCAAAAACTCGCTTTTAAAATCCGCGAAATTTTCCGCCAGCGCCGATTTTAGATCCGCGGAAGCCTCACTAGGTTTTGCAATGCAATCCCAGTAAAAATCGTGGTTGTAAACCTGCGCGGCGTTGTTAAAAAGCCCGCCGCTAGCAGCCGTTACGATCTCGTAAAGCCCCTTGCCCGCAAACTCGCCCGATTCGGTAAGTTTATTTAAATTTGCCACATAGGTCGCGTGGTGCTTGCCGTGGTGATAATCACAGGTTTCTTTACTTACGACCACGTTGTGCGCCGCATCGAACGGCAACTTTCTAAGTTTAAACATCTTTCTCTCCTTGAAATGATTTAAAATGATTATATCCTAAAATTTCTAAATGATTAATAAAATTTATTATTTAGGATTAATTTTAAGATAAATTTCAATCTAAGCTCGCTCCTGCTATAATCGTGCTTTAAATTTAAAATTTAGGCGGTTTTGAATAACCAAAAGCTTTGTTCTTATCCTCATCGGAGCGCTTTTTGAGTGCGACTGGGCGCACGGGTTTAAGCGCGGCTAGTGCACACGAACGGCTGCTCACCATCATTTGGGTAACTGCGAGCTTTTTTATATTTATGCTTGCTTTAAAATACATCGGCGCGGTACTCACATACGTCCTATACACGGGGCTCGGCACGCTTTTATCGCTTCACTCTAAACGATCGTCGCGCTAAAAGAGGGCTCGGAGATTAACCTGCTTCGCGTATTTTTCATACTCATGCTAAGCTTATGCACAGGCATCGGCACGATCGGCGCCGTGATGCTGGGCGTATTCATACGCCGCGAGAAAATTTCTGCGCGCAAAGCACCTATTATTTCTCATAATTTCAAGCGCCGTAATGCTGAAATTAATTTAGAATTTTGGCGAATTTAGCTAAGCTTAGCGCTAAATTTAACGCAAAGGAAAACCATGAAAATCATCGAAGGCTCGCTTGCCCTTAAGGGCAGCGAAAAAATTCTAATCATCAACGCCCGCTTCAACCACATCATCACCGATCGCCTAGTCGAGGGGGCGCACGATGCGTTTTTGCGCCACGGCGGCAAGGAGGAAAATTTAAGCCTGATGCTTGTTCCTGGCGCGTTTGAGATCCCGCTCGCGCTTGAAAAGGCGCTAGCTTCCAAACTCTACGACGCCGTCGTCTGCCTAGGAGCGGTTATCCGCGGCTCTACTCCGCATTTTGACTACGTAAGCGCCGAAGTAAGCAAGGGCATCGCAAACACCATGCTAAAATACGGCGCTCCCGTGACCTTCGGCGTGCTGACTACCGATAATATCGAGCAAGCGATCGAGCGAGCAGGCGCAAAGGCAGGCAACAAGGGCTTTGAAGCGATGAGCGGCGCGATCGAGCTTCTAAGTCTATTTCGCAACATAAAGGCTTAAAATGGCCACCAGACACCAAGCCAGGCTCGCTGCGATCTCGCTGCTTTACTCTAAAGATATGAACGACGGCAGCAAGGACTTTGCGGACGAATATCTGGAGGAAAAGCGCATTCGCAACGAGCAGCGCAACTGGACGCTGGCGCTTCTGCGCGGCGCTAGCGAAAATCTCGCCGCGGTCGATGCGCTGATAGATGAAAATTTAAAGGAATTCAAGCTCGCCGAAATTTCTGCTCTGGAGCGCGCGATACTGCGGCTCGGGGCGTATGAACTGCGCTTTACGGACACGGACGCGGGCATCGTCATCAACGAAGCGATCAACTCCGCTAAAGAACTTGGCATCTCGTCCAAATTTATAAACGGCGTGCTGGACGCGCTAAAAGATAGCCCCGTAAATATCGCGGCGGATAAAATTTCCAAGCCGAATACGGCGGAAGGCGTAAATTCCGAAGTAGTCGCAGCGACAAGCGAAAATTCCAAGCCCGCTGCGGCGAAAAGCTCCGCTGTTTCAGACAGCAACATTGCGGCAAAAAATTTCATCCCCGCAGGCGCGGACGGTGAGACAAAAAATTTTACTAAGGCAAAGAGAAGCGACGCGCCGAAAAATTCTACAGCAAGCAGAAACAGACTGTCTAAAAAGCCTGCTAATTTGAAAACTCGCAGTGCGCCCGCCAAAAAATCCGTCGTAAGCAAAAAATTTAAAACGGAGGGAAATTTTAAGGCCGGAGATAAATTTAAGACGGAGAAGACGGGCAAAAATTTCAAAACTGGCGAGCGAAGTAAAAATTTTAAGGCAGGCGAACGAGGCAAAGACGCCGCGCCGAAAAAAGAGAGCACAGATAGAAATTTCAGAGCCGGCAAAAGCGCGGCACCGAAAAAGGGCGCTGCTGATAAAAATACTGCGCCCAAAAGTAGCACGGGGCGCAAAAGCTCTACCGCGCCGAAAAAATCTGCTGGCGGCAGAGGTGCACTCTCGAAAAGACCTGCGGGCAACAAAGGCGCGGTACGCGGCAAGGATAAGCAGTGAAGCTCTGCGTCGCACTCGATCTGGGCTCGAAGCAGCAGTGCTTGCAGCTAGCGGGTGAGCTTGCGGACTTTTCGGATAAAATTTGGCTAAAAGTCGGGCTGCGGGCCTATTTGCGCGACGGTGCGGGTTTTATCGAAGGGCTAAAAAGGCTCGGAAATTTTAAAATTTTCCTCGATCTAAAGCTCTACGACATCCCAAACACGATGGCCGACGCCGCCGAGGAGATCGCCAAACTTGGCGTAGATATGATAAACGTGCACGCAAGCAGCGGCAAACGCGCGATGGCTACGGTTATGGAGCGACTGGACAAGCTCGGTTCGCGCCCGCTAGTGCTCGCGGTTTCGGCGCTAACTAGCTTTGATCAGGCGGAATTTAGCGCGGTTTACGAGCAAAATTTAAGCGACGCGGTGCGTAAATTTAGCGTGGCGAGCTATGAAGCGGGGCTTGACGGTATGGTCTGCTCGGCTTACGAGAGCCGCCTGATAAAGGATGCTACGAGCGCAAATTTTATCACGCTCTGCCCGGGCGTGCGGCCGTTTGGCGAGAGCGCGGCAGATCAAAAGCGGGTGGCGGATCTGGGCGTCGCGCGCGAAGCGGGGGCTGATTTTATAGTAGTCGGCCGGCCGATCTATCAAAGCGCCGATCCGCGCGAAATTTGCGAGCGGATTTTGGATCAAATTTAACGCTCGAGCTTACATAAAATTTGACGCAAGCTCGTTTTAAGCGCCGTTTCCGCGCGCAAGAAATTTTAATCAAAATGCGCACAAAGGCGGCTCGGACGACGTCGAAGCGCCGCCGTCATCTTTTTACAAAATCCGTTGGAGTTTGAAACAAACGCATCAGATTTTTGCATTTGGCGCAAGGTGGAAGCGTAAATTTACTCCGTTGGGGATTAAAAACGTTTAAGCTTTGCCGCGCCCAAGCTCTCTGCTAGCTTGCGAATAAAATTTCCGATAACGAGCGTGGCAGCGGACGTCTTAACACTAAAAAGCGGCGCGCATAAGCGTAGCAGCAGCCCGGCGGCGAGGTAAATTTTAAAAATTTTCGCACCGCATGGATAAAATTTTAAAATTTGCCTCGCACGAGTGAGATTTTGAAATTCCGCACTCTCAAGGGTTTTAAAATTTTATCCAAATGGCGAGTCTGGCGAAATTTGAATAAAGATTGGAGTAAAATTTGAGTAAAGGCGCGAGTGATTTTAAGAAAATCCCCTATGTCGGCGAGGCGACAGAGGCCGATCTGCTGGCACTCGGCTACACTGACATCGCTTCTCTAAAGGGCGCGGATCCGAGCAGATGTTTGAACGCACAAAGGCGCTCGGACGCGGCAGCGACAGGTGCATCCTCTACGTTTACCGCATGATTTGCTACTACGCAAACACTCCTCGTCCTGACAAAGCCAAGCTTAAATGGTGGCTTTGGAAGGATTAAATTTTCAAATTTGACCCGCGCAAGTCGTTAAAAGCGGATCCGTTTAAATTTGAGCGGATTTGCAAGCAACCGACGCGGCCGTGTTTGCGACACAAAACGACGCAGCGCAAAAAGCGTAAATTTAACGAGTGCTTTAATTGTGATGGCGTAAATTTTAAGCGCGAGCTTTACGGGCGGCGCAAAGAGCGTAAATTTAACGGGCGCGGCGTAACGGCTAGTGCGAAGTACAAACATAGCCGCAATATGAAATTTTGTTTTATTCACAGGCACGCTTTGCGACGAAGCGGTCTGTACGAAATATAAAATCGCTCCGATTTCTGGCAAGCGCGCGCCGAGCCGTATATGCGTCGTAAATACAAAAACGGCGACAGTCGGTGTCTTTAAGCGCACACAGCGCAGCCTTTCACGACGGCGAGCGGTGGCGGCTGATATTTAAAATCACGCTATGGAGAAAATGAAATAGGCGGCGCGAGTTTTGCTTTTTATGGTAAATTTGACGAACGCGGCGCAGATTCCCGCGCGAGCTTTACGAGCGGCGCGCAGAGCGTAAATTTAACGGGCGCCTTATGATGGGGCGCCGCAAAGCAAAAGGACGATAGGGATGAAATTTTTTGCTACTTTGATTTTGTGCGCGAGCGCGCTTTTTGGCGAGACGATCAGCGCGAAATATGAGATTTCCTTCGGCGTTTTCGGCGCGGTCGGCAGCGCAAATACGCGGCTCGTGCGGCAGGGCGATCGCTACGAGATCGTCATGGATGCCGTTGCGCAGGGTATCGCGGGCAGCCTAAGCGGGCAAAGGCGCGAGAGCTTCCGCTCAAAGGGGCGCGTCGTGGCGGGGCTTTTGATGCCCGATCTATACGTCCACGAGGTCTCGCGCAAAAAGGGCAAAACGACGAAAAACGAGCGTAAAACCTACGCCTTCGACTACGCGCGCAAAACGATAAAATTTCAAAAGTTCAAGGGCGCGAGCGGCGAGCTACAGCTCGTAAACGATGAAATTTTGCCCTATTTTGCGACGAACGACCTGCTGAGTTTGTTTTTCAATTTCTCTAAAATCCCGCACTCGGGCGATAAATTTTTCGTCCGAGCCGCGGGCGCAAAAAGCGCCGACGGAAGGATCGACATCGAAAGGCCGCGCGGAAGCGCCGCCGCAAATATCGCGAGCGAGCTTGGCGTCGCGCCGCCTAGCGATGCGGATACCAACTCCGGCGCAGCGGCAAGCGCGAAACCGGGCGAGCATGGCGCAGATAAGCAGGCTGCGGCGATTTACGTGGTTTTCATCAACCAGCCGATATTTTCGAGCAGCCGAGGCGAGCTGCACCTTAGCCTAAACGAGCGCGGCTACGCCGATCGCGCCGTTTTGAAGGACGTGCTGCTCTTCGGCGACATCCGCGCGCGGCTCATGGAATGAGACTTTGTAAATTTACGAGGTAAAATTTTGTTCAAATTTATCCCTGCTCGCTTCAAACATCATCGTTTTCATATCGCTAAAAAAGGGCAAATTTGATCGATCATAATTTAATATAAATTTAAAATATAGTCCGCTTTTATGCTCTACACGAAAATTTGCGGCCGGATTTTATCTAAATTTTTCCCTGTTTTTAGTAGAAAATACGCTTTTAGCTCCCTGTATTCTTTGGTGCTTAGAAACGAAGCCTCTATAAAAGAACTTTTGTCGTATATCAATATGCTATCATTTATAATATCAAAGCCTAGCCCGTTAAAAAGCCTATATAGCAATAAAGGAA
>CAUQWV010000024.1:0-14395 GCA_963522285.1 uncultured Campylobacter sp.
GTGCGAAACAGAATTGTGATTATACAAGAGCGATGCTTAAAGGGGGCTGAATAATTAGTAGAAAAATGAGGAGTTCTTAAACGAAGAAAAAATTCACAAAAATGCTAAAATTTTAAAGAAACGCCAAATGAAAAAGCGAGGAAATTTAAAAGTAATCAAAACCCAGTATAGCTTCTGCATACAAAATTCTACTCTTTCAATTCCCTCATAATTTAAAATTTCTAAAATTCTAATACGCCATCAGCTTCGCGCCGAGCGCCCCGCGCACCAAACTCTCGCTTTTGTTTGCTAGTCTATCTATCATCTTTTCATACGCAGAAGGTTCCTGCCAGATCGGATCTGCTACGCCGCTAGCCTTTACAAGCGCGCTCTTAGCGTCCTCCAAAGAGCCCACCTCGTCGATAAGCCCGACGCCTTTGGCGCCGCTAGCTAAAAATACTCGCGCATTCGCCCACGTATCGCGCTTCCTAAGATCCAGAGCGCGCGCCTGCGCCACCTCGCGCGTAAATAGCTCATAGCTCTCATCCACCAGAGCTTGCAGACTGGCGCGCTCCGCATCGCTCCATTTTCGCATCATCGTTCCCGCTTCTTTGAGCTCGCCCGCTTTGACGATCTGTTCGGCAAAGCCTAGCTTAGCGGCCGCTTCGCTCACATCTAGGCCCTGCATGATTACGCCGATAGAGCCGATGAAACTGCCCGGATTTGCGTAAATTTTACTCGCCCACACGCCGCCCAGGTAGCTGCCACTAGCCATCGTGCCCTTGGCGTAGGCGACGACCGGCTTGCGCGAGTTTAGAGACTTAATGGCCAGCGAAATTTCCACGCTCGGGCTTAGCGCGCCGCCCGGGCTGTCGATCAGCAGGAGCACTCCTTTGATCGCCTCGTCGTTTTTCAGAGTTTCGATCTTTTCTAAAATTTCGCTATCGTCCATTATCGCGCCGCTTAATGAAAGCTGAGCGAGATTCGCGCCCTTTTGTTGCGCGCTTTCGCCGCCTGCGAAAATCAAAAACAAAATAAGCAGAAAAATCAATGATTTAAAGTATTTGTTGATAAACCCGAGCACGGCGCCGATCGGCGCAAAGATATTCTTTAGAAATTGCATTTCATTCCTTCGATAAAAAGTGATTTTGCGTTTTTGCTCTGCAAAATGAGCTGTAGCGGCAGCTGAGCTTCGTCGCACTCAATGCCTTCAAAAACGGCGATGTCGGCGAGCTTGCCCTCTTTCAGCTCGCCTAAATTTAATCCCAGTGCGGCTGCCGCATTTCTCGTCGCGCCTAAAATTAGCGCTCGCGCCAGCTCTGCCAAACCCAGCTCGTCGTGCATCATTAAATTTGCACGCAGCTCGTCTAAAAAACTTAGGCTAAAATTCGAGCTAAGCCCGTCGGTAGCGATGTTGTAATTAAGCCCGCTTGCGAGCAACTTTTTAAAGCTCAGCCGCTTTTTGCTAAGCAAGCGGTTGGAGCGCGCGCAGTGCGTGATCGAGTGGAGCTTCGGATCAAAGATGCTAAAATCATCCACCCAAACGCAATGCGTAAAAAGCGTGCGAAGCCCGCTAAAATGCGCTATGAAGCTCTGCGGCGAGTAAAAAGGCGCGGGCGCGGGATTAAATTTAGCAAGCCAGGCTTTAAATTTGCCGCGACCCGTACGCAGCCACTGCCGCTCATACGCGCTCTCCATAAAATGCGTGCTTATAGCAAGCCCATTTTCGCGGGCAAACTTCGTCGCAAACTCCGTAATCTGCGAGTGCGCCGAGTACGGCGAGTGCACCGACACGGCGGGGATGAAAAGCGAGCTTGCAAGCGCCTTTGAGCGCTCAAAACGCTGCTTAAATTTAGAAATATTTTCTGCCACAGCGTCTTTGCTCGCGCCTAAAATTTCATTAAAAAATACGGTTCTAATGCCGCTTTGCGCGCAAGCTTCAGCCTCGCCGCCGAAGCTTGAAATTTCGCCGATCGTGCCCACGCCGCTTCGCATCATCGCGGCGATCTGCTCCAAGGTCAGCCGTCCGCGCGCCGCGACGTCCAGCTGCTGACGTGAAGCGATGACGCTGCCTAGCCAATCCAAAAAATCGCCGTAGCGCAGCGTGCCTTTGTTTGCGCTAAATTCCAAATGCACGTGCGGATTTATAAACGCAGGCATCGCTATGTCGCCGCTAAAGTCCAAAATTTCGGCTTGCGGGTATTTGCGCGCCGCGCTTGCAAAGGCGCAGACCTCGATTATCTTTTTATCAAAGACGATCGCGCCCTCTTTTAAAATTTTAAAATTCTCATCGCAGGCAAGAACCCACTTCGCTCTTAAAATTCTCATCGTTTTCCTTATCTAAAAACAGCGCGTGATTTTAGCATAAAATTCTATTTCGCGCTAAATTTAGAGATAAAATTTTATCGTTTGGACTTGAGCGGGTAAATTTGGCGCCATAGTAAAAAATAAGCTCGCTTTGGTTATAATTTTTGCTTAAATTTCAAAAGAAGGACGTAAAAATGAAAATTATGGTGATTCAAGGACCGAATATCAATATGCTTGGTATGCGCGAGCCCGCTATTTACGGGGTTATGAAGATGGAGGATATCCATAAGCAGATGAAGGCGGTCGCCGATCAGAGCGGCAACGAGATCGAGTTTTTCCAGAGCAATTTCGAAGGCGAGATCGTCGATAAGATCCAAGAGTGCTTCGGCACCTGCGACGGCATCATCATCAATCCCGCCGCCTACACGCACACTTCGCTCGCCATCCGCGATGCTCTCGCCGCAGTCAGTCTGCCCGTGATCGAGGTGCATATCTCAAACATCGCTCGCAGGGAGGAGCTTAGACAAAAAAGTCTAATAGCACCCGTAACAGCGGGTCAGATCATCGGGTTCGGTCCCGTGGGATACCATCTGGCGATGATCGGAATGATTCAAATTTTTGAGCAGATCAAAGCTGCCAGAGCCGAGCAGAAAGCCAAATAAGTTTGGGATTAAATTTGAAAAATTTTATCCTAAAGGACGAAAACGCCGTTTACCACGAGTGCGGATACAGCTGCGACAACGCGATATTTTTGAGTCTCAGTGGGCGCAAATTTTTCCTCACCGATGCGCGTTACAGCATCGAGGCACGCGAGCTTTGCAAAGATACCGAAGTGATCGAGGTCCAGCGAAATTTGATAAAAGATGCGCGGCTGTTTTTGCGAAAGGCTGGCGTTCGCGAACTTGCGTATAACCCGTACGATTTTAGTGCGGGCGAGTGGGAGGCGCTTAGCAAAGGGCTTGGGATAAGATTTAAGGCGCGGGCTAATTTTTCGCAAATTTCGCGAATAATAAAAACCGAAGACGAGATAAAAATTTTAAAGCAAGCGGCGCAGCTAGGCGCCCAGAGGTTTGACGAATTTGCCGCGTTCGTGCGCGCCGAGGGCGAAGGAATGAGCGAAGAGGAGTTGTTTTTTAACGCCGAGCTCATCTTTAAGAAAAAGGGCGAGCTCGCGCTTAGCTTTTCGCCCATCGTCGCGATCAACGAAAACGCCGCTAAAGCGCACGCTCTGCCGAGCAAAAAGCGGCTACGGCATGGCGATTTGCTCCTGCTTGACGCGGGGGTTAAATTTAACCGCTACTGCTCCGACAGGACGCGCACGGCGTGCTTTGATGAAAATTTTAACTTCGGCAAAGAGCAAAATTTTAAAAACGCCAAACGGCAAGAAATTTACGAAATCGTAAAAGAGGCTCAGGCTCTGGCGATCGCGGCGGTTATGCCCGGCAAAAAGGCGCGCGAGATCGACGCGGCGGCTAGGGATTTTATCGCCGCCCAGGGCCTTGGCGAAGCGTTTTTCCACAGAACCGGACACGGCGTCGGAGTCGATATCCACGAGCTTCCGTTCATCTCAAAGCGCGGAGATACCGTGCTAAAAGAGGGGATGGTCTTTAGTGTGGAGCCTGGGATTTACTTGCCCGGCGAGTTTGGCGTGCGCATCGAGGACGTCGTGGTCGTACGCGAAAACGGGGCTGAAATTTTAAGCGAGCAAATTTGATGAATGTGCGGCTTAAAGAAAACGGATTTTACGAGTGCGCGGACGCGCTGTGCGTCGTAAAAAGCGCCGTTTTCCCGATGAGGCGTCGCGAGCGCGGAAATTTTAAAAATTTATACCTGCTTGGACTCGGCGGAAATTTAGGAGATGTCAGGCGGCGCTTCGAGCGATTTTATCGCACTTTACAAAGCGATGCGCGCTTTTTCGTAGCGCAAAATTCTCCGATCTTAAAAAACAAGCCGTTCGGATTTTTAGATCAACCCGATTTTTTAAACGCCGTAATGCTCGTGCAAAGCTCTCTGCCACCGCTTACATTACTCAAAATCATGCAGCGCGCAGAGCTACGATTTGGACGCAAAAGAAGCTTCAAAAACGCGCCGCGCACGCTGGACGTGGATATTTTATACGCAAGCGCGAAGGTGCGCGCCTGCGAGCGGCTGATGCTGCCGCATCCGGGTGCCTGCGAGCGTATAAGCGTGATTTTGCCGCTTGGAGAGATGAAATTTAAAAGAGGACTGATATGCAAACTAAAATCGTAAATTTTTTAAGCGCCAAGGGCGGAGTCGGCAAGAGCGTGATTGCAGCAAATTTCGCCGAAATTCTAAGTGAGCAGGGCTACCGCACGGCGATCATAGAAGCGCCAAATTTAAACAATCAAGAGATCATCTTAAACGCTTTGCAAAGAAAGAGGATTTCGCTGCCAAGCGCCGTCGCAGTAAAAATTTCGCAAAATTTAACGCTCGTTTCGCCCGCGCTTGCTTCACAAAATCACGCATCCTCACAAAATTCTATTAAAAACGCAAGCTCTAGCGCGGACGATTACGTCATTCAAAATTCTACGGATAGCGCACAAAATCGGGGAGGCGACGAAAGTGGCGGCTCGTACAATTACGCGCAAAAACTCACGAACTCTGATGGCAAAAACAACTCAGAAAATTTCGCCGCTTCAAATTCAATAGCAAACGCTGCAAAAAATTCTACAAATTGTGCAGCCAAAAAGCCGCAGAATTGCGAAGATGGATGGAATTTTACAGAATCAGAAAGCCTAGAAAATTTTAAAAGCGATGATTTCACCAAGCAAAATTCAATCCCTGACGAGAATTCTCAAAATTCCGCGAGTGAAGATGAAATGAAAAATTCTGCCCGCTCATCAAATTCCGAAAAAGCCGGAAATTCCGCAAACGCAAAGGCTCACGAAAGCCCCGCTCGCTTCGCAAGTGAGCTGAAAGAGGCAGGAATCTTCGATTTTATTTTGATCGATGCGGGGCTTGAGTATCTTGGAGATTTTTTGAGCATCGGTGACGAAAATATCGTGCTGTGCGCGAATGAACCCTGCTCGATCAGCAACACCTACGCGCTTTTAAAGACGCTTGGGGCGAGCAAAAAAGAGGTTTTGTTTTTGCTAAATTTCACCGCGAGCGAGGATGATGCCGTGATGATTTACGAAAATCTAAAGTCGGTCGCACACCGCAATATAAGCGAACTGGGCTTTAAACTGCTAGGCTTCGTGCCGTTTTGCAAACAAGTAGCCGTATGCTCACAAAATCGCGCGCTTTTTAACTCGCACTATCCGTTTTCGCCCGCTACCATCGCGCTTAGACAGAGCGTCTCGCGATTTTTGGGCAAACAGGGCTGCGAGCCTATCGATATGAGCGCTTACCGCGGCATAGGCGGATTTTTACGAAAGCTTAGCAACTTAGTATGATTTACGATGAGATTTTAAATCACGTAAATTCTGCCTTTTTAAACGGAATTTTAAAAATTTAATGGTATTCTTAAAGCTAAAATTTTAAATAATATACATAAAAGATAGATTAATCATGCAATTAAAAGAAATTTTAAAAGACATCAAAATCGCCCGCGACAATCTCAAAAACGTGGGCAAAAGCGCCACGATCTTCGGCTCGGCACGCTTTAGCGAGGATAATCGCTACGTAAAAGACGCGCAAAAGCTCTGCGAGGGACTCGCCGATTTAGGATACTCGATCATCACCGGAGGCGGTGGCGGCATTATGCAAGGCGCCAACCGAGGCGCATTTGCGAGAGCAAGGACGCACAGCGTGGGCTTTAACATCATGCTGCCGTTTGAGCAAAAAAGCAACGGCTTTTTGACACAGGGCGCAAAATTTTCGGCATTTGCGCCACGCAAAGGCGCTCTCATCGAAAACAGCGAAATTTTCGTCATCTTTCCGGGCGGATTTGGGACGCTGGATGAGTTTTTTGAAATTTTAGTGCTGGTGCAGACGGGCTTTAAGCGCGCACGGATCTATCTTTACGACGAGGAATTCTACGCACCGCTAATGGAGTTTTTCCGCACTTCGCTGCTAAAATCGGGTGCGATAAACGAAAGCGATCTGCAAAATTTCAAACTCTGCGACAGCGTGGATGAAATTTTGGCAGATGTGCGACGTAAGGAGAACGAATGAAAATTTTAGTCGCGATGAGCGGCGGCGTGGATAGCTCGATGTGCGCGAAGCTGCTGCAGGACGCGGGGCACGAGGTGCAGGGCTGCTATATGAAGCTGCACGCAAAGCCCGGCTATCACGAAGCCAACATCGCCAAAGTCCGCAAGGTAGGCGAGTTTTTGGGTATAAAAATCCACATTTTGGATCTGCAGGATGATTTTAACCGCGACGTTTACGAGCCCTTCGTGCAGGCCTATATCGGCGGCCTTACGCCAAATCCGTGCGCGCTGTGTAACCGCCGCATAAAGCTCGGCAAGCTTTTGGAATTCGCGCGCGAGCAGGGCTTTGAGCGCCTAGCTACCGGGCACTACGTCCGTATCGAGGACGGACTTTTAAAAGCCGCTGTAGATCTCAGCAAAGATCAGAGCTATTTTTTAGCAAACATCGATCCCGCCGCGCTTGAGTTTATGCTCTTTCCGCTTGGGGGGATGTATAAAAAGGACGTCAAAGAGGCCGCGCGCGCCTATACGGAGCTTTCGCAGATCGCTTCTGCGAGCGAAAGCAGCGAGATCTGCTTTGTGGACACCACCTACATCGACGTTTTGAACCGTCATACGGGCACCAAAATGCCCGGCATCGTGCGCGACCGCGCGGGCAACGCCATCGGCACTCACGAGGGCTATATGCACTACACGATCGGCAAGCGCCGCGGTTTTACGGTGCACGGCGCGCATGAGCCGCACTTCGTGCTAAGCATCGACCCGAGCAAAAACGAGATCGTCGTGGGCGGCAAGGACGAGCTGGCGACCTACGAGTTCGACACCGAAAATTTTAACGCCTTTTTAAGCAGGGATGAAATTTTAAATATGCCGGGTCTCGGCGTTAAGATCCGCTACCGCAGCACCAAACTCCCCGTTAAAATTTCGCCTCGCGAAGGGGACGGCGTGCATGCCGTGCTATCCGCACCCGCAGCGGGCATCGCTCCGGCGCAGCTCGCGGTTTTTTATGACGAGCGCGACCGCGTAGTAGCAAGCGGATTTATAAAATAGCGCTTCACATCCTATGCTCGCTTTCGGTGTCGCTTGGAGCTCATCTGCCCGCAAAACGGCACTTTGATCACGCCGCTTGATCTGCACTCGCTCTGTTAAATTTCATATCAAAAAAGGAATTTACGCTTTTGAATCCAAGTCGCTAAATTTTATCTTGCGAGCTCGGCGCGCAAGTTTTATGCGAGTAGCTTTACGATTAAGCCTTTTAAATTTACGCTCTGTCGCTGTGTTGCCTGCACTGCTAGCGAAATTTTACGGAAACCGCAGCGCTAAAATAAAATTTACGGCGACGCCTTATCCAAGCGCGCTGCGACGCAAAAATCGCGACCGATACAAAATATTTCGCGAGCCGTCGCGATACGGCGAAACGAAATTTGTGCACTCGCTCTAAAGGAATTTACGACGAAATTCTAAGTTCGTGCCAAAGCCCGCAGTGCCGCTTAAATTTCATGAATTTACGCAAAATCAAATTTTAAAATTTAGCAACGCTTTCTAGCGTCTAGGTAACGTCCATCGCGCTTAAAATTCCACTCGCGTCTTTACCTCGAAAAGCAGCTCGCCGTCTACCGCCTCAAGACCGCCGCTCTTTATCATCTCGCGAATTTTACTCGTGCCAAAGCTGCTTTTTTGAAGCAAAATTTCAACCAAGCTTAGATCCCTGATCTCATAAATGCACCGATCTATCAGCTGCGAAGAGCCCAGATCGTCGAAGTAGAAAAATCGCCCACCGTTTGAATAGACCCAGCCGTATAGCCCGCCGTGCACGCCGCCGACCCTGCGCCACTCGTGCGGCAGCTCGAGCGCGAAAAGCCCGCTTTTGCGAGCGACCAGCCTGCGAGTGCTGCGACCGCCGCCCCAAACATCCGCGCGCTCCAAAAAATATATCCGCTCGCCGCTTTGAAATACGCTGCCGCTAAGCGCGTGAACTTCGCCCGCAAAGGGGTTGTCTGCCGCGCGCTTTTGCTTTCCGTCGTTCTCGTCGAAATAATAGATGCCGTCTGGGGAGGTAAAAAATAGATGGTTTGAGTGCGCAAGCTGCCTATTTAGCGGAGTATAGGGCGCGGCAGCTGGGTCAAATTTCAGATCGTTCGCAAAAACATCGCCACTTTTCACATCCCACAAAAAATAGCTCAACCGCTGCCTCAAAAGTTCGTAATGCCCGCCGTTATCGCGCGCGTCAAGGCGTAGATTTTTAAAATACACGTTCGCGCTGTCCGCGGTATAAACGCTACTAGCCCTTCCGTCAGAGCCTTTTATAGCCTGCAAGTTCGCAGCATCGGCGCCCGCCAAAACCTCTCCCTTATAAAACGCGCGCGAGCCCTCCGCAGCGTAATACAAACCCACGATTTGGCGCAGATCCGTAGCGTCCATTCGTTTAAATTTATAATAGAGGTAGCTTTGCGGCTTGGGCGCATCCCAAAAAATATGCGCCAAGGTTTGATAAGTGAGCTTAAGAGCTCCCAGCGCGTCGTTCGGCACCGCCTCGCCGTCGCAAAAATAACCGATCCGCCCGTCGCTTACGTATCCGAACGCTACGGCTTTCGTGCGCGCGGGCTCTAGCTCACTCATCGCGATATTTCCGCAATATACGGCGTTTTTATCCGCCGCGACGTTGGAGCGATAGCCGGAGCCGAAATTCAAAACCCGAAAGCTCGCCGCGTCCGCGCCCGGTATCGCAAAATAGTCCGCACCCACCACGAGGGCGTAAATTTCGCCATCTTTTTTATAAAAATCGCTGTATTCGATCTGCTCTTGCGGCGAGTAGTCGTCTGCGGAATTTATAACCGCCGACATAATAAGCACGCTAAAAGCCGCGAATACAAATATCGCGCCAAGCACGATCTTGCGCCAAAGCGGCATACCCCGAGGCGCGTCTCGCACCGGCTTACGATCTGCTTCTACCTTGCGCGCCCTAGCTTTGCGCTTCTTTTGCGCGCGCTTGCCCTTTGGCTCTTGCGTAAAATCTTCATACATCTTTTGCCTCAAATTTAATCTCGCCGCAGATTGCGCGGCACTTGAAATTGTACAAAAGCGCGGCTAAATTTATGAAATTTAACGCTACGGGCAAATTCTGATTCAACTCTTTGCGGCGCTAATTTATTTTACGAATACCACAAATCTCTGGCAAATTTTAATTCAAAGCGCTTCGTAGCCGCACGGAATCGGCGCCGTAACGCTTGCAAACACAAAATCCTCATCGCCCGTATTTTTCATACCGTGACACTCTCCGCTTTTGGAAATGATTAGATCGCCCGCACAGATCGGCACCTCCTCGCCCTTGCTCGGATAAAACACGCCGCGTCCGCTTAAGCAGATCCACACGTCATCGCCGTCTGGGTGAATATGCGGCGCTACGACCTGGCCGCGTTTGACGATCCAAACAGCGCCGCAAGTGGCCTCCGTAGTAAAAAATGTCATTTTTACGGCTCGCTCGTCGCTACAAATAGCATCTTTTATATGAAAAATTCTTTGCATTTTCTCTCCTTTAAGTTTACCGCATCCGGTGCGGTTTCGGCGGATTTTAGCATTCTTTTCGTGAAGCGAAAGTGAAATTTCAAGCGCCAAACTCGCAACGTAACCTTAAATAAAAATTTTAAATTCACATTTTACTGTGCGATTTTTTTGGAGGATTGAAGATCGCATCTAAAAGTAAGAGGCGCATAAGCATGGTATTTGCGGATAGAATTTCGGCTTTAATTTAAGACGGAATTTTAAAAATTCCTCTAAATTTAAAACTGCTCTGCTAGATAAATTTATTAAATTTGATATGAGCTTTGCTTACGCGCTTTTGCTACCCAGATTAAAGCCAAATCGTAGCTTTTATCAAAGACCTCGCGTGACGCAGATTTTACGGCAAGCGCCAAGTCGGTTTATAAAGCTAAATCGGCTTATAAATAGATGCTACTACCTCCGGCTTGTTTTAGCAGATACGCATTTTTGCGCCTCGAATTTTTGCACATTTTACGATAATGTTTTTATAGCGCGTAACATACTGATCACGAGCCGAGCGGAAGTTCAAAGAGATAGCGTTAGAATTTTGCACTATCTCTTAAATTTCAAAACTATTTTATCTTGCTTGGATCCAGCGCGATCTCGTCGTTTTTGATCACGCCGATTCCTTTATTTAGCACGTTTTGCGCGATCTGTTTAGCTTCTGCTAGCGAGTGCATCGCGAAGGTACCGCACTGAAATTTATTCAGCTCGGGGATCTCTGCTTGAGAGCCCACGCCCAAAATATCCTTCATACTCGCGCTCCACGCCGCCGCAACGGCGCTCTCGCTAGGCGCGCCGATCACGCTCATATAAAAGCCCGTGCGGCACCCCATCGGCGAGATGTCGATGATCTCGACGTCCGCGCTATTTAGGTGCTCGCGCATGAAGCCCGCGAAAAGATGCTCCAGCGTGTGGGTGCCGCGCTCGCTCATAATCTCTAAATTCGGGCGGCAAAACCGCAGATCATAGACGCTGATCTTATCGCCGCTTTTGGTGCGCATGCTCTTTGCGAGCCGCACGCCAGGGGCATTCATGCGGGTATGATCGACCTTAAAACTATCTAACAATGGCATATTTTCTCCTTAAATTCAGATCGCGGCGATTTTAACATAAATTTTTGCACTTTTAGGCGCGCAGACGAAATTTTGGCTACAATTACGTTTATTTTCAGGAGAATTAATGCCCTACATAAACGTCAAAATCACCAAAGAGCGTGGCGGCTTAAGTCGCGAACAAAAAGCAAGGCTCGTCAAGAACCTCACCGACGCCCTCGTAGCCGTGCTAGGCAGGGGCGAGAAAACCACGGTCGTGACGATAGACGAAATATCCACCGACGACTACGCGATCGGCGGACGGCTAGTAAGCGAAATTAGGGAGCGGCAGAGCTAAGCTTGAGCGGCAGATTAAATTTGAAAAGCGAAATTTTAGAATTTTAAAATTTTCAAGCGAAATTTTACGTGGCAGGCTCCGCTTCTAAGGGAATAAAATTTGCGATAATCCCCGCTTGCAAGATGAAATTTTACGCTAAATTCCATGCTGTAAAATTCCAAAAACCAACGGAGCGGAAATTTTAAAGCGGGTCTAATAGTGAAATTCTTTGAAAAATAGACAAGATAGAATTTATGCAAGTTTTAAAAATTTTACCAGATAAAATTTAATCCTCGCAAAGTTTAAAATTTCGTAAAATAAATAGACGATTTATTAGCGAATTAGCGTTCCCAAATTAGCTTTTTGCCGAAAGTTAGAGTATTATCGGTCATTTTCATCCAATCGATTCTGATCGTAAAAAAATCGGTCTGCATCGCGCGCGCAAACGGGAAGCGCTTAAGATATAGCGAGGTTTCGCGCTCATCCGCGCTACGGATATGGCCGCAAATCTGCACGCCTTTAATCCTGCCTACAAATTTCGTATCCAGCGCGACTGTAGCCGCAACTCCGCGGTTGGCAAAGACTGCTTTGATATGCTCGGAGTCGCTCGCACTTGCGATGATGAGCTCCTTATTTTGCGGATCGTAGGCATAAAATGCACTGCAGCAATATGGCAGATTATTGCGCAAAACTCCGAGAGATAGGAGTTTCATCCTGCCTAAAAACTCGTCGAATTTATCCTGAGCGGCACACATTTTAAGCCTCCTTTTTGCTAAATTATACAATGATTTTCTTTTATTAGCTATAATCGCGAGCCAAAATTAGGAGAATTTTTATGGAAAATTATAAAAAAGTAAAAGAGATGTTTTTGATGCAGCAAGCCCTAAACGACGAAACAAATGGCGCGGGCTGGGAGGACGGCTATACAAAAAATGGCAAACTTATCAACTGGAAGCGCTGCATTTATATGGAATGCGCCGAGCTCATCGATAGCTTTGCGTGGAAGCATTGGAAAAATATCTCTGCAGCGCCGGACGTGAATAATATCGTCATCGAGATCGTTGATATTTGGCACTTCGTGATGAGCTATATTTTAGAGCAATATTACGGCAGCAAAGACATCGATCACATCGTAAGCGATGTCACGGCAGTAAGCGGATTTGCGGAGTTTAGCTCCTACGCCTACGACGTGCGCGAATACAGCATTTACGAGATCGTAAACGACATCGAGCTCATAATCCACGAAACGAGCGGCTTTGAGCTGCAAATCGGCGAGCTACTGACCGATTTTTTTCGCGTCGCGATTAAATGCGGAGTGAGCTTAGACATACTTTTTGCCAAATATATCGGCAAAAATGTGCTGAATAAATTCCGCCAAAATAACGGCTACAAAGAGGGCAGCTACCGCAAAATCTGGGGAGACCTTGAGGATAACGAGGTGCTAATCGAGGTGCTATCAAAAGGCGCAGTAAACGCAAACGAAATTTACGAGCAATTGCAAAAGATATACGACGCGACGAAGTGAAGTCTGGATTTGCGCGCGGGATTTACCTTTGAAATTTTGAAATTTCATCTATAAAATTTCGGCAGGCAAATTTTAAAAAAGAGGTTTGATTTGAAATTCTGCAATTTTGCGCCTGAAATTTTACGCAATGTCAGCTTATTTATAAGAGGCAAAAATTCTGCGCAGCAAGCAAACAAATATTCGCAACAGGCAAAAACATAGCTAGATCTGGTCTCTCTTTTACGCATTATAAACGAGCAAATTAAACGCGGGCGAGCGAGCGATCAAAGCATAAATTTCGTATTATAAGGCGAGGTGAGCTGGCTAAAGCAAGCGAATGAGCCAAGCGAGCAGATTGATGAGGCGCGTTTCGTGCGGCAGTCAAATTACTCAGCTCAAATTCCATCGCAAAAGTCGCTAAAATAACGCAAATAGGAGCATACATGGGTAGAATTTTTAATTTGGCAAAGCAGGATTTTTTTACGCGCAAGTTTATTCTGCTCTCACTATTGCCGCTTGTGTGCTCGCTCATAATCTTAGGTACGCTCGCATTTTTCGGTGGCAAAGAGCTTTTTGACGCGCTTTCGCAGGGCGCGCAAAGCGGCGATTTTAGCTTCTTGGACGAGCAGCGCTTCCCGGTAATTGCAAAAATTCTAAGCTTTGCTGCTACGAAGTGGATTATCGGCGCTATCTTTTCGGTGTTTGCCAGCTTCGCGGTGCTGATGCTTAGCGTGTTTTGTGCGCTTATCATCGCGGCCTTTCTGACGCCCGCAGTCACTCAAGAGATCAACGCACGCCACTACCATCTAAGCCGCGCGGACGAAGCGAGCACGGCGCGAGTGCTAAAGCTGATGAGCGTTGAAATTTTAAAATTTTTAGCAATCTTATTTATCTGCTCGGTGCTTTTGTTCGTACCGGTAATAAATTTATTCATAATCAACGTGCCGTTTTTTTATATCTATTACAAGCTGGTTCTAATCGACGTCGCTTCAAATGCGTTAAGCGCGAAAAGCTTCGAGCGCTCTTATAAAATGGGCGGCGGATATAAATTTGCCCTAAGCGCTTTTATTTTTTATCTGCTGTGTTTGATCCCGCTGGTAGGATTATTTTTCCAGCTATTTTTCATCATCTTTTTGACGCACGTAGTGCTGATAGACGAAAGCGCCCGCAATAAAAATCGCTAAAGATTAACTAAAATCAATGAAAAATTTTGAAATTTTCATAAAATAGTGCAAAATTTTTAAGAAAGGATTTCTATGAAATCAGGCGATATTTACATTTGCAATATTTGTTCGCTAAAAAGCAGCGACGATGAAAACGCGGTCTTTATCAAGGCGCATAAAAACGGCGAGACGGTGCATATCTGCACATCCTGCATGCCTAGCGTCATCCACGGCTCAGGCATGGTCGTAAAAAGCAACTCCGAGATCGAAGAAGAGCTTCAAGACGCTGCAAACTAGCTGCTAGCACCACTTGCTGCGGCGCGTTTTAATTTGCTTGTAAATCTTCGCGCCGCAAAATTCTAAAATTCTAAAATTCTAAAATTCTAAAATTCTAAAATTCTAAAATTCTAAAATTC
>CAUQWV010000025.1:0-8530 GCA_963522285.1 uncultured Campylobacter sp.
AGCGCCATCATCACGCAGCGGCGCTACGAGGGCGCGCGAGAGAGCCTAAAAAAGCTGCTAGGGCTTGACGAGCGGTTTTATCTCATCGCCTGCGGACAGGGCGCGACGGCTGCGATCAAAAAATTTCAGGAGCTGCTCGGCATCTATCTGCCGCCTGCAACCAGAAGCGCGATCGGCGAGGCAAATTTACGCGCCGCGCAGCTTCCGCTCGTGCTCGTTTCGCCATACGAACACCACTCAAACGAGCTTAGCTTCCGCGAGGGGCTTTGCGACTACCTGCGCGTGCCGCTTAGCGAGTCCGGCGAGATCGATCTGCTCGCGCTTGAGCGCATACTGAAGCTAAATGCGGGACGCCACGTCATCGGCTCGTTTAGCGCCGCCTCAAACGTCACGGGCGTCGTCAGCGACTACAAAAAGATCAGCGAGCTAATCAGGGCTGCGGGCGGTATCGTAGCCTTTGACTGCGCGGCGCTGAGCTCGCACGCAAATTTAGATTGCGATCATTTCGACGCGATTTTCCTCTCGCCGCATAAGCTATTAGGAGGGCCTGCAAGCTGCGGGCTTTTGGCGATCAAAAAGGAGCTACTTAACAGCGATGTGCCGACATTTGCCGCGGGCGGGACGGTCGCCTACGCTAGCCGCGAAGGGCACGTATTTTTGAAAAACCCCGAGCAGCTAGAGGAGGGCGGTACGCCGCCTATCATCGGGCTCATGCGGGCAAATTTAGCCTACGCGCTACGAAACGAGATCGGTTTTGAGAGGATAAAAAGCGCCGAGGATGAGCTATCGCGGCTTTTTGAGCGCGAGCTAGCAGGCATTGACGAGATCATAAACTACGCTCCAAAGGGCGCGCCGCGGCTGCCGATATTTTCCTTTAACGTGCGCGGCGTCTCGGCGTATGATTTTGCTGCGAGCCTTAGCAACGACTTCGGCATTCAGACGCGCGCGGGCGTGATGTGCGCGGGGCCGTACGCTCACGATCTGCTGGGTATCAAGGAGGGGCGCATGCCAGAAGCCAAGCCCGGCTTCGTGCGCGTGAGCCTGCACTACACGCACACCGAGCAAGACGTGCTATATCTCGTAAACGCGATAAAATCCTGCATCAAAAAGCACCGCGAGCTTTGGGGCGAGGAAAAGGCGATGTATGAGATGTTCGGCGGGAAGATTTAAGCGGCGTGAGGTTAGAGCTCTGCCGCTTTTTTGAGCTCGTGAAATTTTATAAAATCCCGCGCCGTTTTTAAAATTTATCGGAATTCTGCGCCGTCTGGTTGGAATTTTATGCGGGTTTTGCGCCGCAGAATTCTTACCATCGTTCCGCCTTTGCGCTGCAGGCAAAATAAACGACACGCCCTGCGGAATAAAATTTAGAATTTGAAATTCCGCGCCTAGAAATTGTGGAATTTCAAAATCCTGTTAGCTGCATTCGCGGCTAAGTTTTAAAATTTCTTAGCAATGGAATTTCAAAATTTCACACTGTGCCGCTCGGTAAAGCCATGCCTGTAAATTTCAAAATTTAAAGGCGCAAATTTTTGCGCTCTGTTTCGCCGGGTACGCCGCGCTAGATAGTTAGCAGTAAAAATTTGAAAAAATAATATTAGTGCCGCCCGAATAAAATTCTAAAGCAAAATTAAGCTTATCCACACTTCGCGCAGAATTACTCCAGTCCTAAAAACGCGCCGCTTTCAAATCCGAAATAGATCCTCTCGCCCGCGCTCCAGCGCCGCTCATCCTGCGCCGTGACGCATTTTAGCAGCACGTCGCCCGCCTTGATCTTGATGAGCAGCGAGGAGCCGTACTGAAGCGAAACCGAGTGTAAAATCCCCGCGAAGCAGCGCTCAAACGGGCTTTGGGATAATAAAATTTTACTCGGATTTATCGCGATTTTGCGGGCGCGTGCGAGCCCCTCTTCAAGGCGCAACGAAATTTCATCCGAAAATTTTAAAACCCCGTTTTGCACGTCAAAGATATTTTTGTATTCAAACTCGCATATCTTGCCGCGATGCAGAAATACGCTTCTTTGCGCGATCGCGCTGAGCCATTTCTCATCATGGCTGGCGATGATAAAGCCGCAGCCGTAGCGGCTTCGCATAAATAAAATCGCGCGCGCAAAGAGCTTGGAAGCGGCAAGATCGAGGCTGTTGGTCGGCTCGTCGAGCAGATAAAGCTTCGCGCGCTGCGCCAGAGCGAGCGCAAACGCGATGCGCTGCGTCTGCCCCGAGCTAAGCTCGAAATGCTTTTTTGTTAAAAAACTTCTGTCAAGCCCCGTTAGGCCGAGCGCCTCATTCACTCGCTCGTCAAATTCCGCAAGCGCGCCGCGACTTTTGAGCGCAAATTTAAAATTTTGCTCCACGCTGCGTTTTAAAAGCACAGGCTCGGGCAGCAGCAGGCAGATCTGCCGCAACGTCTGCAAAGAGGGCGCCTGCTGGCCCCAAAGCTCCACGCTACCGCTACTCGGGCGCTGCAAAAAGGCTAAAATCCGCAGCAGCGTGGATTTGCCGCTGCCGTTGGAGCCCAAAAGCGCCGTGATACCGCTCGTATTTAGATCGAGGCTGGGGATATTTAAAATTTCGCTCCGTCCGTAGCACAGCACTAGATCCCGCACCGAGATCAGCTCGCTATTGGGTACAGATCGCGCGGCGGCGGAATTCTTATCCGTAAATTTCTTACTCGCGAAATTCTCGGTCGCAGAATTCTCATTTACGAAATTTTCATTCGTAGAATTTTCACCCGCAGAATTTCCGCTAATGGAATTCTCGGTCGGAGAATTTTTACTCGTAGAATTCTTAGCGGCAAAATTTGCGCTCGTAGAATTCTCACCTGCATAATTTACGTCTGTGGAATTTTTGCTCATAAAATTTTCGCATTCCCGCTCCGTTCGGTTTTTGTCTGTGAAATTTTTGCTCGGGCGCTTTAGCTTATCTGCATTCATCGATCTAGCCTTTTTAGCGCATGGATGGCTAAATTTACCGCAAACGCTATTAAAATCAGCACCAGCGCGAGCGCTATACCCATCGCAAACTCGCCCTTGTTGGTCTCAAGCGAGATCGCCGTGGTGATCGTGCGGGTGAAATATTTGATATTGCCGCCGATCATCATCGCTACGCCTACCTCGGCGACGATCCGCCCGTAAGCGGTGGCGATGACGACCAGTAGGGCATAACGCAGCTCGTAAAGCACGCAAAGGATTAAATTTAGCGGGCTTAGGCGATAGTTCATAATGTTGAGATAGTGCTTCTTATCCATATTTTCGATGACGCTGGCGCTTAGCGAGACGATGATGGGAAGCGCCAGCACAAACTGTCCGAGCATCACAGCCTTGAGCGTGAAAAGAAGCCCCAGCTCGCCCAAAGGGCCGTTTCTGGAGATGAAAGCATAAAGGATCAGTCCTATCGCTACAGTGGGCATCGCAAGCGCTACGTCGCTTAAAAGCCTAAGCGTTCTGCGAGCGCGAAATTCGTAAAATCCGAGGATAAATCCTATCGGAAAGCCGGTTAAAATCGCAAAAAGTATCGAAATACTCGAAGTATAAAGCGTCGCTTTAATCGCCGAAAAGGTCTCCGCATCGCCGCTAAGAAGCAGACCGAATGCGCTTAAAATTCCTTCTAAAATAAAGTCCAAGATCGCGTCCTAAATGTTCTATTTTGGCATATTTATAAACCAAATTTATATGCTATAATAGCACATTTTTTAAAGGAGATAACATGAAAAAAATATTTTTTGTTTCGCTCGCTCTTAGTGCGAGCCTTTTTGCCGCCGATAACGATTTGGTGATGGCAACTACAACGAGTACCGATAATACGGGCTTGCTAGACGCGATCTATCCTGCGTATAAGGCGGAGACCGGCGTCGATATCAAATGGACGGCGGTAGGCACAGGTGCTGCTCTAAAGCTTGGCGAGAACTGCGATGCAGACATACTTTTCGTGCATTCGCCGAAGGTCGAGAAAGAATTTGTAGAAAAAGGCTTCGGCGTTGATCGCACGCCCGTTATGTATAACGATTTTATCCTCATCGCAGATAAATCCATCGCGCCTAAATTTAAAGGCAAAGACCTTAAAGGCTCGTTTGAGCTAATCAAGGCGGAAAAGATTAAATTTTTCTCTCGCGGCGATAAATCGGGCACCGATAACAAAGAGAAAGGTATTTGGAAAAAGGTTGAGGGCGCTGTGCCTGAAAATGAGGCGTGGTATAGCCAAACCGGTCAAGGCATGATCGCTACGATCAACGCAGCCGCCGAGCAAAAGGGCGTGACCTTCACCGATCGCGGCACCTACATCAAATACGAGGACAATAAAAAGGGAAATCCGGATATGGTCATCATCAACGAAGGCGATAACGATCTGAAGAATTTTTACTCCGTAATCGCGGTCAATCCTAAGCATTGCCCAAAAGCCGACTATGAAAACGCGCAGCGCTTCATCAAATGGATCACTAGCGAGAAGGGGCAGAAGTTCGTAGGCGATTTCAAGCTGCTAAATAAGCCGCTTTTCACCCCTGATGCGAATACTCGCAAGAACTAGCTTTAGCTAAATAAAGCTAAATTTAAAGCCCAAAGGCGAAGCGCCGTCTTTGGGCTTTTGCTTTTTCATAAATCAATCTGCGCGTCTTTAAATTTAGCTATTTTGCTTCTAAAATTTAACCGGCGCTTTTTACGATACATTTTTTACTTTCTCGCCATACGTTTAAATTTATCGCAGCTTCGTTTGTAGGCGATAGGCTTAAAATTTCAGCTATATTTGAGATCGGCACGGAGAAATTTCGATCGCGTTCGGATATACTTTAATGTCTAGCGGTATTTATACAGCGCAAAATTTAGTAGTATTTATGTGTGACTCAAAATTTTAGTTTGTTGGGAATTTAATTTGAAGTAGCAGTTAAGCTCGGGCGTATGAAAAACGCCCGAGTCTGTGAAGCTATGAAATTTTATGCGCGGTTTGTGGAGCTGCTTCTGCCGCGTGTCGGTAAAACTACCTTTCAAGCGCAGGCAAAACTACCGGGCGCGCGGTTATAAAATTTCACTTTGCGCGGGTGTTATTCGACTTCGGCGTCGATGACGTCGTCGTCTTTTTTACCGCCGTTTGCACCGCCGCTTTGCGATCCGCCTTGTGCGCCCTGATTTGCGCTGGCAGCCTTGTATAGATCCTCGGCGACCTTGCTTAGGGCTTCTACTTTAGAGTTTATCGCTTCTTTGCTCGCGTTTTCATCCTTTAGCACGGCTTTTAGATCATTTAGCGCGCCCTCGATCTTAGCGCGTAGATCGCCCGGCACCTTCTCGCCCATCTCGCTTAGGCTCTTTTCGGTTTGATGTGCGATGCTGTCGGCTTGGTTGCGCGCTTCGACGGTTTCTTTGCGCTTGTTGTCTTCCTCTTTGTGAAGCTCGGCGTCCTTTACCATCTTATCGATCTCGGCATCGCTTAAGCCGCTTGAGCCGGTGATGCGGATGTCGGTTGCTTTGCCGGTAGCCTTGTCTTTTGCCGAAACGGTTAAAATTCCGTTCGCATCGATGTTAAATTCTACCTCGATCTGCGGCACGCCGCGAGGAGCGGGCATGATGCCCTCTAAATTGAAATTTCCTAGCGATTTGTTGTCTTTTGCAAACTCGCGCTCGCCCTGCAAAACGTTGATCGTAACGGCGCTTTGGTTATCCTCTGCTGTCGAGAAGGTTTGAGATTTTTTCGTAGGTATAGTAGTTCCCTTTTCGATGATCTTGGTCATAACGCCGCCCAGGGTTTCTATGCCGAGGCTTAGCGGAGTCACGTCGAGCAGTAGCACGTCTTTTACGTCGCCTTTGATGACCGCGCCTTGGATCGCCGCGCCGATTGCTACGACTTCGTCAGGGTTTACGCTCTTATTTAGTTCCTTGCCGAAAGCCTTTTTGACCTCCTCTTGCACGAGTGGCACGCGCGTCGAGCCGCCAACCATGACGACCTCTTTTATGTCGTTCATGCTAAGACCCGCATCGCTTACGACCTTTTTGAGAGTGCTTATGGTCTCATCTACCAAAGAATCGATCATACTTTCAAATTTAGCTCTAGTGATGGTTTTCATCAGGTGTTTAGGACCTGTGGCATCAGCGGTAATGAAAGGTAAATTTACCGTAGTTTCCATCGCGCTGCTTAGCTCTTTTTTGGCGTTTTCCGCAGCCTCTTTTAAGCGTTGCATAGCCATGACATCGCCACGCAAGTCGATGCCTGTTTCAGATTGAAATTCTGAGGTTAAAAAGTCGATCAGCTTGTTATCGAAATCATCGCCGCCCAAAAATGCATTACCGCCGGTAGCTAAAACTTCTACGACGCTATCGCCGGTTTCTAGCACGGTTACGTCGAACGTGCCGCCGCCCAGATCGTAAACGACGATCTTTTCAGATTCTTTTTTATCCAGTCCATACGCAAGCGCCGCCGCGGTCGGCTCGTTAATGATACGAAGCACGTTTAGGCCCGCGATCGTTCCTGCTTCTTTCGTCGCCTTTCTTTGGCTGTCGTTGAAATACGCAGGCACGGTTATGACCGCATCGACAACCGGCTCGCCCAAAAACGCCTCGGCGTCCTCTTTTAGCTTGATTAGCACCTTGGCTGAAATTTCTTGCGGCGTATAAACCTTGCCCGCGATCTCTACCGCGCACGCGCCATTTCGGTCGATGATTTTATACGGTAGGCGCTTTTTAGCCTCCTGCGCATTTTTTTCATTCATCATAAGACCCATGATGCGCTTGATCGAATAGATCGTTTTTTCCGGGTTAGTGACGGCTTGGCGCTTGGCGCTGTCGCCTACTAAAACCTCGCCTTTGTCGGTGAAAGCGACTACCGACGGAGTAGTGTTTTTGCCCTCTTTGTTCGGTATGATCTTGCTCTCGCCACGTTCAAATATGCTTACGCACGAGTTTGTTGTTCCTAGGTCAATGCCTATGACTTTTGCCATTTGTTATCCTTTGTGTTGAATTTAAAATTTTAAAATTTGAGCGATTATTTCGCCACTACTACCATAGCGGCGCGCAAAACGCGCTGCTTATACATATAGCCTTTTTGATATACTTGAACGATATCGCCTTTTTTAGCACCTTCGGCTTCAATCATCGAAATAGCGTTATGCACGCTAGGATCAAATCCCGCATCCGTCGCTATCGGAACGATACCGTATTTTTCAAAAGTCTTTGTAAAAAGGCTTAGACATTGTTTTACGCCGACCTCAATTTTATCCGCAAGCTCATTACCTTCCACATCAATTTTGGCGGCTTCCTCAAGCGCGTCGATTATCGGCAGCAGATCCTTCGCAAAGCTCTCGCTAGCGTAAGCAACAGCGCTATCTTTTTCTTTTTCCAAACGTTTTTTGAGATTTTCAAAATCCGCATTGGCGCGGTAAAATTTATCAGTGATCTCACTCAGCTCGTTTTGAAGCTTTTGTATCTGCGCATCGGTATCGTCGCATGTCTGCGCCTCTTGCGGCTCGCCCGCCTCTGACGCGCACTGCTCGCAAACCTCTTTTTCTTCACTATCGCACGCTGCATTTTTATCGCCGTGCTCTTTAAATTTATGGCTCATGCTACTCCTTTAGCGTAGTTAAAAAATTTCTCGTAATTCTCGTAAACGCTGCCTGCGCAGATCATCGTAGCGTCCTCGCCTTCGAATTTTACGGGGCGTTTGATCCCCATGAATCCGTGCTCGAAGTAGGGTGCGAAGATCAAATTTTTCGTAAAATTTACGGCGATCGAGGGGTTGAGTAAAATTTTAAACCGCTCGTCTTTGAAAATTTTATACGCCACGACCTCGTTACAAAGAAATTCGATTTTAGAATTTTTTAGCTCCCTGATCTTGGTGCTAAGCTCGCGCAGACCGATCTGCATCGAAGCTAGCTCCAAATCTCCGAGTGAAATTCCTATTAAATTTGATAGGAATTTAAAAACTCTAAAATCGTATTTTAAGATAATCTCATCCGTTCTAAATGTAAGGATTATGAAACGATCATCGTGATTGATGACTTCGCTTAGGGCTTCATTTTCGGCGTTGAAAATCATACAGTAAATTTCAAAATCCTCAAGCACCGCTTCTAGCTCGCGAGCATCGTCTATTTTTAACTCATCGTCGAAGCTAAGCCTAGCGCGCCAGTAATCCTGCATCGTCGCAACCGTCGGAATTCTACCACCGCTTACATGAAGCTGCGTCAAAGCCCCCTCGTCGCTTAAGCGCTTAAAATAAATTCGGATGCTAGACGCTGACATCGCTACGCCCATACGCTCACCCAGCTCTGAAGATCCGATCGGGGTGTTGCTATCGAGATAGGCGGAAATGATGGATTCCAGGATCATATCACGTTTATTCGTTTTCACTTTTAGCACTCTTTCGGTAAGATTGCTAGTATTATACAACATTGAGTGGTAGGATGTCAAGGTTTTTATATAAATTTTATAAAATTTTAGCAATCGGGTCCTGAGTTTGCTAAATTTTAACTATGATTTTTCGAGCTGAGCGTAATTCTTGGAATTCTTGGAATTCTTGGAATTCTTGGAATTCTTGGAATTCTTGGAATTCTTGGA
>CAUQWV010000026.1:0-5976 GCA_963522285.1 uncultured Campylobacter sp.
GGTACGCCGGCAAGCAGTGCAAAAAGATCGCGTTTTTTTCAGCCAGAGCCATTAAGCTTTCATCCACGCAAAAGCCCGCAAAATCACGAATCCTTTGCTCCTTTTCGGCCTCTTGCCCCATCGAGACCCAAGTATCGGTCGTCACGACGTTTGCGCCCCTTACGGCTTCTTTTATATCGTTCGTTATTAAAATTTTAGCGCCTGAAATTTCGGCATTTTGCCGCGCTTGCACTAGTATCTGCGGATCAGCCTCGTAGCCCACGGGCGTCGCTATTCGCAGCTCAAAGCCAAGCTTGCTGGCAAGCATGAGCCACGAGTGCGTCATATTGTTGCCGTCGCCCACGTACGCGGCTTTTATCTTTGCAATTGAGGTGTCGCACTCCACGATCGTCATTAGATCCGCCATTAACTGCACGGGATGGAATTTATCGCTTAGCCCGTTTATGACCGGCACGCGGCTAAATTCCGCGAGCTCTATTAACGTCTCGTGGCGATTTACGCGCGCCATGATTAGATTGCACATTCGCGAAATTACGCGAGCAGTGTCTTTGATCGGCTCGCCTCGCCCGAGCTGGATGTCGCGACTGCTCAAAAATAGCGCGTGCCCGCCCAGCTCGTTCATCCCTACGTCAAAGCTTACTCGCGTCCTGGTCGAGCTTTTTTCAAATATCATCGCTAGTTTTTGATCTTTCAAGTATGGTTTAAAATTTCGCGCTTTAGCCTCTTTTTTAATCTCAAACGCTAAATTTAGCATTTGCAAAATTTCATCTTTGCTAAAATCGTTTAACGTAAGAAAGTGCCTCATTTATCCCCCTTATCTTTTATAAATTTACTAAAAAATTCTTTTAAATCACCTTTCGTCATATCGCCCGTAGCCACCTTTACGACTACGTCTTCCATCGCCGCGTAAAATTCCTCGTCGTCCAAAACTATAGAATTCGCCGATAAAAACATATCGGCTAGCAGAATCGCCGTCCTTTTATTTCCATCTATGAAAGGATGAAATTTTATGCACGAATGCGTCAAATGCGCGAGTTTATCCGCCATAGTAGGATAATACAGATCGTTTTTTATATTCTGCAATGCGGACGATAAATATCCAAGCGAAGTTTTATTATAACCCTTGCTTCCGCCTATTTTTTCTAGCATTTTATCGTGGATAAAAATAGCTTGATGCAGCGTTAAATATTTCATTTGTCTTTTTTTCATTTATCCTTTAGGCGCTCAAAAACAGCCCTATTGCTCGGCTTATCTAATTTCGCAATAACGGCGCTCGAAAGTTCGCCAAAATTCTCTATGTACTCATCTTTATTTTCAGATAGAATTTCAGCTTCAAATTTCATCTTTTTTGCCAGCTTCATTACGGCGTCCAATACGGCTTCCATTTCGTTACTTTTAATCTCTAGTGCTATTTTATTCATCGCTAGCCCCTGTTTAAAATTTCCGCGATCTCTTTGGCGTGATAGGTTATGATCATATCCGCGCCGGCGCGCCTTATGCCTATCATCGTCTCCATCATCACGCGCTCATAATCGATCACGCCCGCCTTCTTGCCCGCCTGCAAAAGCGAGTATTCGCCGCTTACGTTATACGCGCAGATCGGCAGCAGCGTGCGCTCCCGCAGATCTCTGATTAGATCCAGATACGCAAGCGCGGGCTTTATCATCAAGATATCCGCCCCCTGCGCCTCATCTTGCAGGCTTTCGTTGATCGCCTCAAATCTATTTGCGGGATCCATCTGGTAGCTGCTGCGATCGCCAAAACTTGGCGCTGATTCTGCCACGTCGCGAAACGGTCCGTAGTAGCCGCTGGCGAACTTCGTCGAATACGCCATAATCGGTAAATTTTCAAATCCGCCGCGATCGAGCGTCTCTCGCAGAGTTGAGATAATACCGTCCATCATGCCGCTTGGAGCAATCATATCCGCGCCCGCTTTAGCGTGGATGAGCGCTTGCTGCGCCGAAATTTCAAGCGTCGCGTCGTTATCCACCGTCTGATGTACATGATCGATGATGCCGCAGTGCCCGTGGTCGGTGTATTCGCAAAAGCATAGATCGGTGATGACGAGCAAATTTGGAAATTTAGCCTTTATCGCCCGCAGCGAAGTCGCGATGATGCCGTCCTCGCTTAGCGCATCCGAGCCGATGCTGTCCTTTAGCGAAGGAATTCCGAAAAGTAAAATTTTATCCAAACCGAGCGCCAAAAGGGTCTCGCACTCTTTTAAAATTTCATCGACGCTCATCTGAAATACGCCAGGCATCGAGGCGATCTCCTTTTTGATACCGCTTCCTTCCACAACAAAAAGCGGATAGATCAGCGAGCGGGTTTGTAGATCGGTTTGTCGCACCAGATCCCTAAGCGAGGGGTTTATTCGTAGCCGTCTAAATCGTTTAAACATTATTTTTCCTTTTTTAGCTAGAATTGCGGGATTCATAATATCACAATTGGAGTAAATTTAAGCATGGATATAAAAATTTCAGAGGTCGCAAATCTCCCCTCCCGCTTCGGAAGCTTTCTCGTTCAGTCGTTTAAGCAAGGGAATAAGGAGCATTTGGCGATATTTAAGCAGCCTTTCGCGGACGTGCTAAACGTGCGTATCCACTCGGAGTGCCTTACCGGCGATGCGATCGGCAGCCTAAAGTGCGACTGCCGCGACCAGCTCGAAGCAAGCCTAAAATATATCGAAGAGCACGGCGGCATGGTGATCTATCTGCGTCAAGAGGGGCGCAATATCGGGCTTTTTAATAAAATCAACGCCTACGCGCTGCAAGATCAAGGCCTCGATACGATCGAAGCAAACCATCAACTGGGCTTCAAAGCAGACGAGCGCACCTACGAAATCGTGGATTTCATACTCGCTCATTTTGGAATTTCGCGCATAAATCTGCTTACGAACAACCCGCAAAAGCTGCACGATCTGAAAGTAGAAGTGGTCGCGCGCGTGCCGATCATCATCACGCCTAATAAATTTAATGAAAACTATCTGCGCGTCAAAAAAGAGCAGATGGGGCATCTGCTGTGAAGCTTGCGCCGGACGAAAGTTTTAACGAGCAGGTCGCTAAATTTAAAGCCTGCCTGCAAAAATTTAACCGCGTCCACAGCCTCACGAATTACGACGATTTGGACGCGGTGGTGCGCGACAGCCTAAGCGGAGCGAATTTCATACCGCGCTATCCGCGCATCGCGTGCGACATCGGCTCGGGAGCGGGCTTTCCGGGGATATTTTTGGCGCTCGCGCTGCCGCTGTGCGAGTGGCATCTGTTTGAACCAAACCTTAAAAAAGCGGCGTTTCTAACCTACGCGAAGGTTAGTCTTGCGCTAGCTAACATAAAAATCCACGCCGAGCGCGTGCAAGACGGCGCAAAGCTGCGCGCCGATCTGATAAGCTCGCGAGCGCTGATGAGCGCGCGAAGCTTAATTGAAATTTGCCGCGGCTTTTACGATCAAAACACTACGTTTTTGCTCTACAAGGGCTCAGGCGCAGAGGCGGAAGCGGCGGAATTCCGCAAGGAATTTACGAGCGTGCGCTGCGAAATTTTTAGCGGCGAAAACGCTTTGAAAAATAGAAAATTTTTAGTGATCAAAGGGGTGAAATAATGGGGAAAATTCTAGCCGTTGCCGTTATCGCGGCGCTCATATATTTTTTGATAGTGCCTAGATTTCGCATAAAGAAAAAGGACGATGCGACCGAGCTTTTGGCGTGCGACGAGTGCGGGACGTACTTTAGCAGCGACGAGCTTGCTCTGCGCGACAAAAAGCGCCTTTGCAAATCCTGCGAAGCCAAACTAAGGGGCGGCAAATGATCATCCTAGGCCACGCGCTCGTGCCCTACGAGCCGCTGTATCTCATCAAAAACGGCGACGAAGTTTTCAAATACGACAATCTGCTCTTTAAATTTAACGACAGGCTCATCGCCGCCGCGCAAAAGGCGCAGAAAAAATTTAGCGTTATTACGAATGATATAAATGAAATTTTGCTCGCAAACGGCGCAGGCGCGCGCTTTATCATCGTGGATAAAAAATCCGCGGCGGGCGCACAAAAGCTGGCCAATGATTATTTATTTGACGCTAAGATTGCGATGTTTATCGGCTCTGCGCGGGCGTTAAAAAACTTAGCCGAGCTCGGCATCGACGCGGCGATCTTTAAAGACGCGATCGCAAACGCGCCCAAATCGCTACTTGCAAGCATCGGAGACAGCGTAGGCTCGAAATTTCACTTCGGACTTCCGAAAAAAGATGAAATTTTCGGCGGTGCGCAAAAGCTCGCGGATAAAATTTCGACTCTGGATAAAAAGCTAAGCGCGCCCGCAGCTGGTAAAAATGACGATATCTGGAAAAAATAGCAAAATCCTAAGCGAATTTATTCGCGGGTATAAAATTCCTATGACTCATGCAAATTAAAATTCCGCGCATAATTTTGCTTAGCCTCGCGGCTTAGAATTTAACGCGAATTTCACCCGCTTACGCGGATCGGAATTCTACGCGGAATTTTGCCCTCTTTCGCAAATTGGAATTCTGCGCGAAATCCCACGCGTCCTCTGCAAAATTTTCTCGCTTATTCAATTTAAAATTTTACCCGCTCGGATATATTTAAATTTTACGTAGAATTTCGCCTGCCTTCGCGGCAAGAAATTTTAAAAAGAATTTTATCCTCCCGCGCGATGCGAAATTTTACTAAATTTTCTACGCGCGATATAAAATCTACGTAAATTTTACTCACGCAATTAACGTAAATAAAATTCCGAACCTGCCTAAGCTTCATAGAATTTCGCGCAAAATTTACCTGCAGAGATGATATAAATTCTTAGCCATTATTTAAATTTTACTCGCGTTTTAGCTGCTTTTATATGCACGGTAAGGATTTTTTAAAGCTAAAATTTTATATAATTATGCGTTTCAAAAAGGCATATTTTGAGTACTAAATTCTTTCTAGCGATCCTTGCGATAGGCGTTATAATGGGGCTTTGCGCAGGGCTCTTAAACTTCGGCATCAACGAAATTGAAACTTTTGCTTTCGGGCATAATGATGAGGAATTTCACATTATCACGGAGCAAACCACTGCGCTTAGGCGCTTTCTTAGCGTCCTCGCAGCTGGCGCAATCGTAACTTTAATTAGAATTCTGCTAATAAGGCTAAAACCCTTTTTAAACGTAGCTTCGATGATGGATGGGCAAAATCCGCCGTTTTGGCAAAATTTAATCCACTCGGTTTTGCAGCTAGTAGCCATCGCTCTGGGCGCACCGGTAGGCAGCGAAGCTGCTCCGCGCGAGCTGGGTGGCTTGTTTGCGGCTAAAATCTGCCGCGCCTTAAATATCGGCGAAGACGAGCTTCGGCTATTTGTCGCATGCGGCGCGGGAGCTGGACTGGGCGCTGCATATAACGTCCCGCTAGCGGGCGCACTTTTTAGCCTAGAAATTTTGCTTAAAAGCTTCGATACTCGGGCGATTTTATGCGCCTTTGCCACAAGTGCGGTGGCCACAGCTACAGCGGAATTTGGAGCTTCAAAAGAAATTTATTACGCAGTTTCGAACTTCGCCCCTACCCCGCAAAATTTACTCGCAGCAGCGATAATCGGACTTGTCACGGGGGTCGCGGCAAAATACTTTCAAGACGGGGTGCGCTTGTGCGAAAAGCTGCGCATAAAAAGCCTCGAAATCGCGCTTACACTACCATTTGCATTCGTGCTTACCGCGGCGATCGGCGCATACGTACCAGAAATTTTAGGTAACGGGCGCTCTGCAGCGCAGTTTGCTTTCAATTCCGCGTCCTTCAGCCCATATTTGCTTGCGATCTTGCTTTGCAAAGCGTTTTGCATTTTGATGATCTTTCGCTGCGGCGGATATGGTGGCACGCTCACGCCGAGTTTCGCGCTAGGCGCAGTTTTAGGGCTATGCGTGGGATTTGCGATCGGCGAAATTCTACCTATTAGCCTAAGCGCAGCGGGGGTTTGCGGAGGGGCTGCCTTTTTAGCGATCA
>CAUQWV010000027.1:0-3893 GCA_963522285.1 uncultured Campylobacter sp.
CCTATTAGCCTAAGCGCAGCGGGGGTTTGCGGAGGGGCTGCCTTTTTAGCGATCAACCTAAACGCGCCGCTTTGCGCCTTTGCTCTAAGCGCGGGATTTTGCGGGCTAAATCTCAACTCATATTCGGTCGTCGTTTTTAGCATCGTATGCGCCGTGATCGCCAGAAATTTACTGACGAAAAATTTAGCGTAGTCGCGGCGCTGATAATTCATACGCTGCAAATATGAATAGATTGGCGCGGCGATGATGGTCTGAGAACCTATCTCGCGCACATAAACCGAACCGCATCGCTAGACTGGAGCAGATCGGCAGGGATATGCGCCTAAGCTGATCCTTGGTAAATTTAAGATAAAATTTCGCCACTTTAACCAAAGGAGAAAACATGGGTTTACTTTCATTCGTAGCCGAAGCAGGCAAGAAACTACTAGGTCTAGGCGATGACGCCAAATCCGTAAAAGACGAGATCGCCGCCAATCTCAGCTCTACGCCGGTAGAGGGGCTAGAGGTCGAGGTGCAGGGCGACACCGTCAAAATCAGCGGCAACGCAGATAAGGAAACTCTCGAAAAAGCAGCCCTTATCGCGGGCAACACCGCAGGCATTAAAAACGTGCAGATCGAGGGCATTAGAGAGGATAGTGCCGAGAACTACTACACCATAGTAAAGGGCGATAACCTATCTAAAATCGCGAAGAAATTCTACGGCGACGCGAATAAATACAAGGTTATTTTCGACGCCAACCGCGAGGTTATCAAGGACGCGAACCTCATCTATCCGGGGCAGAAGATCAGAATTCCAAAAATTTAAAGCTTACCGCTTTTGAATGCTGCGGCTTGATTTTGCAAGCCGCAGATTTTACTTTTGCGCGTATTGCGCTGCGTTTTGCGCGAGCCATGATTTTATCAGCCCGCGGCGCAGCGCGACTTTATGAGACGCACTACGGCGGATAATCTGTTATCTGCCGCACTTGCGCGCCGCCATCCTATTTGAGAACATATAAAACGCTTTGAAATTCTATTTATAAAGAGCTAAATTTGGATAAATTTGAAGTCAGCACTACGCTAAAAAAAGGCTGAGTCTAGAGACTACGACAAATATCCGATAATTATCAAAGATAACGCGATAGAAATGATAAAACTATACCTGCCGTTTCTATTTCTTTTAGATATCATTTCATACCTCTCTCCATATAGGCATCCCGGAGAGCTAACCAGGCGGCCAAAAGAGCTAGGAAGCTGCTATATTAAATTTAAAAATTCCGCCATAGAGTATTTTTCTACGAAGAAGAATTTAGTCCTGCTCGAAATAAAATTATCAAATATAGTGGGGATAAAACGAACCTTTGGGCCTTCCCAACCCCAATTGCCGACAATCACAAAAAAGTTTGTAATTAGCGTCGTTATGATCTACTTCGTTTTGATGTCCGCCGTTTTTTACTTTAAGGGCTATGCGATAGCCCCATTCATAGTGCCAATAGCATTTGGGCTCGGTATACTCCCGCTACTGATTTTTAGATTGATGAACGGGCTAGGGCTTGGACTGGATATGCTAAGCGGCGATAGTTTGATTATCTTCGATAAGCACTTCATCATCGACGCCTCAATTTTAACGAGCAAGGAATACAAGGAACTAAAAACCTATTTTTTACTAAAAACAGGAAAAAATTTAGACAAAATCCAGCCGCAAATTTTTATATAAATAAAAGGAATAAGTAATGGCGACACAAAGTAAAAATCGATTAGGCTATGCGAAAAACCATTACGAGAAATCAAAATTTCATAAAAAGAATGTAAAGTAATGGAAATTTCTAATAAGCAAAAACTCAGGGATTACGACAAAGAGCCATTGATTATAAACGGCTATGAAAAATTTTTTGCGATCGCTTGGTATTTGGTATTGTTATTTTCCGTCTTAACGATAGCTATAATAGAGGATTTTACGGAATGCGGATCTCTATGTTCGCCAAAAGGCGTAGCTATGAATTTGGTAATGTTAGGGATTCTTATTGCGATATGTATCTTTAAGTTAATTCGCAGCAAGCAACAAATAAGGTTTACGGATAGATATATAGAATTTATTGAAAACGGCGTCGTTAAGAGATTTTGCAAAGTAGAATTCGACGAACTGCGAAGGAGCTTTTCGATTGACATATTTATTAGCTCAAAAATTTCGCGGAATATCTGCAATTTATCTCTTACGATAATGGGGCTAATAGCTTTAAAATGGGAACTTTTGGAGATAATATTTTTTATATACCTCTGGGGATTTTTCTTAAATTTTATATTTTATCTATCGATGAATAAAAACCTCAAGGGCTTTAGTGCTATGCCGTTTATAAGGGTCGCCAAATATACAACTAACCCCGGATATCACAATATTTTACCAAGATACTATCTTATCTATATCTACAATGATAAAATTTACAACGATATCAAAGAGTATTTTTTGCAGAAAAATATAGATATCGACTACATCAAAAAGAATTATCTGTTTGCCTAAAATCATAAAGCTGCAAGTATAAGCCTAGACGATCGACGCTCGGTTTGCCGCAAAAATCTATAAATTTTATCCAACCGAACTCGCTCGTCTAAATCCAAATCCCCACATTCAATTTTAAAATTTTAACGATACTCAAAAAGTTTAAAATTTCGCTCTTTATCTCGCTTGCGGGATCGCGGCGCAGCACGCTTTCATAGACGCTAGGCTCGAAATTATCGCGCCCGGTGTGCACGAAGATATGGATCCGCCGCTCTCTGATGCTCGCCCAGATCTGCGCTCCGAGCGCATCGCCCACCGCCAAAAATCGCTCCATAAATGCAGGCGTCAGCACGTACATCGCGTTTTGCGGCTCATCGCTAAGCACCTTGTATCGGGCGGAAAACTCCACGTTGTCCATCGCAACGGGCTTTAGACCTACGTGCTGTTTATTTTGTATCTCGCGCGGATAGATGAAAACGGGCGCGATGATGCGTTTGTTAAATTCCGCTACGAAAAACGCCCCCACGAGCTCGTGCTGCAAATTTTGATGGAAAAAACTCACATCGCTAAACTCGAAGCTCACCCCCTGCCACGCGCCGCCCACGCGGTCGTTGCCGCGCAGATTTTCGATGAACTCAAACAGATCGCTCTGCACCACGCGCCAAAACGGCACGCTGCCGTAGGAGACGTATTCGTAGCCGAGCTCGCGCACGAAAGGCGCCAGATAGTGCTGTTTGTAGCTTTGGCGGTACCGCCCCGTAAAGATATCTTGCGCGCTTCTTACGCCGAGCGCGTAAAGCCGCGCCGCTAGCCACACCGCGAGCGCAAGCGCGGCTAAGCCTATCAACGCCTGCGGCAAGGCTGCGGAGTACTTGAAGATCAAAAAGGAGATTGCTACCGCGCCAAACTTCAAAATATTTTCCGTGCCGATGAGATCCTTTTGCCAGCCGTTTAAGTGCACCTCGCGCAGGCTCACGGCGAGCGAGGCGATCGCCAGCAGCATAAGCATCGTCGCGCTAGAGCTCTGCACGCCCTGCCTGCGCACGAAATACGCGATGATGCAAAACGCCGCAAACAGCGCCAGCGTGCTTATGACGGCGATCAGCTTTAGCTGCTCCACGTGCTTTTTCGCGTCCAGTCGCAGGCGCTCCAAATCGTAAATAGTCAAAATTTCGCCTTTTTTAAAATTTGCCCGCAATTTTAGCGAAATTCTAGGGATTTTGGAATTTCAAAGCTCGCTCGTCCGCACATAATGCGAATTTTTTATATGAATTTTACACAGCGCCTTAAATTTAAGAATAAATTCAAAGCTCTAAGCTTAAAATTCCGTTCTAGCGGGGCAGAGCGCAGAAGTGGAATTTTGCATAAAAGCGGCGCCAAATTTCGGTGCGCGGAAGTTAAATTCCAAGTCATAAAT
>CAUQWV010000028.1:0-3311 GCA_963522285.1 uncultured Campylobacter sp.
AAAATCCCGAAAGAACTCCGCGCATAGTCTGTGAGTAGAATTTTATAATTTCTCTGATGTGGAATTCTACTACTAAATTTAGAATTTTACAGCGAGGAATTTTAAAATCAAAGTATGTAGCGCAAGCCGTTAAATAAAAATGCTTGGACGCAGTCCGTATCGCTAGCGTCATCGGGGGGTTAGGTGGGGTTTGTGGGCGAGCAGAGCAATGCGGTGCTGCGGAGGCGGCGTCCTGTGAGAAGTGTGACCTCGCAATGGGACCCCTTCCCGCCCCAAGAAAAACAGAAATCACGGCATAAATTTCACGGGCTATGAATTTGGTGATAAATTTTATTTTGTAAGTTTCTATAAAATTTCATGGATATAGCTTAGCGTCTGGGTGCATTATGCGCGATATTCGTAAGGGGGCAGCGCTCGGAGTTGCGAGGCGCGCCCGCCCCCACGACTTTTTAAAATTTTGCCCCCACCCGCGCGACGCTAGCGGTACGGACTGCGTCCGCGTTAAATTTAAATTACGGCTTTTGCCACATAAATTTGGGTTAAATTTATGCATTTTTTTCAACGTCGTATTTTGAAGCTCCGATAAAATTTTAAAACAGAATTTTAAGAAAATTTAACGGCAAAATTTTACTCGCTTCTCATGTTTAAGGCGCGGTTCGGAGCTGAAATTTTAAAGCCACTTTGCTCGTTCATTGCTAGGGTCCGTTTCGTTGCCGATCGCTTCGTAGCGCGAGTAGTAAAACTCCACAAACTCTCGCACCTGCGCCTCGCGCGGCAGATATACGCCACCGCTAAGCTCTGCAAAGCGCGATAAAAATTCCACCGCATCCTTTTTATCGCAATAAAGCCGCGCCAGCTCCTCGTAGTTTTGCAAGCACGCAGCTTTGAAGCTCTCATAGCCTGCGCGGTCAAATTTAACCGCCAGCCGCATGCCGTCAAATTTCAAAACGCCCGATGCAAAAAGCAAGCTCAGATGTATCAGAGCCTCGCAGTAGTAGGGCTTTAGCTCCTCCACTCGCTGCCACGCGATGAGCCCCACGGCGCGGCGGATCAACTCATCTAGCACCGGCAGGCAAAACTCCTCCTCCTCGTGGAAAAAGAAGCTCACGAGCCCGCCTGTGGTCGCTTTGTACTCCTCGATGAGCTTAAAAAGCCCCGAGCGGTTCATGCGCGCCTCGGTGTCCGCGTCGATGAAAAATATATGCCCGAACTCATGTCCGATCGTCGATATTTCGTAGACGCGGCGCCAAATTTGCGGCTTTTTAAATAAAATTTCGCGCCCGAAATTTAGATACTCAAGGTCGAAAATTTCGCCGCTTAGCCGCATAAAAGGTCTAGCCTTGGCGCTTTCATAGACGAAATTTACGAAGGCAAAAATTTTCTTGCCGCAGTTGGTGCTTACGAACTCGTCGTTGGGCACGACCTGCGCCGAAAAGAGCCCGTTCAGATCGGCTCCGTAGTAGATCAGCGGCGCGCAGACGTAAAGCTGGGTTTTGGCGATATTTGAGAGCACGAGCGAGTGCATGACGGCGTTGTTTGCGCCGATTTTTTCATACGCGCGCTCAAAACTCTCGCTTACGCGCGCTTTAAATTCCTCCGCGCTGAACTCATACGCGCCTGCAAGTCTGACGTCCCATTCCAGCGCGACTGCGTGCGTGTAGGCGTCCTCGTAGTATTCGAGCGGATGCCCGATCTGAAGCGGCGTTTTTATATCCATCCACGCGATCTCCGCATCCCGCCACGCGCCGATCACCGCGCTAGCGTCCCTCTCGCAAAAGGCCTGTTTGAGCTTGGACAGATACGCGATGTAGGCTAGCTCGCTCTCATCTTCGGCAATCGTCACCAGGCGCTCCAAAAGATCGCTAAATTCGCTCTGCAGCTTCGCCGTCTCATCCGCAAAGGCCACGGCGTAGGGCGCCATTTGGGATTTGCTCTCGCGCTGCACTATCGCGCCGTAGCAGCGCTCGCAGATCTCGCCGTGAGGCGTGCGCATAAACAGCTCCTCTTGCAGTAAAAATTCTTTCGCCTGCGCAAGCGAGCTAAATTCCTTTTCCCAGCGCTTGTTCGTGCCTTCGATGATTAGGGCTTGCCAGCTTTTTTGCATAGCGCTTAGCACGAGCCCGATGCGGTGCACGCCCTTTAAAAGCTCCAGATAAAACGGCTGCAAAATCCCCTGCGCGCCTGCCTCGGCGATAAGAGCTGCGTGCATGCTCTCGTGTATTTCGCGCGTGAAATCGTACATTTTGCTCTTTAGCTCGCGCTGCCGCGCCTCATCGTAGCCTAAGCGGCGAAATTCCTGCAGCAGCGGATCCTCTTTGAGATCCACGATGCGGCGCAGCACGGCGATGCGCGCAGTATCGCTAGGCTCAAAGCCGCAGATCTCCAATCCGCGCGTGATCAGCTCGTCGTGCGGCTCGTCGTAGAGGGCGTTTAGTCGCGCTTTGGCGGCTGCTGCCATCTCGCTAAGTTTTACGAAATCGTTCATCGCGTATCCTTTTTGCCGTTTTTATCGTCTTTTTGCGAGCGGAATGTGTCTGTTTCGCGAGCAAAATTCCATCCTCACATCCGCTTAAAATTTTAAAATTTCGGCATAGATTTCTGCCGATTGTATCGAAAAAGTGTTAAATTTGCGCGGTTAAAATGCGAAATTTTTAAATTTAAGGAGTAAAAATGAGCGATTTAAACTTAGACGATTTCGGCGAGCCGCGCATCAAGGTCGTAGCGCTTCCTAAGGATACGAATAGCTCGGGCAATATTTTCGGTGGCTGGATACTAGCGCAGATCGATTTAGCGGGCGCGACGGCGGCGCGCGAGATAGCGCCCGAGCGGGTCGTGACGATCTCGATGCAGGAGGTAACTTTCAAGCAGCCCGTATTTATCGGCGATGTCATCAGCTGCTACGCAAAAGTACTAAGTGTGGGAAATACCTCTATCCGCGTGCAGATCGAGGTCGCAGCGTTGCGGCTTGGTGAGGATGGATTTCGCGAGTGCTTGCACGTAACCAGCGCGATCGCAACCTACGTAAGTGTGACCAAATCAGGCCAAAAAAAGCCGATTAGCGCAGAGATTAAGCGGCTGCATGGATTTTAAAATTTCTCAGACTTTAGTTTTAGCTCAAGGAATTTTAGCGTCAAACTTATAACGCGAAAATTCTTATGTGGGATAAGCCTAGTGTACAGAATTTGCTGCGTAAAATTTTATAATTTCAAGCGTGGAATTTTGCTATGCAGTATTTTGGTGGAAAATCTCGCAGACGGAATTTTAGAATTTTAGAATTTTAGAATTTTAGAATTTTAGAATTTTAGAATTTT